>CAIPAY010000190.1 GCA_903863195.1 uncultured Holophagaceae bacterium
CGCCACCGCCGGCGCCGAGAAAGGGTGCGACCTTCCAGGTGCTGCCCAGGGACAGCTGCGGGGCGCGCACTTCCGCTCCGACATCACCTAGGTAGATGTCGAGCTTGGGCTGGCCCGCGATGGCGAGGTCGTGGCTCCGCGCCCACTCAAAGGTGCCCGTGATGGCGAACGAGGGGCGCGGGACATAGGACACCACCACCGCCGTCAGGTCTGCCGTCTTGATGCTGGCCCGCTGGGCGCCGGTGGGCATGAGCCAGCCGCCGGAGACGTAGACTTCCCAGGCTGCGGGAGGCTGCGGTGGTGTCTGAGCTGCAGCAGGGCGCGTCGAGGTGAGGAGCAGGAGGATGGCCCCCATGGTCGCAAACACTTTTCGAGTGAAGCCCTGGTGGCCGAGACGGGTTGAGCGTGAACTAGCATTGAAAATAAAGGAGTTGATTAACACGATGCGCTCCTAGTGGGGATGAGTCTTTGTCTCATAACCAATAGTGTATGCTATACACAGTTTCGTTCAAGGTACTTTTTCAGGAAAAGGAGCGACATGGCAGGAAGGACTGGCCAGGGGGATCGGCCGAGCCCTGAGACGAAGGGTGGGCGGCGCCGCGAGGACCTCCCTCAGGCCCCTGCCAACCCTGAGAGCGCTGCCCGGGACCTTCAGAAGCGCAGTGAGCTGCTCTGGGAGGATCCGCCCCGGCCGAGCCGGGGGTCCAAGCCCACGATGAGCCGCGAGGACATCGTCCAGGCAGCGATCAGCGTGGCCGACCAGAGCGGTCTCGCTGCGCTCACGATGTACGCGGTCGCCGAAAGGCTTGGGTTCACCACGATGGCGCTCTACCGCTACTTCCCGAACAAGGAAGCGCTGCTGGACGCTTCGGTCGACGCTGCCATGGGAACGCCGCCGAGAAGGAGTGGCCCGCGCGAGAGCTGGCGTCAGGAAGTGAAGCACTGGGCCTATGCGAAGCGGGCGATGCTGTGCTCACGGCCCTGGTTGGCGGAGCTGCCGTTCGTCGCGGCGCCCCATGGCCCCAACTGGCTGAGCTGGCATGAGGCGCTCCTGGAGGCCCTGGCTGACACGGGACTGAGCCCCGAGGACCTGATGGACATGCTCAGCGTGGTCCATGCCTACGTGAGCGGAGCCTCCGACACGGCCATCTCGCTGGCGCGCGCCAGGTCCCGTGGCATGCCGGACGAGCTGTGGGCGCAGGCCGTGGGCAGGGACCTCTGTCGCGCGATCCACGACCTGCGCTACCCGAGGCTGTCCGCCATTCTCACCTCCCAGTCGGGGGGCATTTCAGACGCGTCACCTCTGCCTGTGCGCGCCGGCCGGCCACGCACGATGGAGGAGGGCTTCGACTTCGGCCTTGAGCGCGTATTGGATGGCATCGAGCGTTACATCGACTCAAACGAAGGCTCGTGACCCACTCCGCCTGGGGGAAGGCGACGGCCTCCGCTCGGTCGACCCAGATTCCACGGAATGGCCGGACGAATGATCGGGGAGATCGCCAGATTGAAGGGTTCGTCGCGATAGAGCCTGGCTTGCAGACGCGATGGCGAGCGCGACGAGGATCAAGGCGCCAGCGACGGCGAAGGTGATCCGCATGCCTGCCGCAACAGCCTCAGGAGGCGCGGTCATGATGTTGGTTGCCGCCGAGGCGAGCGCGAACACCGCGCCCATGGCGGATGCGCCGGTGATGAGTCCAAGATTGCGCGACAGGCTGAGCAGGCCGGAGATCACGCCCCGCTGATCTGGGCGGACGTCCGTCATGACGGCAGTGTTGTTGGCCGTCTGGAAAAGGGCATAGCTGGACGTGACCATGGCGATGGGAGCGAGGTAGCCGACGATGCCGAAGCTCGCCGGCAGCGTGGCTAGGATGAAGGATCCAAAGGCGATTCCGCTGAGCCCGACGAGGGTCATGCGCTGGGCGCCGAAACGATCCACGATGCAACCTGCCGGCACACCCGTCAGGGCGGCAACCAGTGGGCCCACCGACAAGGCCAGGCCGACCAGGGCAGCCTGAAGCCCAAGGGATCGGGAGAGATAGAACGGCCCGACCACCAACGTCGCCATCATCACAGTGGAGACGAGCGTGCTCATGGTGAGGCTGCCACTCAGCACTGGATTACGGAACATTGCCAATCGAATCAAGGGTGATGAGCCTCTAGCCTCAGCAAGAAGGAAGAGGCCGACTCCGAGGACGGCAGCCGCCAGCAGCGCCAGGTTGAGCGAGCCGAAGCTGCCCCGCCCAAGCGTCATGGCAAGGGCATAGGCCGCAAGGGTCAGGGCAAGCAGCAGTGTGCCGATTTTGTCGAAGCTGACTTGATTGGCGTTGGGCTCCCGGCGATCGACGGGCAGGTGGCGATAGGCGAGCAGGAAATTCAGGATGCCCAGCGGCACGTTCACAAGGAAGATGGACCGCCAACCGAGCCCGACGATCATGACGCCGCCCAGCGATGGGCCAAGCGTGGTTCCGATGGCGGACATCGTGCCAAGCAGTCCCATGGCGCTACCAATTTTTCCCTTCGGCACTGTCTCACCGGCAAAGGCCACGGTAAGAGCCATCATGATGGCCGCTCCAAGTCCCTGCGCTGCCCGGGCGGCAATCAACATCCAGAGTGTGGGCGCGATACCACACAGCAGCGAGGCCACCGTGAACAGGCCGATCCCGAACAGCAAGAGCCGTCGGCGGCCGAGGATGTCACCGAGCCTGCCGACACTAACGATCAAGGTGGTGATGGCTAGGAGGTAGGCCAGAACGATCCACTGAACCGCCTGGAAGGAGGCGGTGAACGCTTGCGCCAGCGTGGGCAAGCCCGCATTGGCGATGCTGGTATCAAGGGAGGGCATCAACATGGAAAGGCAGAGGCCGGCGAGCGCCCAGCGAACCGAATGAGCGCTCTCCGCCGTGCCAGCGTCATCTTGTCTTTCAGAGATTGGCTTGGCTGTGGTTTTCATTTGCTCGACCCCCAGAAGTGCTAGATCCCAGGGTCCGTTTTCAAGTGGATAGGCGGAAGACGCATCATTTGCATGTTATTAGTGCACCAAACGCCATGCGACTAGCCAATCCTGCCATGCTGATGCATGTCGAGGCCCGATCTCAACTTGCTCATCACCCTGGATGTGCTGCTGGCGGAAGGGAATGTTGCGCGTGCAGCCCAGCGGTTGCGGCTCAGTCCATCCGCGATGAGCCGAGCCCTGGCCCGATTGCGGGAG
>CAIPAY010000191.1 GCA_903863195.1 uncultured Holophagaceae bacterium
ACGGGCCACCGGGTGGGGCTCTTCAGCCTGGGCGGCCAGGCCAGCCTCGAGCAGCCCAACAACGAGAAGGTGGCCATCCCCCTCATCGAGCGGGCCCTGGACCTGGGCGTGAACTACCTGGACACCTCCGCGCGCTACGGCGGCCCGGCTCGCTGGAGCGAGCAGTACTTCGGGCAGGTCATGAAGCACCGCCGGCGCGAGGCCTTCCTGGCCACCAAGACTCATGACCGCACCGCGGACGGCTCCTTCCGTCTGCTGGAGCTCTCGCTGAAGCTGCTGAACACGGACCACGTGGACCTCTGGCAGCTGCACGCCATGAGCACCATGGAGGATGTCGAACGGGTCTGCGCCAAGGGCGGCGCCCTGGAGGCCTTCGTGAAGGCGCGGGACCAGAAGCTGGTGCGCTTCCTGGGCCTCAGCGGCCACACGGATCCGGACGTGCTGGCCGAGGCCATCCGCCGCTTCCCCTTCGACACGGTGCTCATGGCCTTCAACGCCGCGGACAGCTGGCACCTGCCCTTCAAGAAGACCCTGCTGCCCCTGGCCATCGAGAAGGAGATGGGCATCATCGCCATGAAGATCCCCGCCCGGGGCCGCATCCTCGAGGGCGTGCCGCCGCCGCCGCCGGACAAGCAGCGGGGCCCCGCCAAGTACGACCGGCCCGGCACCCTGACCATCAAGGAGGCCATGCGCTGGACTCTGAGCCACCCGGTGAGCACCGTCATCATCGGCGTGGACAATGTCGCCCAGCTCGAAGAGAACGTCCGCATCGCCCGGGACTTCCTGCCCCTCAACCAGGCCCAGCTCGAGGCCCTCGAGCAGAAGGTCAAGCCCGTCTACGGCCAGGCCCAGTGGTTCAAGCGCGACGCGCCGGCCAACCCGCCGAAGTAGCTGCGGAACATGGACACCGCTCACCCCCCCAGCGCCGCCAACGGGTTCCATGGAGCCCACGCGGCCCTGCTGGCGGACAGCTACCACCGCCTGCTGGGGCGGCCTCTGATCGAACCCGCGCCCGGGGCCGACCTAGGACGCGCGCTGTATGAGGCGGACTTCGTCCTGCTGTCCCACAGCACGGAGCCCGATCCCCGTTTCAACTATGCCAACCGCGCGGCCCAGGCCCTCTTCGGCTATCCGTGGGAGGCCTTCATCGGCCTGCCGTCCAGGCTCTCCGCCGAGCCCGTGGCCCGCGAGGAGCGGGAGCGGCTGCTGCGGCGGGTCGCCGACCAGGGTTTCATCAACGACTACGCCGGTGTGCGGGTGGCCGCAGATGGCCGCCGCTTCCGCATCGAACAGGCGGTGGTCTGGAACCTCTCCGACGCGGAGCAGACCCCGCGTGGCCAGGCCGCCTGCTTCCACCACTGGCGGCCGCTGTAAAGCCGAGTGGCGCCTACTCCGCCTTCCGCGCGGCCTCTTCGCTGTGGAAGAGGAGCGAGGCCTGCTGTCTCCACCGGGGCAGGCGGAGGGTGAAGAGCAGGCCCACGGCCAGGCAGCCGCCGCCGCCCAGGGCCACGGTGAGGGGCGCCCCCAGGTTGTGGGCGAGGGTGCCGCCGATGAGGGCGCCCACCGGCGCCATACCCATGAACATCATCGAGTAGACGGACATCACCCTGCCCCGCAGGGCGTCGGGGATCATCATCTGGATGAGTGTGTTGGTGGAGGCCATCTCCACCATCAGTGAAAAGCCCAGGGGCAGCATGAGCACCGCGCTCAGGGTGTAGCTGCGGGACAGGGAGAACGCGATCAGGGCCACGCCGAATCCGCAGGCGCTCATGGCGATCCAGCGGCCGAGGCCCTTGGGGCTGTGGCGCAGGGCCAGGCTGAGGGCCCCGGTCAGCGCGCCCACGCCGGAGAGGCCCATGAGCACGCCCATAGCCCTGGCGCCGCCGTGGAGGATCTGGTCCGCGAAGATGGGCATCAGCGCGGTGTAGGGCATGCCCATGAGGCTCAGCAGGCCCAGCAGCAGGAGCAGGTCCCGGACCGGTGTGGCCTCGCGGATGAAGCGGAGGCCTTCCAGCACGCCCTGAATGGCCGGGCCGTGCGTGACCGGTGCCCGCGCCTCCAGGCGCATGGCCAGCAGCCCCGCGAGCACCGCCACATAGCTCAGGCCGTTGACCAGGAAGCACCAGCCCTCCCCCACGGCCGCCACCAGCAGGCCGCCCAGGGCGGGGCCCACGATGCGGGCGCCGTTGAACATGGACGAGTTCAGCGCGATGGCGTTCATGAGGTCGGGCCGGGACACGGTCTGCGCCACGAAGACCTGCCGGGCCGGGATGTCGAAGGCGTTCACCACGCCCAGCAGCAGCGAGAGGACGACGATGTGCCAGACCTGGACCTGCCCGGTGAGGGTCAGCATGGCCAGGGCCAGGCTCAGTCCCATGGAGCTGGCCTGGGTGATCAGGAGGAGGGTGTGAGGCCGTATTCGGTCCGCGGTCATGCCCCCCACCAGGGCCAGCAGGAACACCGGGAACTGCCCCGCGAAGGCCACCAGGCCCAGCATGGAGGCCTTGCCCGTCAGCCGGTAGATCAGCCAGGACTGCGCCACGATCTGCATCCAGGTGCCGATGAGCGAGATCAGCTGCCCCGAGAAGAAGAGCCGGAAGTTGCGGTAGCGAAAGGCCCGCAGGGCCTCCGGGAGAGCGATC
>CAIPAY010000192.1 GCA_903863195.1 uncultured Holophagaceae bacterium
GCGGGTGGGCGAGCCCTTCTTCAGCACCAAGCCCACGGGCTCCGGCATGGGCCTGGGGCTGTTTCTGGCCCGCACCTTCGCGGAGCAGCTCGGCGGCGAACTGCGGGTGGCGTCGGCCGCCGGCAGCGGCACCACCGTGCAGCTGGACTGGCCCCATGCCTGAGACCCAGCCCTCCCTGCTGCTAGTAGACGACGATGCCGTCTACCGCGACCGTCTGGCCAAGGCCATCGCCGCCCGGGGCTATGAGGTCCGCACCGCCGCGGACGCCGCCGAGGCGGTGCGGCTGGCGGAAGCGGACAGCCCCGAGCTGGCGGTCCTCGACCTCCGGATGCCCGGCGAGAGCGGCCTGGAGCTGCTGCGCCGGCTCAAGGCCATCGACCCCACCACCCGGGTGCTCATGCTCACGGGCTACGGCAGCATCGCCACCGCCCTGGAGGCGGTGCGGCTGGGGGCGGTGCACTACCTCACCAAGCCCGCGGATGTGGACGAGATCCTGGCGGCCTTCGACCCCGAGGCCCCCCGCGCCGAGGCCGTGGACCTAGAGACGCCCTCCCTGGCCCGGGTGGAGTGGGAGCACCTGCAGCGGGTGCTGTCGGACTGCGAAGGCAACCTCAGCGAGGCCGCGCGCCGGCTGGGCATGCACCGGCGCAGCCTGCAGCGGAAGGCGGACCGGCGGCGGCCCCTGAGGTAGGGGGGCGGATCGCTGCGACAAAGTGACGCAGGGACACCCGTGTCCGGACAGACATCCTAGGAGTAGACCCGCTTCTGGAGTGCCCGATGACCCGCCCCTGCCGCCTGAATCTGATGCCGCTCCTGACCCTCCTCCTGGCCGCCGCGCCGGCAGCCCAGGCCTGCGGCGCCTGCGGCTGCACCCTGAACTCGGACTGGGCCAGCCAGGGCTACGCGCTCAAGCCCGGCCTGCGCTTCGATCTCCGCCAGGACTACTTCAACCAGGACCAGCTGCGTGCGGGCACTCGGTCCGTGGGCCGGGGCGCCTTCGACTTCCCCAATGACCAGGAGATCCAGGAGAAGACCCTCAACCGCAACACGACGCTGACCCTGGACTACAGCCCGACCGTGGACTGGGGCGTGGCCCTGGTGGTGCCGAGCTTCAGCCGCTACCACGTCACGATCGCCGAGGGGGATGCCGAGCCCTCCTTCTCCCGAGCCAGCGGCCTTGGGGATGTCCGGGTGCTGGGCCGCTACCAGGGCTTCACCGACGATCACTCCTTCGGCGTGCAGCTCGGCGTGAAGCTGCCCACAGGCGGCACGAAGCAGACCTTCAGCGCCGGGGCCCAGGCCGGGGAGGCCCTGGACCGCGGGCTGCAGCTGGGCACCGGCACCACGGACCTGCTCTTCGGGGTCTACGCCTTCGGCAGTCTCGGAGAGAACTGGGGCTGCTTTGGGCAGGTGCTGTTCCAGAAGCCCCTGGCGGAGAAGGACGGCTTCAAGCCCGGGGATGGCCTGAACGCCAACTTCGGCGTCCGCTATACGGGCTTCGCCGGGGTGGCTCCCCACCTGCAGGTGAATGTGCGGGCCGAGCAGCGCGAGGCTGGCGTCAACGCCGACGTGGCCAACAGCGGTGCGACCCTGGCCTACCTCAGCCCCGGCGTGACCGTGGAGGTGACCCGCGCCCTGCAGGTCTACGTCTTCGCCCAGGTGCCCCTGGCCCAGCGGGTGAACGGCCTGCAGCTCGAGCCCCGGTGGAGCGCATCCCTAGGGATGCACTGGAGCTTCTGAACGGAGGTGGAAACATCGGAATTTCCTTGTAGAATCAAGGGTTCCGATGGAGTTTCGCCATGCCGTTCCAGCCCCTGACCCAGGAACCCGAGATCCAGCGCCGCTGGCTCGAGACCGGCGCCTTCCGCGCCAAGCGGGCCAGCGAGCTGCTGCCGGGCTCC
>CAIPAY010000193.1 GCA_903863195.1 uncultured Holophagaceae bacterium
CATGTGGACGGTGTCGATGAAGCGCACCTGGCGACTGCCGTAGGTGAGGATCAGGCTGGACGTGCGGACGCCGTGGCCGAAGTGGCGGACGCCCTGCAGCAGGTTGCCGTGGGTGACGCCGCAGGCGGCGAAGACGATCTGTTTCCCGGGGCAGAGGTCGTCCGTGAAGTAGATGCGGTCGAAGTCCACACCCATGGCCTCGGCTTTCTCGCGGCTGGCGGTGTTGGTGTCGACCTTGAGGCGGCCCTGGATCTCGCCGTTGAGGCACTTCATGGCCGCGGCGGAGAGCACGCCCTCGGGGGCGCCGCCCGTGCCCATGACCGCATGGATGCCTGTGCCGCTGACCGCGGCGCTGATGGCGGCGCTGAGGTCGCCGTCGCCGATGAGCTGGATGCGGGCGCCGGTCTTGCGGATATCGGCGATGAGCTGGGCATGGCGTTCCCGGTCCAGCACGCTGACGGTGATCTCAGATACCAGGCGGTTGAGGGACTTGGCGATGATGTTGAGGGTGTCCCCCACGGGCGCGTCGAGGCTGACCTTGCCCTTGGCAGAGGGGCCGACCACCAGCTTTTCCATGTAGAGGTCCGGCGCGTGCAGCAGGCCGCCCTGCTCCGTGGCCGCCAGCACCGCGATGGCGTTGGGTGAGCCGGTGGCGCAGAGGTTGGTGCCTTCCAGGGGATCCACGGCGATGTCCACGGCCGGGTTGTCGCCATCCAGATCCGCCCCCATGCCTACCTTCTCGCCGATATAGAGCATGGGCGCCTCGTCGCGCTCGCCCTCGCCAATGACGATGGTGGCATCCATGCGGACGGACTCCATGGCCTTGCGCATGGCCTCCACGGCCAGCTTGTCGCTGTGCTTGCGGCGGCCGTGGCCGATGGACGTGGCGCAGGCAATGGCAGCTTCTTCAACCACCCGCAGGAATTCGAGCGACAGGGTCTGTTCCATGGTGTGAGCTCCTGGGAGGTGGGGTGGGTACTACTCAGGCCAGGCGGTTGACGCTCTGGCGGATCCAGTCGACGAAGGCCTCGGAGCCTGCCTCGACCGGGAACATCAGAATCTCGGGCACTTCGTAAGTGTGCAGGTCCGTGATCACTTCGGACACCTGGGGAAAGAGCTCGATGGTGGTCTTGATGACCAGCATGACCTCCTCATCGAGGTGGGTCTCACCCTTGAAATAATAGTAACTTTTGACGCTGGGAATGATGTTCACGCAGGCGGCATAGGCCTGGTCCACCAGCGCGGCGGCGATGGTGAGAGCTGTCTCTTCGCTTCCGCAGGTGGTGACGATGGTGCAGACGTCGCTCATCGAGTGAACTCCCCGCCCGGCGGGCGGAACCCCTCATTGTAGCTTGGGATAGCTTGCGTCGCAGGTCACGAAACGGCGGCGGGTGTCGGGATTTCATGGACGGTGGTCTGACCACGCGGGGAGCTGTCCATCAGGCTGATGTTGCACCTAGGGCAGTCTCCGCCTGACGCAGGCTCCCCCGGAGCCTGCTCCCGCGCGCCGCAGCGCGCGGAGTCGGAGCCTCCTCGGAGGTTCGAATCCTCTCGCCCGTGCCCCGTATTTGGCGCCACCCCACTTGGGCAGTGACTCGAACCGCGTCTGGCTGTGCCAGCCGCCGGTCCTGCTTCGGCGTGCCAGAGGCTCCGACTCCGCGATTGAGCTGAGCGAAGAGCGGGAGGACAGCGCCGGGCGCTGTCCGTCAGGCGGAGGGCACGCCTCGGGCGGTCCCACTCGGAGATTCGAATCCTCTCGCCCGCTTCGACCATCAAAAAGGGGTGCCGAAGCACCCCTTTTTGATGGTCGGGGCGAGAGGATTCGAACCTCCGACCTCTCGGTCCCGAACCGAGCGCTCTACCAGGCTGAGCCACGCCCCGACGAAGGTTTGACTGTACTCGAATCCCCGGGGGGGGTCCAGTGCTACTCCGCCTCAAGGCCCAGACGGACCCGCTCCTGGTGGCGGGTTTCCAGCAGGAGCATGGCCCGCCGGAGGGGATCGGGATCCTGGGGCAGGGTCGGGGTGGGGGCAGGTGGATCACAGGGCACGATCTGGATGCCCCGGAGGGGCAGACGCAGGGCGCGCTGGATGCGGTCCCGCATCTGGGGCCAGACGGCGAGGGAGGCCTCCCGCAGGGCCGCGATCCGGGTGAGCTCCCAGCAGCCGATGACGAGGACTTCCCGCTCCACGCGCAGGAGGCGCGTGCGGTCGGCCAGGGCGGGGCCCATGACGAACCGCCAGGCCTGCCGGAGGCGGGCCTCGGCCAGCTGGTTCGGCTTCCGAGCTCCCACGGGGACCAGGCGCGGGGCGGCCCTCACGGCTTCCGCCGGGGCGGGGGCAGGGGCGCGCAGGCCCGCTCGCCATTCAGGAGGATGGGCGAGGCCAGGGTGGGGACCATGGTGTGGGTGTCGGCGTCGAAGAGGGGCTGCAGCAGGTTGTGCAGCTCGCCGCCCTTGCGGAACAGCACCTCGTCCACGCTGCGCACCGGGCTGGCCGGGATGGCGTTGGCGGCGCACATCTCCAGCACTTCGGCCACGGTGCTGCCCTGGGTGCGCGCTTCGATGAGGGCCACGAGCTCATTGCGGTCCCGCACCCGGCCGCGGTTCTTGCGCCAGTCCGGCCGGCTCTCCAGATCCAGATCCAGCCACATGGCCAGCACCTCGAACTGCCGGTCGCTGCCGATGCCGATGGCTACGTCCCCGTCGCTGCAGCAGAAGGACTGGTAGGGCACGATCTGGGGGTGGGCGTTGCCCCAGCGCTGCGGGGGCTCGCCGGTCATCAGTGAGCCGGCGGCGACGTTGACCAGCCCCGCCAGGGCCGCCTCCATGAGCGGCACCTCGATGTGGATGGCCTCGCCTGTGCGCTCCCGGTGGAGCAGGGCCGCCTGGATGCCGTTGGCGCAGTAGAGGCCCGCCAGCACGTCCACCAGGGCCACGCCCACCTTCATGGGCCGGCCCTCGGGCTCGCCGGTGATGTCCATCCAGCCGCTCTCCGCCTGGATGATGAAGTCGTAGCCGGCCCGGCGGGAGGCGGTCACATCCGAGGCGAAGCCGCGCACCGAGGCCAGGATCAGCTTGGGGAACTTCGCATGGAGCCGCTTCCAGCCCAGGCCCAGGCGGTCCGCGGAGTCCGAGCGGAAGTTCTCCACCAGCACATCGGCGTCCTTCAGCAGCTCGAAGAGGACCTCGCGGCCTTCGTCGGAGTGGAGGTCGATGGTGCGGCTGACCTTCCCCCGGTTGGCGCAGCGGAAGTAGGCGCTCTCGCCCTCCTCGCCGTCCTCGAAGGGAGGCCCCCAGCCCCGGGTGGGATCGCCGCCCGGGGGCTCCAGCTTCTGCACCTCGGCCCCGAAGTCCGCCAGCAGCTGCGTGGCGAAGGGACCCGCCAGCACGCAGGACAGGTCCACGACCCGGAAGTGGGAAAGGGGGTTGAGCATCGGGATCTCCGGCTCCAGCCTACTTCATGTCCACCTGGACCTCGCCCTCCAGGTACGCCTGGGACTTGAAGGACTCGGGCCCCGTGGTCAGCGCCGCGACCTTGAAGGCCTTCAAGCTGCCGCTGAGCATGAGGTTGGGCGCCAGGGGGCGGTTGAGGCCGGCCTGCACGGCCTCGCGCAGGCCCTGGAACTGCTGGTCCATGAGGAAGTGGGCCTTCTCCACCAGCAGCTTCTGCAGGCCCGAGTGGTTGAGCCAGACCCCCATCCGGGTCAGCCAGCTCTGGCTGGCCAGGGTGAAGTCCAGGTCGGCCAGCCGCAGGGAGCTGGTGGCCGGATCGGAGACGGGCCGTCCCGACAGCGTGACCTTGCCTGTGACGCGGCCCTTGACGCCGATCTCCAGCAGGGCCCGGCCCTGGTCTCCCCAGACCCGGGCCGAGGTGATCTCGAAGCGGCCCTTGTCCGTGTCGAAGGTCTTGCCCACCACCTCCGCGATCAGCTGCTGGGTGGCGTGGACGTAGGAGAGCTCGGCCTCGACCCGGAGCCGGAACCCGGGCCTGGGGCTGGCGTTCAGCTCGAGGTCCGGCAGCGGCGTGGCCACGACCACGGGCTTCGCCCCCAGTACCAGCCGGGGCAGGGCCTCGATCTCCGGAGTGATGACCAGGGTCCGGCCCTGAGTGACCAGCGGGGCGATGCGGATGCGCCGGGGCTGGAACAGCAGGTAGAGGTCCTTGCGCAGCTCGATGGGCTGGCTGAAGAGGTTCCACGCTTCCTGGCCCTTCTGGCGGGCGAGGGCGTTCTCGCGAACCAGCTGGGCCAGGGCCTCCGTGCCCGCCGCGAGGTTGTCCTTCATGCCGGCGGTCACCTGGTTCGTGATGTCGAAGCCGAGGAAGGTGATCTCGCAGGTGTTCAGGGGAGTCACCTCGAAGGCCGTCTGGCGCAGGGCCACGCCCCAGCCCGGGAGGATCCCGAGCTCGGTCTTGAGGTCCAGCAGCACCCGGCGCGGCGGCTCCGGGCTGCGGCCGCAGGACCCCATCACGGTGTAGTGGTTGCCCAGGGTCCGCAGGCCCACATCCATGCCGAAATTGGCCACCATGCGCAGCGAGAGCTGGGCGTCCTTCATCTGCACCTGCAGCGGCTCCCGGATCAGGTTGAAGCGGAAGTAGGCCCGAGGCTTGCCCTTGATCTCCGCCCAGGTCTCGATGTTGGGCGGCGAGAGGGGCACCTGGGCCTCGACCTGTCTCAGCAGGGCGGACAGGTCCACCCGGATGGGCAGGGCCAGGCTGGAGGACTCCAGCTCCTCCACCAGCGTCGGCACCGGCGGCGCCTGGGCCGCCAGGGGCAGCGCGAGCAGCAGCAGAATCGGGAGGCGGCGGGGGGAGCTCATGGGCTCCCCTAAGTTATCAGGCCAGCGTGCGGTTAGCGGCCCCGCTCAAGGCGCAGCGCCTCGCCCCAGTCGG
>CAIPAY010000194.1 GCA_903863195.1 uncultured Holophagaceae bacterium
CAGCGCCCGAAGCCCGCCGCCCGCATGTTGAAGTTCAGAGCAGCGGGATCGTCCTTGAGGGCACCGGCCCCCTCCCGGAACCACTCGAACACCAGGCCCATGCCGACCTCGTCCTCACCCTCCGCGTCGTCCCGGCGCCGGCAGATGGAGACCCGACTGGCCTCGGAGGCGATGCCCAGGGTGCAGAGGAACTCGGGAATGCCGCCCTCCCAGGTCTCGGAGTTGAGGAGGCCCGCAACCGCGCGACTGACCGCTTCGAGGAGGCGGTCGCGCTGCTCCAGCGCCCGCTCCATGCTCTTGCGCAGGGTGATGTTGGCGTGGGTCCCGATCATGCGGGTGGGCCTGCCGGCGGCATCGCGCTCCACCACCGAGCCGCGGTCCAGGACCCAGATGTAGTTGCCCTGCCGCGTCTGGATCCGGTGCTCGCTGAGGTAGCGGGGCAGGACCCCGTCCAGGTGCCGCTGAAGGGCCTGGAAGGTCCGGTCCCGGTCCTCCGGGTGCAGGCGGGAGTCCCACTCCGAGAGCTCCGAGGTTAGTTCCTCGGGCGAGTAGCCGATCATCGCCTTCCAGTTGTTGGAGTAGAAGACCTTCCCCGCGGGGATGTTCCAGTCCCACAGGCCGTCGCCGCTGCCATCGATGGCGGCGGCGAAGCGCTCCTCGCTCTCCTTCAGCGCCTGGGCGCTGCGGCGGAGCTCGGTGACGTCCTGGAAGGAGACCACCGCCCCGGTCCGGCGCCCGTCCCGGATGATGGGCGTGCTCACCAGGGAGACATACAGGAGCTGGCCGTCCTTTCGGCTGAAGATCTCGTCGTTGGAGCGATAGACGCCACCGCCCTTCAGGACCTGGGTGACCTCGCAGTCCTCGGCGGGAATCGGGTTCCCCGCCAGGTCCTGCCGGTGAAACAGATCGTGGGCGGACTGCCCGAGCAGCTCCTGGCTGGACCAGCCCAGGATCTCCTCGACACGCGGGTTCACGAAGGTGATGCGCCCCGCCTCGTCGAGGACGTAGAGTCCGTCGCCCATGGTGTCGGTGATCTCTTCCAGGCGCTGGTGGGCATCGGCGATGTCCCGCACCAGGGAGGCCTGCACGTCGCGTGCGTCCGTCAATTCCCGGATCCGGTCCCGGACCGCCCGGGACATGGCGTTGAACGCGGTTCCGAGCCGGCCGATGTCATCCTCGCCTTCCCAGACCAGGGGCGGGGTGAGGTTTCCGTAGGCCACGGACTCACTGGCCGTGGTCAGGGCCGTGAGGTGGCGCGTGAGCCAGAAGCTGAGAACCGTGAGCAACCCAGCGGAGAGCAGCAGCTCGCCCAGGGCGATGGCCACGCCCTGGCTGAGCAGCTGCCGGTGGGCGGCCAGGATCTGGGAGAGGTCCAGCCCGAAGTGCACGTCCCCGAGCTTCTGCTTGGCAACCGTGATCTCCGAGACGACGTTGTAGCGGGGCGTGCCATTGGCCACGAAGAGCTTGAATCCTTGATCCGGGGGAGGCAGCGCCTTGTCCCGGGGCCAGCCACTGATAGCCACCATCCGGCCCAGGGAATCATGCACGGCCAGATAGTCGATGCCCTGGGTTCGCACACACTCGTCAAGGATCGCCTGGACCGTGGCGGAGTCCCGCTGGGCCAGGGGCGCGATGAGGGCCGCGTGCAGGACCGGGGTCATCTGCGAGGCATGCCGGGCCGCCTGCTCAGTCATCTGCCCCGAGAGCAGCCGAAGGCTGTTCACCACCAGGAGGGTGAGCATGGTCGCCTCGACCAGGATCGCCGCCAGGAGCATGCGGGAGCGGATCGACCGCCCCATGAAAGAAAGCTTCATTTAAGCCCCAGGATTTTCCGGACTTCGACCGCGTACGGACTCATGGCTTCGAGCTCCCCGCCCCGCAGCTTCCGGTAGCCGCCCAGGTTGTTCTTCTCGAGGTACTGCAGCCCTTCCGGCGTCTTCGAGAAGGCCCCGATGGCGGCCTCGATGGCAGCCTTCCGCTTCTGCTGGCGGCCATTCAGCATGTAGACCCGGCCGGCCATGGCGGGGCTCTCCGCCAGCACCCGCAGCTTGGCTTTCACTTCGGGGGCCAGGTTCTGGAAGTTCGGCAGGGACATGAGCCCGGCGCTGCCCTCACCGACCAGGAGCAGCTGGCCTACGCTGTCCGCGGCGCTGACATAGCGCAGCGTCACATCGGTGCGGCGCATGCGGCGCAGCCAGGACTCGCCCCAGAGCGTGACCAGGGAGGAGGGGCTCAGGCCGATCACGGTCTTGCCCTTCAGGTCGGCGGCGTCCTTGATCCCCGCATCACTCCTGACGACGACGAGCGCCTTGAAGTCGGCCTTGTAGGTGATCAGGGGCAGGTAGGCGGCGTCCATTTGCAGCATCCGAGCCTGGTGGCCCGTGGTGATGGCGACGTCGTACTTCTGGCCGACCGCCTGCCGCGCGAACTCGGTGAAGTCCGGTGCCGTCACGATCTCCACCTCGACTCCCAGGGCCTTGGTCAGGTAGGTCCGCAGCGGCTGATACTGCTCGAGGATGAAGCGCGCACTGGTGTGCGGCGCCACGCCCACCTTGAACGAGTCCGCCGGGGCCTGCCCCTGCAGGGGGGCGATCGGCAGGGTCAGGCCAATCAGGAGTCCAGAGAGCCAGCGGGCGATGGTTTTCACGGTTCTACCTCACGGAACAGTTATCGGCCGGTTGCAGGCGAGCCTGAGGATGGCCACACCTGGAAGCCCCCGCGAAGGGGCTACAGCTACTATCGTCCGATTCAGCGTTCCTCTTCATACGCTTGATTGCGTAGTCAACCCAAGGGGCCCGGCGCTCATGCCCCTGTCAGACCAGGCCTGCCTTGACCGCGACCCGAACCAGGGAGGTGGAGTTGTGCAGGGTGAGCTTCTCGAGGATGTGGCTGCGGTGCACATCGACGGTCCGGGGGCTGATCCCAAGCCGCGGACCGATCTCCTTGGAGGCACGGCCCTGGCCGATGAGGCGGAGCACATCCATCTCGCGGGTTGTCAGCCTGGCTTCGAGCAGCTGCTGCAGCGCCGAGGCCTCCCGGCCGGGCCCGTCCGCCCGACCCAGAGCCATGGCCTGGGCCACGAGGCGGTTCTCTTCGTTCCGCTGCTGGAAGGCTTCCATGGACTCGGCCACCATCTGCTGGAGGCTGGGAACATCCACGGGCTTGGTGAGGAAGCGAAAGACCTGGCCCCGGTTGACCGCGTCCATGGCCACGGGAAGATCCGCCTGGCCCGTCAGCATGATCCGGACCGTGTCGGGGTAGTCCTGCCGCAGGCCCCGGAGCACGTCGATGCCCGACATGCCGGGCATCTGCTGATCCACCACGGCCACCGCAGGCTGGGGGCCCTTGGCCAGGAGGGCCAGGGCTTCCTCACCCGACTGGGCGGTCTGCACCATGTAGTGGTCGCTGAACAACCGCCTCATGCTCTTGAGGATCAGCAGGTCGTCATCCACGAAGAGAATACATGCCTGGACTTCAGCGCCGTGTTTCCCTGGCGTCGAGGGCGTGGGATCAGCACTGGGGGTCATCCAGACTCCTTCATCGGACGACTATAACCCATATTCAGGTCCGCTCAATTGCGTATGACACTGGACCCAGGTGTCCTTTTTTTCCAATCAGGCCACGGCCTGGGCTTTCACCCTCCGCCCCCGGGCGGAGGAGGGAATCTTGAAGCCCGCCGTCTTGTATTCGCCCAGCTTGTTGCGGACGGTGCGCAGGGCGATGTCCAGGTGGCGCGCGCAGTCGCTGCGGTTGCCGTGGAGCGCCTGGAGGGTGCTCAGGATCCAGAAGCGCTCGAGCTTGTGGAGGCTGAGTCCCAGGGGCAGGGCCACGGGCTTGCCCACGGCCACGCCCATGAGCGGACGGTCCGGATCCGCCTGCTGGACATCGGAGCGGGACGCCTCATAGGCGATGCTGACCGACTCCCGGATGACCTCGACCTGATCCCGGATCCGGGCCAGCGCAAAGGCCTCCTGGAACAGCTCGTCCCACTGGTGGGACATGGCCACCTGGTCCCCGCGAATCCGGTTGGTCGCGGCGATGACCCGGTCCTGGCTTTCCTCCACGATGGCCGCCACGTTCTCGCGGGCCGTGTGGATCATGGCGAGGGCCTGCCCGAGGACATCCCGGTTGTCGGCAGCGGGACGGGAGGGGCGCCCGGTGACCTTCTCCAGGAGGCTTATCAGGAAGAGCGGCTCGGGGTTCTCCTCGGTGCTGCAGGTCACGGCGATGGTGAACTGGCCGTCCTTGAACTCGCCGTCAGCGGTTCGGAAGGGGAGTGAGAACTCAAAGGACCGGGACTGGCCCGCAGGGATCTCCGCGGCCATCTCCTGGAGCGCCGCCTTCACGATCGCCCGGTTCACGGCGTCCGGGAACAGGCGCTCGCACCAGTCCTCCCGGCTCGGCACCTCCTCGGACGAATAGCCCGTCAGCTCTGCCGCTTCCTTGCTGTAGCGGAGCAGCGTCCCCGCCGCATCAAACACCAGGATGCCCAAAGGCCGGGATTCCCCCATGATCACTTCCTCCTCAGCTCGCGGCCGTCCGGACGAACTTCCGGAATGCACGACCACCTCTGAAGGCTAGAGCGAGCCCGGCCCAGGCTCTATACGCTTGATCACCTACATCAATAAGTGTTATTACATACTAAAAGGGGCTGAACCCTGCCCCCGCTGGCCGTGCCGGAGCGCCCAGCCAAGCCCCACGGGCCCGGCCACGGTGGTGATCAGCAGGGCCCCGATGATGCCGGCCTGGACCTCGGGACTGAGCAGC
>CAIPAY010000195.1 GCA_903863195.1 uncultured Holophagaceae bacterium
AGGCGGACCACGGCGCGAATCTCGCCGCCGGTGGGGCCCAGCACCACCTTGGCGGTGCGCAGGCCGATGAGTTGCTGGCGGGCGGGGTCGATGGTGATGGCGGCCAGCCCGTCCACGCTGGACGCGCCGCCCTGGATCTCCTCGATGGGCACCAGGTCCATGGCGCAGATGGGGCAGGTGCCGGTGTGATCCTGCAGGATCTGCAGGTGCATGGGGCACTGGAACATCGGCTTCTTCGCCGCCGGGGCCGCCGCGGCGGGGCCGGGACGGCGCACCAGCAGGGTGCCGCCCACCCCGACCGCCAGGCCGAGGGCCAGCAGGGCGAGGGAGCGGACCGGGGAGCCGGCGCGGGTCGGTTGTTCAGAGGAGGGCTGCTCGTGGCTCATGGGATCTCCTACATCTTCATGGAGGCGGGGCCGCTGTCCTGGGCCTTGCCCGGGGCCTTGGCAGTGGAACGGACGGCAGGGGCGGCGGCGCCCCCGGCGATGCTGGCGGAGCCCAGGGACCCGCCGGTCACGGGGACCGTGGCGCCGAGGGCGCACTCCGCCAGGGCGATGTGCTGGGCCTGGAGCTGGGCCTGAGTCTGCAGGAAGGCGGCCTGGTCGCCCACCCAGCCATTGAGCGCCTCCAGGGCGCCCAGGAAGGGGGCGCGGCCCGCCTCGTACTGGGCCAGGGAGGCCCGGAAGCTGGCCTCGCTCTGCACCAGCAGGCCCTCGCGGTAGAGGTCGCGGATCCGGCGCAGGGCCGTGATCTGGAGGGTGCGCTCCTCGGTGCGCTGCCGCAGCAGGGTGCGCACGGACTCCACCTCGGAACCCTGGCCCTGGCGGTGGTGCTCATGCTCGGCCACGGCCCGCTGCTGCTTGGTGCGGCCGTAGATGGGCAGGGAGATGCTCACGCCCACCTGCCACATGGGATCGAAGGCGCCCCGGGGCATGATGCCCGCGGTGACGGCGAAGTCCGGCCGCCGGTCCAGCTTCGCCAGTTCCAGCTGCTTCTCGGTCTGCTTCACGGTGGCGCGGGCCGAGGCCAGCTCGGGGCTGCGGGCCTCCACGGCCTCGGGGAGCAGGAGGGCCGGTTCCGGCAGGTCGGCCAGGGTGGCGGTGGTGGGGATGGGATCCGCGGGCTCGTGCTGCCGCAGGCGGTTGAGGCCGGCCACGGCGGACCGCTCC
This sequence comes from uncultured Holophagaceae bacterium, assembly GCA_903863195.1. GTDB lineage: Bacteria > Acidobacteriota > Holophagae > Holophagales > Holophagaceae > Geothrix. The sequence goes on from CAIPAY010000195.1 coordinate 1,170, forward strand.
TCGGCCTCCAGGGACCAGACCGCCTGTTGCAGCCGCGTGCGCTCCAGCTGCGCCCGCAGCAGGTCGCCCTGGCTGCCCTGGCCCACCTCGTAGCGGGTGCGGGCCAGCTGCTCGGCCTGCTCCAGGAAGAGGGCCTGCTGCGCCTGCAGGCGCTGCTGCTCGCGGACCAGCAGCAGGGCCGCGTCGCCCCGCCGCACATCGGCCTCGAGGCCCAGCTGGACCCGAACGCGGGTGGCATCCGAGAAGTCCACAGCCAGGGCCGCCACCTCCTTGCGGAGGGCCCGCTTGCCGGGCCAGGGCAGCGGCTGCGTGAAGGCCACGCTGTAGAAGCTGGTCTCCAT
>CAIPAY010000196.1 GCA_903863195.1 uncultured Holophagaceae bacterium
GGAGGGCCTCCTGCCCGCCCGGGGCGCTGAAGGGTTGGTGCCCCAGGAACTGCAGGACCTCGGTGACCGACTCGCGGATGAGGTCGTCGTCGTCCACCAGGAGAATGCTCAGTGAGGAGGTTCCGGAGGGCGCAGCGCCCGCAGCAGGGATCGGGGCGGGGGCCAGGCGGGCTACCCGGGCGGCGGGGAAGGTGAGGATGGCCTCGGTCCCGAGGCCCGGCTGGCTCTGCAGCTCGAACCTGCCGTCGTGGGCCTTCATGGTGCCGTAGATCATGGACAGACCCAGCCCGGTGCCCTTGCCGTGCGGCTTGGTCGTGTAGAAGGGTTCCATGGCCCGGGCCAGCACCTCGGGGGGCATGCCCATGCCGGAGTCGCGCACGGCCAGCACCACCCCACCCTCGTCGTTGGAGCGCGTCTGGATCCAGATGGTCCCGCCCGCGGGCATGGCATCCATGGCGTTGACGCAGAGGTTCATGAGGGCATGGCTCACGGCTCCGGCATCGCCGCGGAGCTCGCCCAGGCCGTCGTCCAGATCCAGCTGCAGCTGGACGCGGTTGAGCATGGTCTGCCCGAGCAGGAGGGTCATGTCCCGGACCAGGTCGTTGAGCTGGACGGCCCCCTCCTCCTGGAGATCCTTGTGGGCGAAGTAGAGCAGGCCCTTCACCACACCGCGGCCCCGCAGGCAGGCGTTGACAATGGTGTCGAGGCTCCTGGCGGTGGGTGAGGTGGACCCCGTCTGGTTGCGCAGGCTGGAGGCCAGGCCGAGGATCGCGCCCAGCACGTTGTTCATGTTGTGGGCGACGCCGCCAGCCAGGCTGCCCAGGCTCTCCAGCTTCATGGCCTGCTGGAACTGGGCCTCGAGCTGGCGCCGCGCCTCCTCAGTCCGCTTCAGGTCCGAGATGTCATGGCCCACGGCCAGGCTCACGGGACGCCCCTCCAGGGTGGTCGGCGTGAGGCTGAGGATGGCGCTGAACGGGCTGCCATCAGCCCGGAGGTAGACCCACTCGAAGCGCTGGGGCTCCCCTTCCGCCACCGCGCCCAGCATGCGCCGGGCCTTGACGAGAGAGGCTTCGCCGTCGGGCTGATGCAGGGGAGACAGATCGTCCGGATGGCGCGCCAGCAGGGAGGCCTTGTCGGCGTGGCCGAAGATGCGGACCCCGGCGGGGTTGCAGTCGATGAAGCGGCCGTCGGCGATGATCCACATGGGCTCCGGCGAGTGCTCGAAGAGGGTGGCGAAGTGCTGTCGAGCCTGGCGGACCCGGCGGTTCTGGAAGGCGAGTCCGGCGCTCGTCCCCGCCAGGAGGAGCAGCAGCACCGCGAAGGCCGCCGTCTCCGGGAGGTGCCTCTGCCACAAGTCCGTGAGGGTGAAGTCGGGGGCGGCATCGAAGGGCGGGAGGCGGAGCCGCCGCAGGACGGTCTCCACGCCCCCGTAGCTGGCCGGGACCGTGAAGCCGTGGATGCCCGCACTGCGGACGGCGGGATCCTGGGCCGGCAGGGACAGCAGGGCGATGGTCAGCCTGCGGGCGAGCGGACCCTCAACCTGGGAGGTAACGGCCACAGGCCACTCGGGGTAGAGGGCGGTGGAGCTGACGTAGGGGAAGGCGGCGAGCTCCTGGCGATGGATGACCTTCACGAGACCTGGATCGAGGCGGCC
>CAIPAY010000197.1 GCA_903863195.1 uncultured Holophagaceae bacterium
CCCGGAAGGCGAAGCTGCCCACCAGGCGGAAGTGGAAGCAGTTCGTCAGCCCCTGGCAGGCCACGGCGCCGCCGCGACCAACGATGATCGCGCAGCCGGTCCGGGCGATCCCGATCAGGTGCTTGACCACGCTGGCGTAGACCTCGTCATGGGTGAGGAAGCCGAACTGGGTCTTGAGGACATCCCCGGCATGGCTCTCGTCGCCCAGGCGGCTGAGGATGTGGCGCGAGAGCTTCTCGTCGGCCCCGACCTGCTCCACGAGCGCCTTGTCGAAGATGTGCCAGGGCTCCGTGGAGGCCTCGTCCAGGAGCCCCTTCAGCTGCTGGGCCAGGGCATGCCCCTCGCACCCGAACTCGCGCGAGATGGTGATGGTGGGGTGGCTGACCTCCCGGGCGTCCCGGGCAAGGCGCTCCCGGATCTGGATCCAGCCGGACTCGCGCTGCTCGATGCTGGGGATGAGGGTGTCAAAGGTCTTGGTCATGGCAGCTCCAGCTCAGGTGGTGCTAGACACGATTGCCTCTGCTCAAAACATAGGGTCCGCAGGACTAACGGCAAGGTCCGAGGCAGCACACCCTCAGAAGCGCCGGGATTGTAAAAAGTCATGCTTTGCCCCAGGAGTTCGATAGAAACCCTAGATGCACTCCTCTACCTTTTCCAAGCTGCCCCAGTGCTGCCCTCCAGGCCTGTGACAGCCACACCCCCCAGCAACGGACTCATCCCTATGGCTGAAAAGCCTGCGCCCGAGTGGCAGAAACCCATCGGCCTGCTGGTCCTGGCCGGCGTCTTGATCCTGGCGATCGCCGGGGGGACCGCCGACTACCTCCGCCGCCAGTATCGGGAGGAGCAGGCCAAGGTTTGGGCCCAGCTGTCCTCGATCGGTGAGCTGAAGGCCCGCCAGATCACCCAGTGGCGACAGGAACGCCTCGCTGATGCCTTGGCCCTGGGCCAGAACCGGGCCTTCGCAGAGCTCTTCCAGCGGACCCAGGTCGGAGGCGGTGACCCGGAGGCCCGGGCGCTCCTGCAGAGCTGGCTCGAGTCCATCTGGCAGCAGCGTGTCTATGACCGGATCCGGCTGCTGGGTCCAGACGGGAGAGAGCTCCTGAGCATCCCCGCGGACCTGCCCAAGACCAATCCCGGGGTCCTCCGGGGCATCCAGGCCGCCATGGCCGGGGGGCGGCCCCTGTTCCAGGACTTCTACCGGAGTGAGGAGGACCAGCGGGTCTACCTGTCCATCCGGGTCCCGATCCCCGACCCGCAGGATCCGGGGCGGATGATCGGCATCGCCGCCCTGCGCATCGATCCCACCCAGGAGTTCTACCCCTTCATCAGCCGCTGGCCCACCTCCGCCCGGACGGCCGAGACCCTGCTCGTCAAGCAGGATGGCCCGGAGGTGCTCTACCTGAACCAGCTGAAGTTCCAGGCGGACGCGGCCCTCAGGCTCCGGTTCCCGCTGGGCCAGGCGGACCTGCCCGCGGCCATGGCTGTGAGAGGCAAGGTCGGGGTCGTGGAGGGCCGGGACTACCGGGGCAGCCACGTGCTGGCCGATGTCCGCCCGGTACCGGGTTCCCCCTGGTTCCTGGTCTCACGCATAGACCGGGCCGAGGCCTATGAGCCCTTCCGGAGGCAGGTGCTGGGCACCCTCCTGCTGGCGGCCCTGCTGATGCTGTGCACCGGGGTGGCGATCGCCGGTTTCTGGCGGCACCAGCGGGCGTGCTACTTCCAGGCGCGCTTCGCCCAGGAGCAGGAGCTCGCCTGGCTGCGCCAGGCCATCGCCCGGAGCCTGAACGAGATCTGCCTCTTCGACCCGGACACCCTCCGGATCCTCTTTGCCAACGATGGGGCTGTGCGGAACCTCGGCTACCCCCGCGAAGAATTGCTCGCCATGACCATGACCGACTTCAAACCGGCGCAGTCGCCCGCATCCTTCAAGGCTCTCCTCGCCCCCCTCGCCGCCGGTGACCAGGAGACCCTGGTCATCGAGCTCACCCACCGCCGCAAGAACGGCACCGAATACCCGGTGGAGACCCACCTGCAGCTGGTGGACCGGGGCCAGGAACTCCGGGTGGGGCTCGCCATCATCAACGACCTCACCGAGCACCACAAGATCCTGGACAGCCTCCAGTTCAGCGAGCGGAAGTTCCGCACCCTCTTCGAAAATCTCGCAGAAGGCGTCGCCCTCCATGAGCTGGTCCTGGACGAGATCGGCAGCCCGCTGGACTACCTGGTGCTCGACGTCAATCCAGCCTACCGGCGCCACACGGGACTCGACCTGGACGCCACCCGGAACCGCCTGGGCTCTCAGCTCTATGGCCTGGAGCCCCCGCCCTACCTGGATGAGTACGCCCGGGTGGCCCAGGGTGGCGAGCCCTATGCCTTCGAGACCTACTACCCGCCCCTGGCGCGCTACTTCCGCATCTCGGTGATCTCCCCGAAGCCAGGGCAGTTCGCCACAGTGTTCGAGGACATCACCGAGCGGAAGACCCGGGAGGAGGATCTGCGCCAGAAGAACGAGGAGATGGAGCGCTTCACCTACCTGGTGTCCCATGACCTGAAGAGCCCCCTGGTCACGGTCAAGACCTTCCTCGGCTACCTGGAGGAGGACCTCGCCAAGCAGGAGACCGAGCGGGTGAAGAAGGACCTGCTCTACATGCACGGGGCGACCGAGAAGATGAGCCGCCTGCTGGGCGACCTGCTGGAGGTCTCCCGCATCGGGCGGGTGGTGAACGCCCCGGTCCAGACCAGCTTCCAGGCCCTCGCCAAGGAGGCTCTGGAAGCCGTGGCGGGCAGCCTGGCCCTGCGCGGCGTCCAGGTGACCGTGGACGAGGCGGAGCTGCCGCTGCGGGGCGACCGGCCCCGGCTGGTGGAGATCTGGCAGAACCTGCTGGAGAATGCCGTGAAATACATGGGCGACCAGCCCAACCCCCGGATCCACCTCGGTGTGGAGCGGGCTGGCGAATATCCCCAGTTCTTCGTCCGGGACAACGGCCAGGGCATCGATCCCCGCTACCACGGGAAGGTCTTCGGGCTGTTCGAGAAGCTCGATGCGCGCACCGAAGGCACCGGTCTCGGCCTGGCCCTGATCAAGCGCATCGTGGAGGTCCATGGGGGCACCATCCGGGTGGAGTCCGAAGGGGCGGGTCAGGGTTCATGTTTCCTGTTCACCCTGCCGAAAGCGCTACATGCACCAGGGGAGGCGCGATGATGGGCGAAGCCTTTGTGATCCTGCTGGTGGAAGATGAGCCCGCCCATGCGGAGATCGTCCGGCGGAACTTCGAGGGCTTCCGGCTCGCCAACCGCCTCATCCACGTGCCGGATGGCCAGGCCGCGCTCGACTACCTCTACCAGCAGGGAGACTACGCTGATCCAACAGCCAGCCCCCGCCCCGGCCTCATCCTGCTGGACCTCCGCCTCCCGCGGGTGGATGGCCTCGAGGTGCTCAAGGTCATCAAGCAGGATCCGGCCCTGGCCGCGATCCCCGTGGTGATCCTGACCACCTCCGCCGCCGAGACGGACATGGCCAAGGCCTACGAGTGCCACGCCAACAGCTACCTGGTGAAGCCGGTGGATTTCCCGCAGTTCGTCTCGCTGATGGAGACCTGCGGCTACTACTGGCTCGCCTGGAACAAGTACCCCTACTGAGGAGCAGAGCCCCGCCCATGGACGCTACCCCCATCCGGGTCCTCGTGGTCGAGGACGATCCCGCCCATGCGGAGGCAATCGGGCGGGCTCTGGAAGGCGTGGATCCGGTCTATCAGGTCCAGGTCGTGGAGACGCTGGCGGCCTGCCGAGAGGCCCTGCGCGCCTGCCTCCCGGACCTGGCGCTGGTGGACATGAACCTGCCTGATGGTCAGGCCCTGGACCTGCTCCGGAGCTGGGCCGAGGCGGCGCCGATCCCCGTCCTGGTCATGACCAGCTTCGGTAGCGAGCAGATCGCGGTGGATGTCCTGAGGGCCGGCGCCCTCGACTACCTGGTCAAGTCCCCGGAGTCCTTCCAGGACCTGCGCCACTCCCTGGGCCGGGCCCTGCGCGAGTGGGGGACCAAGCAGGACCACCGGCGGACCCAGGAGGCCCTGAACCACAACCGGCTGGAGATGGAGGCCATCTACCAGAACGCCCCGGTGATGATGTGCCGCCTGGACCCCGGGTTCCAGATCATCGACACCAACCGGGCCTTCGAGGCCTACACCGGCCGCTCCGAGGCGCTGCTGAGGTCCCTGGGCTTCGGCACTGCCCTCGGCTGTGTCCAGGCCATGGCAGAGCACCAGGGCTGCAGCACGGGGCTGGCCTGCGGCCAGTGTGCGGTGCAGCTGTCCGCCCGGCGCGTCCTGGAGACCGGCCAGCCGGAGACCGGCCTCAGCTACCGCACCACCATCGACCAGCAGGGTGTCATCCGCGTGGTGGCCTTCCGGGCCTCCCTGGCCCTGATCAAGGCCGCCGGCAGGACCGTGCTCCTGCTCTGCCTAGAGGACGAGACCGAACGCGAGCAGGCCAAGACCGCGCTCCGGGAGAGCCAGGCGCTCTTCGAGTCCGTGGCCAACAGCTCGCCGGCCATGATCTGGCTCACGGGGCCAGACAAGCGCCTCAGCTGGTTCAATGGCCGCTTCCTGACCTTCGTGGGGCTGAGCCTGGAGAAACTGAGGGCAGCCGGCCTACGGGCGGTGGTGCATCCAGGGGACTTGTTGCGCTGCGCGAAGACCTACCTGGCTGCCTGGGAGGCGCGGCAACCCTTCCGCATGGAGTATCGGCTCCGCCGCCAGGACGGGGAATACCAGTGGGTCATCGACGAGGGTCACCCCCGCCATGATTCCACCGGCACCTTCGTGGGCTACATCGGCTCCTGCCTCGACATCACGGAGCACCGGGAGTGGGAGTCCACCCGCCTGGAGCTCGAGCGGCGGCTCCTCCACTCCCAGAAACTGGAGAGCCTGGGCGTCATGGCCGGGGGCATCGCCCATGACTTCAACAACCTCCTCATGGCCATGCTGGCGAACCTGGAGCTGGCGATGCACACCCAGGGTGGCGACTCGCCCGCCCGCCCCTTCCTGGAGCGGAGCCTGCAGGCGAACCGCCGGGCCGCGGACCTGGTGCGCCAGATGCTGGCCTTCTCGGGTCGCGGCACCTTCGACGTGAAGGACCTGGACCTCAACGAGGTGGTCGAGGAGAACGTGCACCTGTTCCGGGTGGGACTCTCTCGGACCATCACGCTGAACCTCAACCTGACCGCAGGCCTGCCGCACACTCACGCCGATCCAGGGCAGGTCCAGCAGGTGGTGATGAACCTGATCACCAACGCGTCCGAAGCCATCGGCCACTATCCCGGCACGGTCTCGATCGCCACCGGAGTCCTCGATGCGGACGCGGCCTACCTCGTGGCCAGCCGCCTCGACGAGAAGCCAGCCCCGGGCCGCTATGTCTTCGTCGAGGTGGAGGACACGGGCTCCGGCATGGACCAGGACACCCTGAGCCGACTCTTCGATCCCTTCTTCACGACCAAGTTCACCGGTCGTGGCCTGGGCATGTCGGCGGTGCTGGGCATCGTCCGGGGCCACCACGGCGCGCTCAGGATCGATAGCAGCCCCGGCCTGGGCACCTCCATCCGGATCCTCTTCCCGGTCAGCAGCGGCCCCCGGTTGGCCGTGGTGCGCGCCACTCAGCCGCTGACGGCGAACAATGCGCCCAGGGCTGCTTCCCGGGGCTCCGACCTGGTCCTGATCGTGGACGATGATGAGCTGGTCCGGGACACCGCGGCCGCCATGCTGGCCTACCTGGGGTTCCGCACGCTGCTGGCCGCGGACGGCACCGAGGCCATCTCCCTCTACCTGGAGCATGCCGAGGCGATCGAGTGGGTGCTGCTGGATCTGACCATGCCGGAGCTGAGCGGCGCCGATACCTTCCGGGCCCTGCGCGACCTCAACCCCGGGGTCAGGGTGGTGCTCATCAGCGGCTACAGCCAGCAGGACGCCACCTGGCAGTTCGGCGACCAGATCCCCTCCGGGTTCCTCCAGAAACCCTTCGAGCTGCCTGCCCTGCAGGCGCTCATCCAGGAGATCCAGCCCCACCCGGCCTAGGCATGGCGCTAGTTCCAATGGGGCAGGCGAGCTTAAATCAAATGATTTATACTAATAATTAATTGCTTTTGTATCCATTACGGCTTGCGATCGGTGGCCCCTGACCTATCTTGAGAGCACCTGAGGTCGGGTCCCTGGTTGGTCTACCGAGGCGGGCGAGTGCAAGCACCTGCCCGTCTGCTGCCAGAGGCCTTGAATTGAACGTCTCCTGGGAGGTGGGTTGTGATCTCCGAAGAGCTCATCCTGGAACTGACGGCAGGCACCCCCAGCGGCAGCGGATTCTGGCTGAGGGGCAACTTCATCGTGGTCCGCTATGGCCCTGACTGGTGGGAGTGGAAGGCCTGGGGCCAGGTCTTCTTCGATCCCTACGACCTTGTCGAAGCCCTCTCCCGAAGGAAGAACGCAGGCTTCCGGCGGAGCCCCCCGCAGACCCTGGCCCGTCCGGCCCGCGACCCGGCACCGAGGATCTAGCGGTCCCTGGCGTCTCCCGGCGCTGCGGGGCAGGCCTTAGCAACGAGGGGAACAGAGAACCGTGGAGATCTCCCCCCCTGGGTCACGTCATTGGCCCAGGATCTCCGCCAGCGCCTCGACCAAGAGCTGGCACTGTTCGTCCGTGCCCACGGTGATCCGCAGGTGCTGGTCAATCCGCGGCAGGCGGAAGTGCCGGACGATGATGGCCCGCTGGCGCAGCTCCGCGGCGAGGGTGGCGGCATCCCGGTTGGGGTGGCGGGCGAAGATGAAGTTGGCGGCCGAGGGCAGCACTTCGAAACCCAGCCCACCCAGCTCTGCGACCAGGCGCTGGCGGGTGGCGATCACCTTCTGGCAGCAGGCCTGGAAGTGCTCCACGTCCTGCACCGAGGCCATGGCGCCCGCGAGGGCGAGCCGATCAAGCGGGTAGGAGTTGAAGCTGTTCTTCACCCGCTCCAGCGCCTCGATGAGCTCTGGATGGCCCACCGCGAACCCCACGCGCAGACCCGCCAGCGAGCGGCTCTTGGAGAAGGTCTGGACCACCAGCAGGTTCGGATGACGGTCCACCAGACTGACGGCGCTCTCGCCGCCGAAGTCCACGTAGGCCTCGTCGACCACCACCACCGCGTCCGGGTTTCCGGCAGCGATGCGCTCGACCCCCGCCAGCGGCACGGGGCAGCCCGTGGGCGCATTGGGGTTGGGAAAGATGATCCCGCCTGCCCGCTGGTCCGAGGTGGGCAGGTAGTCCTCCACGCGCATGGAGAAGTCCTCCGCCAGGGGCCGGGTCCGTGCGGCGATGCCGTAGAGACCGCAGTAGACCGGGTAGAAGCTGTAGGTGATGTCCGGGAACCACAGCGGCATCTCCTGCTTGAGCAGCGCCTGGAACACGTGGGCCAGCACCTCGTCGGAGCCGTTGCCGACGAAGACCTGGTCCGGGCGGACCCGCAGCTGCGCCGCCAGGGCGCACTTCAGAGCCTCGCTGTTCGGGTCCGGGTAGAGCCGCAGAGCCTCGCCCGTGGCGGCCCGGATGGCCTCCAGGGCCCGGGGCGAGGGGCCGTAGGGGTTCTCGTTCGTGTTGAGCTTGACGATGCGTTCCAGCTTCGGCTGCTCGCCGGGCACGTACGGGGTCAGGGCGTGGACGACGGGACTCCAGAATCGGCTCATGGTCACTTCAGTCAGAGGGGGGTGAGCAACGGGCCGCAGGCGGCGAGGCCAGCAGGTTCATTCCCTGCGCCGGGCAGCAGGAAGGCCTGCCCATCGTACCATAGCCCCTGGATCGGCCCGGGACCGAGGACTGTCCCAACGGAAGGCGGCGGTCAGAGGCGCCTTGCCGCGCCCCTGACCACCGCGCCAGCACCAGCACCCGCTACAGCGGCTGGGCCGCCATGTCGGTATCGATGACCGCCTTGAGCTGCGCGGCGCCCGTGGCATCCGAGGAGACCACGCAGTCCTCGACCCAGTACCACCAGAAGTAGCCGCCCAAATAGCTGGGCAGATACTTCGGCATCTGGTAGTAGCGGTTCGCCATGTCGATCTTGCTCTGCACGGTGGCGTTCGAGGCGGTGTTGCCGCACTCACCGATGCCCAGCTTCGAGTTCGGAAACAGGGCCTGCAGGCTGTTGAACACCGTGGTCCAGTCCGGCTGGTAGCCCCCGTTGTCATCCTCGTAGTAGCTCACCAGGACGTAGTCCACGCCGAGCTTCATGTCCTGGGGCACGTACTGCTGCAGCCAGGCTTCCATGGTCATGGACTGGTCCCCGGGCCGGAACTCGTAGGGCGTCAGGACGGTCTTCAGCCCGAAGCCGTGGATGTATGTGTAGGCCGCATACATCTTGTTCGCCAGGAACTGCTTGTCAGTGCCCAGCCAGCCTTCGCCGTTGATTTCGTTGGCGATCTCCCAGAGGTCCACGTAGGGACCCAGGGCCGCGACGCTATCCGAGAACCGCTTCTGATAGGCGGCCACGGTCGTGTAGCTGATCATGTAGTCGGAGTCGCAGGGGCAGGCCATGATGTAGGCGACGCCGTGGATGGCCTGGAAGAGGGACGCGTAGCTGCTGGGCTGGACGGCCTTGTCCATGACGATCCGCACGGTGGGCTTGACCGGACAGGCCTTCAGGGCCGCGATGAGCTTGGCGCGGTTGGTGGCATTGTCCGTCCAGCCGTCATCCACCGTCACCCCATGGAGGGGGCTGGGAATCCCGGCGGTGGCGGCATAGACGACGATGCCCAGGGTGGCCGTCGTGGCGCCGGTGGCGTTGGCCGCCGTGACCACGTAGGAGGCCGCGGCCTGGGCGACGGTGGGGGTGCCTGAAATGGCTCCGTTCACGGCGTTCAGGGTCAGGCCCGAGGGCAGCGCCGGCTGCACAGACCACGAGGTCACCGTCCCCTGCACGGTGGGCGTGTCCGTGGCCAGGAGGACGCTCACGGTGCCCCCGAGGCTGGTGGTGGGATAGGTCAGGGAGTTGGGCGGCGCCGGGGCGGCGGCGACCACGGTGGCGGAGACCTGGGCTGTGGTGGTTCCCGAGCTGTTGGCCGCAGTCACGGTGTAGGTGGTGGTCGTGGAGGCGGTGGTGGGCGTTCCGGAGATCGCGCCATTGGCCGCACTGAAGGCCAGGCCGGAAGGCAGCGCCGGCGCGATACTCCAGGCGCTCACGGTGCCGGTCACCAGGGGCGTGTCGGTGGCGATGCTCATCCCCACGGTGCCGCTGATGGCAGTCTGGGGGTAGCTGAGCTGGCTGGGGGCGGCGGTCAGGGAGGGGGACCAGACCTCGACCTCATCCTGGAAGACCCACGAGCCGTTCCCCTTGACGGTGACCCGGACATACCGGGCCGAGACGGCCGCGCCGGTCCACTGGAACTGCCGCCGGGAGGCCTGTTCGGCCAGGGCGGCCGCGGCGCCGAGGGTGGCGAAGTTCCGGCCGTCGTTGGAATAGGTGCACACCACGGAGGTGGGATAGGCGATGCCCATGGCGGCGTTGGCCATGAAGTCCGTGACCACCCGGTTGACGGGCTGGGTCGAGCCGAGGTCAATGGTGTGGTTGTAGGACTTGGTGTTCCGTCCCTGCCAGGCCGGATCCGTGTAGGCGGCACTTGCGGCGTATTGGCCATCGGTCAGCTCGGTCCCCGCGCTGTCTGGGTAGGCGCTGGCCGCGGTGACCGAGGCCTTGTAGGTCTTGCCGGCGGAGACCTTGGTGTCGGCCAGGACCGGAGAGGCACTCAAGGCGAAGAAGCCCGCCAGGAGGGCCGTGAGGACGCGAACTTTCGTTTTTTTCATAGGATCTCCTGATGCCGGGCAGCGCTATCGCACAGCCCCCCACAAGGCCCCTGATTCCAAGAGCAGGATCAAGGACTGGCAAGTGGGGGGGACTCCCGCCCTGCTGGAATGATCGGCAGTTATCGAGGATTGCAGTACGTCCTATTTTTAACTTTTTTTTCTGGTTGCATTCCATACAAGACAAGCGATTTGTCCAATTTATTTTATAATTTTTTTACAAGTCAAATGATTCAATGATTAGGCAAAAATGATCTATTTGAAATATTTCGAAAGCCCTGATTTCTGTGGCGTTGAGATACATTTTTCGAAAGTTCCCAGGCTCATTTTTTTCCTGAATCAGCTCTCACACCGGGCCACCTCAAGCTCGGGCGAATCCACCGAAAGGACTAACAAGGGCTCCTGGAGCTACCTGTTTCCCGCTATCCCGACTACCGGATACCCGGGATGGTCAACCCACCAGGAGCTCCTACCTTTAGGATCCATCTCGAACTCCAATCCAAGGCCCGGGGGGGAGCCATGAGGCAGGACGACTTCATCACCAAGTGCGCCTGGTGTGGCGCCATCCACCTCCACAAGGTCTGGCTGCCGAAGAGCCTGGAGCGGATCTTCGTGAAGGTGCGGCCCGACGCCTCCATCTCCCACGGCATCTGCAAGAAGTGCCTGAAGAGCCACTTTCTCATGGCCTACAACGAGATTGCCCGGCACCACCCGGGCTCCGGCCGCCGCCCGCGACTCGAAGGCCATTGATCAGCGCCATCACGGGAGGCACCGATGGGCTCAGACCACGGCTCGCTTGAAAACAGGATCCTCGTCCTGACCATGAACACGCCCACGGGCGGCACCTTCAGGCTGGGCAAGCACACCTTCTCGGTGCGGCTCGCCAAAGACTTCTGGGAGTGGGAATACCAGGGCGTGACCCACACGGATCCCAAGGAGCTGGCAGAGGCCATGCTGGAGCGGGAGCGGGTGGCCTCCGGAGCCGTCCTGCAGGATCTCTGGGAGCTCATCCGCGCCGAGCGGGCGCGGGTCTAGGCAGCTCGGAGGCCTCTGCCGCCCGCCCGGCGGTCAGCGCGGCCCTGCGCTCCCCGGGGCCTCCTCCTCGAGCCAGCGCAGGAGGTGCTCCCGGCTCGGCACCCGGTAAGCCTCGTAGGGGTTGCCGCCGTGGGGGCCGTTGTGACCATTCCAGAGCCGGGTCTGCACGACCCGCCCATCGCCATCCAACCAGATGCCCTGGACCTGGAAGTAGGTGATGGCGGAGGTGGACCAGAAGGGCACGACGACTGCCAGGGTCAGGACCTTCCGCTCCGCCGTCACGAGCCGGGCGTAGGCCAGGGCCCTGCCATCCCCGCTGCTCACCGCGGGCTCGCCGAGCTGCCGCAGGATCGCCTCCCGGGAGGTGCCCGGCTGGACCCTCTTCGCCAGCTGCTCCGGGGTCAGGAACTGGTCCGATTTCGGCCGCGCCCCGAGGGGAGAGACCTCGCCGCAGCCCGTCAGGAGCAGCACCGCCAGGAGGGTCCCCCCGGCCAACCCGTGCACGCGACTGCCCATGGTCCCGGTCCCTCCCTGGCAAGGAGCGCCTGCACCATGATAGGTGCGGCAGGCGACCCGGGCCGGGCTCAGTGCTTGTCCAGCGCCAGAAAACCCCTGTCCCACTGCGGGCGTGCGTGGTTCGATGGGGCATGCCGGTTCCCGCCTCCACCCCGCCCTTGGTGCCCTCGGCCTCTGCTCCCGGGCCGCGGCGGTGAGCCGTTTCGGCTGGGGCGAGGTCAGGGGCCGCCAGTGGGCGGTGCTGGCCGGGGCCACGCTGGGCTACGGGCTCTACTACGTGTGCCGCCTGAGCCTCTCGGTGGTGAAGGCCCCCCTGGTGGCCGCCGGGGTGCTGACGGAAGCCCAGGTGGGCCTCGCCGGGTCCGCTCTCTTCTTCGCCTACGCCGCCGGCAAGTTCGCCAACGGGGTCCTGGCGGACCGCCTGAACCTCCGCCTGCTGCTGGCCCTGGGCCTGGTGGGCTCGGCGCTGGTGAACCTGGCCCTTGGCTGGGCCGGGGGCTGGCTCGTCTTCGCGGGCTTCGCCGCCCTCTGGGGGCTGAACGGCTGGCTGCAGTCCATGGGCGCCAGCGCCTGCGTCGTGGGCATCACCCGCTGGTTCGAGCCACGCCAGCGGGGCACCTGCTACGGCCTCTGGAGCGCCAGCCACAACCTCGGCGAGGGCCTCACCTTCCTGCTCACCTCCCTCGTGGTGGCCACCTGGGGCTGGCGGGCGGGCTTCATCGCCAGCGCCGCCACAGGAGCCTTCGGGGTACTGCTCATCTGGGTGCTCTTCCGGCACAAGCCAGTGGAAGCGAGCTCCGCCGTCCCCGTCGCGGCCGCTCCCGCAAAGACCTCGGGCCTCCTCACCCCCGACCAGGTCCGCGTGCTGCGCAATCCGCTGGTCTGGTGCATCGCCTCGGCCAGCGCCGCCGTCTATGTCACCCGCTACGCCGTGAACAGCTGGGGCGTGTTCTACTTCCACCACGCCAAGGGCTACACGCTGGTGGAAGCGGGCAGCCTCGTGGCCATCAGCTCCGTGTGCGGCGTCATCGGCACCATCGCCTCCGGATGGCTCTCGGACGTGGTCTTCCATGGGGACCGGGTGAAGCCCTCCGTGCTCTTCGGCCTGCTGAACTGCGCCTCGCTGGCCCTGATGCTCCTGGTGCCCCAGGGCCCGCGATTCCTGGATGCCCTCAGCATGGTGGGCTTCGGCCTCTCCATCGGCTCCCTGGTCTGCCTCATGGGCGGCCTGATGGCCGTGGACTCGGTGCCCCGGGCTGCCGCGGGCACGGCGCTGGGCCTCGTGGGCGTGGCTAGCTACGTCGGCGCTGGCACCCAGGACGTGCTCAGCGGCTGGCTCATCGGCCGCGGCCGCCTCAGCGGCGCCGGCCTCCCCGCCTACGACTTCACCAGCGTGCGCGCCTGCTGGCTCGCCGCGGCCCTCGCCAGCGTCGCCCTCACCCTCCTGGCCTGGCGCATGCAGCGGCGGCAGGCCCAGAGATCCCTCGGGGTCAAGCCATCCTCAGCTCGCCTCTAGCAGCACACCGAGTAGGGGTTCAGGGATTCCTCGTCGATCCCATCGAGGTCCTTTGCGCGAATGACAAACAGGATCTTGTTCAAATCCTCCATGCTCTCCGGCGGGCCAAAATGGACACACAGGCCCTCCACCTCAGCGTCCACTCCCAGGGCCTTGGCAGCTGTCATCACCTTCGAGCAGGTGGAGACATTCGGAAAGCACTGGATGATGCGCAAGCGGCGACCCCATGGCAGACAATCAAACGATATTTTGATCTTCTATTTGTGCGAGCACAACCAATTCGCGCAAATTTCTTATCCTGCCGATCCCCTTCCCCGCTCGGGGCCCATCTCCCGGCGGGTTCCTCCGCCTCCCGAAACGAAACCCGTGGGCTGGCTGCCTGAGCGCAGTCTCTTGGCTAGGCAGTGAGGCGCATTGCGGCTCGGTCTCGGCTGCAGCTCGTCCTCAGAATCCCAGGCCAACCTGAACACCCAGGAAGGCATCACGGCTGGGGCCTTTCGGGGAGATCTCCCAGTAATAGCCGGCACCAACCGAGAGGAAACTGAAGAGCATGGTCCGGACCTCGGGGCCGACCAAGGTCTTGCCCGCATCCGTTTTCGTGGGGGAGCGCCAGGTTCGGAGGACTGCGGCTCGGACCTCTCCACCTGAAAAGACGGAAGCCCCCGTGCGCATGGCCCCGTATCCCAGAGCCAGCCTCACCCCGTCTGCACCCGTATTGAGGGTTACGGCGAGATAGGGATGGGTGCGACTGTTCCTGTCCGCTTCATGGAACTGGTGAATGAATTTGCTCGTGATCCCGAATCCAGTGGGGACGGCATATTCGACCCCACACAGCCAGAAGGCGTAATCAGAGTCCGAAACCCTCCGCCCCAGCCATGCGAATCGACTGTCGTCAGAGGAACCGAGCTCACCGGCATGGGCAGGCAAGCTGGACAGACCGAGCAGCGCGAAGCCAAAGAAGGCTGCCAGCGAGGCGCGAAGAAACGGATTCATGGGAACCTCCTGAGAAATTGCCGCCCGGGTGGTTCCAGCCGTGAGTCCAGGCGGTCGATCCAGGCGGAGGCAGCTTTGAGGGGAGGGTCAGAGACAGCCTCCGCCTTCTGCAAGCGACTCAAGGCACGCCTTCAGCTCAGTGATGCTGAATGGCTTCGGGAGCAGGAGAACAGAGGGGTGGACCTTGCTCAGGTCCAGTGCCGCCTGGTCCGTCCGCCCTGAGGACAGCAGGACAGGAACACCTGGAAGCAGCTCTCTCAGACGAGGCAGTGTCCCGGCCCCACCCATTCCCGGCATGTTCATGTCCAGGATCACCGCCTCGGGCCGCAGCCCAGCCTCGACCAGGGCCAATGCCTCCTCACCACTCGAACTCGTAGTCACAGAATGGCCCAGAGTCTGAACGACCATTCCGGTGGAACTCCTGATGAGTTCATCATCATCGACCAGGAGGATGCGCAGCGTTTGCGCAGGCACAGCCGCCCAGGCCCCGGAAGCAACTTCATGGTCAGTGACCACTGGCTCGCTCACCGGGAACCGCATCGCCACTTGCGTTCCTCGGCCAGGCTGGCTCTGGAGCTCGATCAGCCCCCGATGGGCCTTCACCGTCTTGTAGACCATGGTGAGGCCCAGTCCCGTTCCCTTGCCCACACCCTTGGTGGTGAAGAAGGGATCCATGGCCTTCTCAAGAACCTCCTTGGACATTCCCAATCCCGTGTCCTCAATGACGACTTCAGCCCACTCCCTGCCGATGTTCCTGGTACGGATGGAAAGGGTGCCGTTCTCGGGCATGGCATCCACGGCATTGACGCAGAGGTTCATGAAAGCGTGGGACAAGGCACCTGAATCCCCTCTGATCGGCAGGAGGTCAGCTTCGAGGTCCAGTCTGAGCTCCACCCTGGCCAGTGTTGTCCGTGCCAGGAGGTCGGCATCCTCCTTGAGGATGGCATTCAGATCCAGAGTTCGTTCTTCAGCCTGGCTCTGTCTGGCAAACGACAGCAGACCTCTCACCATCTCCCCGCCACGGGTGGCCGCCTTGACAATGGTCTCAAAGGAGTTGTGGGCGGGGCTTCCTTTGGGTTGGATCTGGAGGTTGGCCGAGGCGATTCCCAGGATGGCGCCGAGCACATTGTTCATGTCGTGAGCAATGCCCCCGGACAAGTTCCCAAGGCTCTCCATCTTCTGGGCTTGCTGGAGCTGTTGCTGCAGCCTCAGGTTGACCTCCTCGGCCAGCCTGCGCTCCGTGATGTCCTGAATCGTGCCAATGCATTGGGTAGTCCGGCCCTCCGCATCCAAGACCAGGGTCCCGGTTGCGAACACCGTGCGCACGGAACCGTCCGGACGGACCACGCGGTATTCGAGGGGTGTCGTCCCCCCTTGGCTGCGCGTCTTATTCATCACTTGGGTGAAGGCTTCCTTGTCCTCATGATGGACAATGTCCAGGAACAGATCCGGGCTTCCGTCATAGTTCTCTGGATCAAGGCCCGTGATGCGGTAGATCTCAGGCGACCACTGAACCTTGTTCGTTTGAAGGTCCCACTGCCAGCTACCGACCTGGGCGAGCCTCTGCGCCTCGAACAGGGTCCTTCGGCTCATCTCCAGAGCCTCTTCAGCCTGCTTTCGCCCAGTGATGTCTTCGATCACGCACACGCCGCCGGTGACCCGCCCTCCCCGGTCCCGCAGGGCAATGCCATGCAGTCGCCCCCAGACAACCTGTCCACCCTTGCGTACAAACCGTTTTTCGATCTGATAGAAGGCGCGCGTTTGCGTGGTCAACCCCTCAATCAGGGCCTCTTCGGCTTCGATATCGTCGGGGTGGGTGTATTCCTTGAAGCTTCTGCAGGCCAGCTCTTCATTCGAATAGCCGACCAGCTCCTGGAAGGCGCGATTGCTGGTCAGGACGGAGCCATCCGTGGGCCCGGTCACGGCCGAGACGACAATGCCGATCGTGTTGCTGTCAAAGATGGCCCGGAACAGGTCCTGACTCTCACGCAGCTCTTCCTCGATCCGTCTGCGCTCGGTGATGTCCAGGAACGTGGTCATCACCTGAGAGGGAGCTTCTTCGCCAGGACAAAAAAGGGGAACGGCGGAGACGGTGATCCAGGTTGTCTGTTCCTTGCTCGGGTTGAACACACCCATGACCGCTTCGCCAGGGAGGCCGGTGCGCAGGGCCGTCATGGCCGGATGGTCCTCTCCCGGAAAGGGGGAGCCGTCTTCGTGGAGAGCCTTCCACCTTGGGTCGAGGCTCTTGCGGCCCACCATCTGCTCGTAGGAAAGCCCGAGGACGCTCTCGGCAGCCGGGTTGGCAGTGAGGATGTTCCCCTCCGCGTCCTGGAACACGATTCCAAAGGGCACCAGCTGCAGCAGCGACTGAACGCCCTCCATGCCGTTTCCATGGACAGCGAGAGCACCGGAGGAAAGCAGGTTGTTTGAGCCATCCTGGGCAGGCATGTCTCCTCCTGAGCCCCCAGGCTGTGAGGACTCTTGTGTCAAGTATCGTCCTGCACGGTTTTGGGGTAAACATTGATTAACCATGGGCGCATATTGCCCAATAAGCGACTTATCGAAGGGCCCACAGCCCAGGCGCGACACACTCCCACCCGCCCGGCAGGACACCGGCGGGACGCAGGTCAAAAAGAAAAGGCCCATCGGAGTGATGGGCCTAAGTGTCGTTATTGTTGGTGGTCCCGGAGCGACTCGAACGCCCGACCCTCAGATTCGTAGTCTGATGCTCTATCCAGCTGAGCTACGGGACCGTACTGAAAGAATGATTCTACCGGAACGCCGGGGAGTGTCCATCCCAAAGGCGCAGGGGCTCGGTGGTGGAGGCGCCGCAGGACTGGCCCGTGAGGTCCGCCGCGAGGCGGTCCATGAGGGCGCGGGCGGTGGTGAGCTTGCCGCCGAGCACCAGCGTGAGGTTCCCGAAGCGGGGGTGCCGCTCCAGGATGGCCTCGCGGCTCAGGTGCGTGGTGAGGCCGGTGGCGGCGACAAGGGGCCGCACCCCCAGCTCCTCGGCCCGCACAGGCAGGCGGCGCCAGGGCACCGTGGGCAGGTTCTCCGCCAGGGCCTGGAAGAGCTCCTCGCGCTCGGCCGCCACAATGGGTACCCAGCCGTCGGCCACCTCGCGCTCGGTGGTACCCACCTGCAGCAGGCCGTCCCGGGGGATCACGAACAGGATGCGGCCCTTGGGGCGGCGGACGGCCCAGGGACGCTCGCAGCCGGGGACCGCGTCGAACCAGAGGTGGATACCGGAAGACAGGCGCAGGCGGGAGCGGGTCTCGCCAAACCAAGCCGCGAGGGCGCCGTCGGTCCAGGGGCCCAGCGCACAGACCCAGCGGCGGGCGCGAAGCTGCCGGCAGGCGCCGTCGCGGCGATCCCGCAGCCGCAGGGCCCGCAGCTCGCCGTCCGCGTCCACGAAGGCCTCGGGGTCGTGGTAGTCCAGAAGCAGCGCGTCGCTGGAGGCCGCCAGATCCTTCGTCAGCTCGCGGTCCCAGGTCATCAGGTCCGCGTAGGCCGTGGCGCCCCGGAAAGGGCCCCGGACGCTCCGAGGATCCGCCTGGTAGACCTCGCGCGGCACCGGCCCCAGGCGCAGCTCTGGGGGCCAGTCCGGGCGGTCGGAGCCCCAGTGGTCATAGAGGCCAATCCCGATCTGGTGGGCCAGACCCTCGGGCCAGGAGCGGTGGGGCATCCAGAAGGCCTCCCAGCGGCAGCGGCTCGGCGCGATGCGCGCCCAGGTGGCCCGCTCGGAGAGCCCCTCGCGCATCTGGCGGATGTCGCCTGTCAGCAGGTAGCGGATGCCGCCATGCAGCAGCTGGCTGGACCACTGGCTGGTGCCGCCGCCCACCTCGCCCTTGTCCACCAAGGCGCAGGAGACGCCACGCAGACCCAGCTCCCGCGCCAGCGCCGCGCCGTGGATGCCCGCGCCCAGGATGGCCACGTCCACCTCCAGCGCTGCCGGCAGCGGGCAGGAGCCCTGCGGTGGTGCGGGCCAGGCAGCTTCAGGCACGGGTCCTCCTGGCACCAGTGTGCCCGAGTGCCGTGTTCAGTAGACCGCGTCGGCGCCGCCATCAATAGGGATGACGGTCCCGGTGGTCCAGGCGCTCTCGTCGCTCAGCAGGTGGGCGGCGAGGGCCGCCACCTCGGCCTCGGTGCCCAGGCGCCCCAGGGGATTCACCCCGGCCAGCCTCGCCAGGTCTCCGGCGGGACCCGCGCTGCCTGCCAGCCGCGCCGCCACCATGGGGGTGTGCACGGGGCCGGGGGCGATGGCGTTGCAGCGGATGTGGCGGGGCGCCCACTCCAGGGCCAGGACCTTCGCCAGCATGTGGACGCCGGCCTTGGCCACGCTGTAGGCGGCGCTGTCGGGAATGGCGCGCAGGCCGATGTTGGAGCCCACCAGCACCACGCTGGCGCCGGGCCTGAGCAGAGGGCCCAGGTGGTGCGCCAGCAGCCAGGGGCCCCGCAGGTTGGCGGCGATCATGGCGTCGAACACCGCCCCCGGGGAGGCTTCCACCGGGCCGGTGCTGAGCTCGCCCGCCGCCAGGAACAGCCCGTCCAGGGGCGGGCAGGTCCGGGCGAAGGCGCGGACGGCGGCCTCGTCCGCGTGGTCCAGCCCCACGCAGACCGCGCTTGGCAGCGTCTCCCGCAGGGTGTCCAAACGTCGTCCCGCGAGCAGCACCTCCGCCCCGCGGGCGTGGAAGAGCTGTGCCGCCACGCGGCCGATGCCGCTACCGGCGCCGGTGACGAGGATCCGCTTCCCGGAGAGCCCGGCGCCCGTCATTCCCGGGTCCTCGGGTGCGCGGCGGCCCACAGGTGAAGGTGCCGGGCCATGCGGCGGTCCTCGCCGTTGATGTGCTTGATGAGCCAGTCCGTGAGGAACTCGAGCACTTCCTCGTTGACGGCCTGCGAGTCCGCCATGAAGCGCTCGACCAGGCTGGCCACCTGCCGGCGCATGTCGTCATGGATGGCGCGATGTCCTGCCAGGCCGGCATACTCCGTGGCCTCCATCCTTTCCTCTTCCACCCGGAAGTGCTGCTCCACATAGTCGGCGAGGAAGGCCAGGAGGCCAGGAATCCGGCGGTCCACATCGTTGTCGTGGATGGCGGTCATGAGGGCGTCGACCTGCTCGAGCAGGCTCCGATGCTGCTGGTCAACCAGGGCGATGCCCGTGTCCCACTCGGGGTTCCAGACCAGCAGGCTCACGTGGGCTCCGTCATGGTTGAGGTTCCTTGGTTGGCAGGTGCAGGGCCTGGTTGGCTCCTACTTGGGACGGCTGGAGGGCACGGGCACCACCACCCCACCGCTGACGGCCCAGGTGAGGGCCTGGTCGGCGTTGATCGGCAGGGGCCGCACCCGAGTGGCCTCGATCATGACGACGTAGCCGGAGGTGGGGTTCGGGGCGGTGGGCACGTAGACCGCGACCATCTCCGGCCCCCCGTCCATGGCCCAGGAGCAGTCGCGGCTGGCCACGAAGCCCAGGGTGTAGGACCCGGCGTGGGGCCACTCCACCAGCACCACGTCCTTGAAGCTGCCGCCCTGCCCCGACTGGATGGCGCCCATGAGCTGACGGGTGGCGCCGTAGATGGACTTCACCAGGGGCACGTGCATCATCAGGTCATCGAGCCAGGTCAGGAGCTGGCGGCCAATGTAGTTGCCCACCAGGGCGCCGACGAGGACCAGCAGCAGCAGGGTACCCAGGGCCGAGAAGAGGGCCAGCCCCCAGGTGGGCGGGTCCGGCATCTGCATCAAGTGGGCCAGCCACGTCAGCGGCCCCCGGAAGATGTCCAGCAGCGAGTTGAAGATGCCCTTGAGGATCCAGAGGGTCACCACCAGCGGCAGCAGGGTGAAAAGGCCGGCGAGGAGGTACTTGCGGATCATTCGGTGTCCTCGGGGCCGGTCAGGTGGCTGTTTTCGGCCATGATGCGGGGCCCCACCACCTTCCAGAAACCATGGAAGTAGGAGATCGCGCTCCAGATGGCCAGGATCACCGCGCCCCAGAGCAGCAGGACGCCCATGCCCCAGAAGAAGGTGTAAGGCCGGTTGAGCTGGATGAAGAAGGAGAAGATCTCGTAGCGGGTCCAGAGGTAGAGCCAGTAGTCCAGGCGGGGTCCCAGCAGCAGGCAAGAGATGGCCGCCACCTGGAAGCCCATCTTCCACTTGCCCACGGTACCGGCGGGGATGGTGAGGCCCTCCTCGCTGGCGATGCCGCGCAGCCCGGTGATGGCGAACTCCCGCGCCAGGATGATGAAGGTCATCCACGCTGGCGCCAGGTTGAGCTCCACCAGCGAGATCAGCGCCCCGGCCACGAGCAGCTTATCCGCCAGCGGATCCAGGAGCTTGCCCAGGGTAGTCACCTGCTTCCAGCGGCGGGCCAGATAGCCGTCCAGCCAGTCCGTGATGGAGGCGATCCAGAAGACGACCACGCCGATGACCTCATGGTTGGTCACCTTCGTCATCAGGACGACGACCAGCACCGGCACCATGAGGATTCGGGCGATGGAGAGGAGGTTGGGGAGGTTCATCGAGAGGACACGGGCTCCGCATCCAGCCTACAGCACGGTCAGGCCGCCGCGCGAAAGGAGCTTCTGCCAGCCTTCATCGGAGACCTGGTCGAAGGCGGTGGAGCCCAGGCCGAGGTGAGCCAGGCTGGCCGCCGAGACATGGACCGGGATGCCCCGGCCCCGCAGGCCCTCCAGGATGGCCAGGGCCCCGGGATCGTCCAGCAGCTCCACGGCCTGGTGGGCGAGGCAGACCCAGGGGGTGCCCGCCTCCAGCAGGGACAGGGTCTCCAGCAGCAGGCGCCGGCCCAGGGCCCGGTCGCCGGGGGCGAAGGCGCTCCGCAGCAGCAGCACCGGCAGCCGGGGCGGGGCCGCGGGCACGACCGATGCCAGGGGGCGGGAGGCCGGGGCCACCTGCACCTCCCAGGGGTTGCCGGGCCGGGTCACGCGGGCGATGCGGCCCTGCTTCTCCAGGAAGCCCACCACGTTCAGGCGCAGCAGCTCCTCCTCGCCCAGGATGCGGAGGGACTCGCCCGGATGCTCCGCCAGGAGAGCGCGCAGCTCCAGCAGGGCCTGGAAGACCGTGACATCAAGCAGCTCGAGGGTCAGCATGTCCATGGGAGGGAACCTTCGCGTGCCAGTTGAACACCCGGATCCGCTGGCGTTCAAGTGCTGGCTTCACGCCGAGGCGCTTTCTGCGGGCTTTGCCCTGGCGGGTTTCGCCCCTTGCGATCCCTTCAAGGCGGAGGCCGAGCGGCTCGGGACCTGGTTCCAGGAGGGCCGCGGCGCCCTGCTGCCCTACCTGGATCCCACCACGCTGCTCGACCCGCGCTCGGTCTTTCCCCAGGCCCGCACGGCCCTGGTGGGCTACTTCCCCTACGCCCGCCCCGAAGCAATACCCGGGGCCGCCCCGGGCAGCCTGAAGCTGAGCCGCTACCTCTGGGGCCCGGACTACCACATGATCGTGAAACCCCGCCTGACCCGCCTGCTGGAGGCCGCCCAGACCCGCTGGCCGGGCCTGGAGGGGCGGGTCTGCGTGGACACGGCCCCCCTGCTGGAGCGCCAGCTGGCCGCCCGGGCCGGGCTGGGTTGGCAGGGCAAGCACACCCTGCTCATCGCCGGGAAGGAAGGCTCCTGGGGCTTCCTGGGGGTGCTGCTCCTGTCCGTGGACCTGCCGCCGGACGACCCCTTCACGGCGGAACACTGCGGCGCCTGCGCCGCCTGCCTGGAGGCCTGCCCCTCCGGGGCGCTGACCCCCTTCCTCCTGGATCCGGCCCGCTGCCTGACCACCTACACCATCGAGACCGAGGCGGAGCCCCCCACCGAGGTGGCGGCCGCCCTTGCCACCAGCCAGTGGGCGGCGGGCTGCGACGCCTGCCAGGAGGCCTGCCCCTGGAACCGGGCGCCGGTCTGGGGCGACCCGGCCCTCTGGGGCGGTCCCAGCCCCCTCCACACCCGCCCTGCCGGGGACCTGCCCCGGGGCGCGGCCCAGTGGCGGAAGCTCACCCGGCGCACCGCCCTGAGGCGCGTCCGGGACCGCCACTGGCGGGCAACCTTGGTCCGGATCGAGAAATCCTAAATTTTCATTGGTAGTTTTCGGCTTTTTTTTCTATAAACAAACTTCCGGCCGAAGGTGGCCGCCCCGATTCGAGGAGGCCCCTGGAATGCCCATGAAGCACTGGACCGTCCAGGACGCCACGTCGCTCTACGGCGTAAAGGAATGGGGCAACGGCTATTTCGGCATCAACGCCAAGGGCCACCTCGAGATCACGCCCACCCAGGACGACACCCTCAGCTGCGATGTCTACGAGATCGTCCAGTCGCTGAAGAAGAAGGGCCTCCGGACCCCGCTGAACCTGCGCTTCCCCCAGGTGCTGGCCCACCGAGTGGTGGAGGTCAACGAGGCCTTCCGCCGCGCCATCAACGAGTTCGGCTACGAAGGCGGCTACCAGGGCGTCTACCCGGTGAAGACCAACCAGACCAAGGAAGTGGTCGAGGAGATCGTCCGCGCCGGCAACAAATACCACTACGGCCTGGAGGCGGGCTCCAAGCCGGAGCTGATCATCGCCCTCAGCCTGGACCTGCACCCCGAGGCCCTGGTGCTCTGCAACGGCTACAAGGACGAGTCCTTCATCCGCATGGCCCTGCTGGCCCGCAAGGCCGGGCGCAAGGTGGTCATCACCGTCGAAAAGATGACCGAGCTGCCGCTCATCCTGAAAGTGGCCAAGGAGCTCAAGGTCGAGCCCCTCATCGGCCTCCGGGCCAAGCTCAACGCCCAGGGCTCGGGCAAGTGGGAGACCAGCGCCGGGGACCACGCCAAGTTCGGCCTGACCACGCGGGAGATCCTCGACGCCATCGAGGTGTTGGAGAAGCGCGACCTGCTGGACTCGGTCATCGAGTTGCACTTCCACATCGGCAGCCAGATCACGGACATCCGCAAGATCAAGTCGGCCATGAAGGAGGCCACCCGCATCTACGCCAAGCTGCGCAAGATGGGCGTGCCCATCCGCTACCTGAATGTGGGCGGCGGCCTCGGCGTGGACTACGACGGCAGCAAGACCACCTTCAGCAGCTCCATGAACTACACCATCTCCGAGTACGCCGCGGACGTGGTCTACACCACCAAGGACATCTGCACCCAGGAGCAGGTGCCCATGCCGGACCTGCTCAGCGAGTCCGGCCGCGCCATCGTGGCCTACCACCAGGTGGTGGTGGTGGACATCATCGGCCTCATCGACACGACCCAC
>CAIPAY010000198.1 GCA_903863195.1 uncultured Holophagaceae bacterium
CCTGGTGGCGGGCGAGCGGGCCAAGGCTGAGGAGTGCTTTCAGGCGGCCCGCCTCGAGAGCCCCAAGGACGCCGACGTCCACCGCCTCATCGCCGTCGCCTGGCTGCGGGGCGGCCAGCGCACCGAGGCCCTGAAGGCCATCGCCGACATGCAGACCCTGGATCCCAAGGCCAAGAACGCCTTCACCCGCGCCGCCGTGAACCTGCAGGACTTCGGCCTCGCCAAAGAGGCCGACACCCTCATGGAGCGGGCTTGGATCCTGGATCCCTCGGACTGGCAGAACTGCATCCTCTTTGGCCGCTCCGCCCTGCGGAAGACCCGGCGGGACGCGGCCGCCAAGTGGTTCTCCCGCGCGACCCAGGCCAAGCCCTCGGAGGAGCGCATGTGGAACGCCGTCGCCCTCGCCTACGCCGACCACGGCGCCGAGCCCAACTAGGTCCCCACCCCCGGGAGTCCCATGCGCGCTGCCCTGCTGCTCTTCGCGACCCTCAGCCTCGCCGGCCAGGGTGTTGCCCCCCTGCCAGGCCTCGCCTCCTTCGACGAGGCCTTCTTCGCGGGCGACCGGCGCGCCATCCTTGAGGCCTGTGCGGACAAGGCCCGCTCCCTCAAGCCCAAGGACGCAAAGTACCTCGCGGAGTGCGGCCGGGCCTATCTGGCGGCCCTGGACAAACCCAAGGCCGAGGCCGCCTTCCGGGAGGCGGAGCTGCGGGAGCCCAAGGATGGCCTGGTGCTGCGGCTCATCGCCCAGGCCTGGCTCAAGCACGGCTACAAGAGCGAGGCTCTGGAGGGCTACGGCAAGATCCTCCAGCGCGATCCCAAGAACAAAGAGGCGGTCAGCCTGGCCGGTGTGGACCTGGCCGAGGTGGGCCTGGTCAATGAGGCCGAGCGGTACATGGGCGCCATGACGATGCTGGACAAGGACGCCTGGGAGCGCTTCCTGCAGTTCGGTCGCGCCCTCCTGGTCGCCGGCCAGCGCAAGAAGGCGGCGACCTGGTTCGCCCGGGCCACGGCCCTGAAGCCCAACGAGGAGAAGCTGTTCCTGGAGCTCTCCCGCGTCTTCGCCGAGACCCAGAGCCTCATGTGATGCCCGCCCCCCTGCACAGGGTCTTCCTGGACGTGGACGGCACCCTCCGCAATGGCTGGAAGGTGCTGGGCTACTTCCTGCTGGTGGCAGCCGTGAGTCTGGTGCTCTCACCCCTCTACCGCCTGCTGCCTCGCCCCATCCGGGCGGCGTTCCCTGGTCAGTGGGTCGGGGCCCTGGCCTGCCTCGCCGCGGCCTGGGCCTTCCTCCGCACCGAGGCCGCCCCCCTGAGCGCCCTGGGCCTCCGGCTCAACGGGCGCTTCCTGGGCCACCTGGTCCTCGGCACCCT
The DNA here is from genome assembly GCA_903863195.1 of uncultured Holophagaceae bacterium. Classification (GTDB taxonomy): domain Bacteria; phylum Acidobacteriota; class Holophagae; order Holophagales; family Holophagaceae; genus Geothrix. Next base: position 1,371 of record CAIPAY010000198.1, read on the forward strand.
GGGTGGCTGCGCACTCATGGGGGCCTCGGCCGGCCTAGCCTGGTCCCTGGGGGGTCTGCACTGGACCCGCACGCCCGGGGTGGGCCTTGCCGCCCTCTCCAGCGCCGCGCGGCTCTTCCTTGCCGTCGCCCTCTTCGAGGAGCTGCTCTTCCGGGGCTACGCCTTCCAGCGGGCCGCGCGGGGACTCGGCTTCGCGGGCGCCCAGGCGGCCTTCGCGCTACTCTTCGCCCTGATGCACTGGCGGAATCCGGGCATGGCTGGTGCCACCAAGGCCTGGGCCACGATGAACATCGCCCTAGCGGCCCTGCTGCTGGGCTTCTGCTGGCGCCGCACCGGGAGCCTCGCCCTGCCCATCGGGGTGCATCTCGGCTGGAACTGGACCCAGGGGAGCCTGCTGGGCTTCGGCGTCAGCGGCACCGCCAGCCAGGGGTGGTGGACACCGGCCTTCCACGGTCGGCCCGAGTGGCTGACGGGTGGGGCCTTCGGCCTGGAGGCAAGCCTGCCGGGCGCACTCGTGTGCGGGGCGGCGGTGCTGGCGCTGTGGGTCTGGAAGGGCGCTGGCGAAGATGCTACCGGCGGTGCTTCCACTGCTTCGGGGTCTTGATCCCGGCGCCCATCACCAGGCGCATCTCGCTGGTGGGCACGAAGCCCATGCGCTGATACATGCCTTCGGCTTCCAGGCTGGCGTGGAGCTCCATGATCTCGATGCCCAGGCCCCGCGCCAGATCCAGCGCCGCGTCCGTGATGTGTCCCGCCAGGCCTTTCCGGCGGTGGGTCGGCAGCGTGTAGAGGTTGAAGAGGTAACCGCGCACGGAGAGCGGGGTCACCGGCGTGGGCAGCGTCTCCTTCAGCAGCAGCAGGACGCTGACCACCGCGCGGCCTTCCTCTTCGAGGAGCAGGCCGCGGCACTGGCCGGTCAGCAGCCAGCTGCGGAGCTGGGTGCGAAAGGCCTCGGCCATGCACTTCAGTCCCTCCTCGGTGCCCATCTCCATGTCGCGGAACATGGCGACGCGGTGGGCCACATGGGTTTCAAGGTCGGCGAGGGTGGAGGGGCGCAGTGTCGGACTCATGCAAACAGTGTAGGCGGTATCCTGGGCCATGCACTATTCAGCACTTTCATCCGGGTCCAAGGGTAATTGCCATGCCCTGTCGGATGGCGAGCGGACCCTGCTCATCGACGCGGGCATCTCCCTGCGGCAGATCCGGGAGCGGCTGGAGGCGGTGGGGGGCGACTTCGGCACCATCCAGGCCCTGGCCCTGACCCACGAGCACTCCGACCACGTCAGCGCCCTGGGGGTCATCCTCCGGCGCACCTCCTGGGCCATCCTGGCCACGGCGGACACCCGCCGTGCCGTGGAGCAGGGCCAGCACCTGGAACTCCCCGCCGAGCGCTGGCTCGAGGTGGCAGCCGGCCATGCCCTGGACTGGGAGGGCTGGCGCGTGCTGCCCTTCGCCATCCCCCACGACGCGGTGGACCCCGTGGCCTACCGCGTCGAGACCGGCGGCCTGGCCTGCGCCGTGGTCACGGACCTGGGCCACCCCACGGCCCTCGTGGCGGACCACCTCCGGGACCTGGACCTGCTCGCGCTGGAGGCCAACCACGACGTGGACATGCTGCGAGAAGGAGACTACCCGCCCCACCTCAAGGCCCGGATCCTGAGCCGCGTCGGCCACCTCAGCAATGCCTCCATGGCGGAGCTGCTGGCCCGGGTCTCCTCGCCCCGCCTGCGGCTGCTCATCCTGGCCCACCTGAGCGAGTCCAACAACCACCCGGACCTGGCCCGGTTCGCGGCGGAAGAGGTCCTCCTGGGCACCTCGGTGGCGCTGCACGTGGCCCACCAGCGGACGCCCCTGGCCCTCGCCCTCCCCTCTGTCTGAGGATCCCCTGATGCTCCGGTATGCCGCCGCCCTGCTCCTCCTCGTCCTGCCCACCCTGGCCCAGGCGCCGCCCCCCCTGCGCGAGGTGGTGGAGCGCTTCGACGCGGCCCAGGCCCAGGTCCAGACCCTTCAGTGCCCCTTCACCCTCACCCTGCGCCGGGCGCTGCTCAAGACACCCTCGGTGACCCGGGGGACCCTCTCCCTCCAGGGCTCCGAGTTCGCCCACTTCGCCTTCCAGCCCCCGGACGACCTGATCCTCCACCTGACCCCCAAGGCGCTCATCTCCTACAGCCCCGAGGCCAAGGAGGGGGAGCTCATGAAGATCGGGATCATCAAGAACTCCGACCGGAAGTTCCTGGGCCTGGGGCAGAAATTGAGCTACCTCTCCGACTACTTCCAGATCGAGGTGGGCGAGACCAAGGCTGGCGCCAACACCTGGCTGCTGGCCCTGACACCGCGGACCCTCTCCCTCCGGAAGCGGATGCAGGCCGTGAACCTCTGGGTGGACAAGGAGACCTGGCTGCCCCGGCAGATCCAGTGGGTCGAGCGCAGTGGCGACTCCTGGCTGCTGGAGCTGGGCGCCCTGCGGGTCAACCAACCCCTGCCCGCCGCCGTCACCGGCTTCAAGCTGCCCGAGGGCATTCCCCTCCGCAGCGAGTTCAGCTTCTTCGCCACACGGAAAAAGTAGAGCTACACTGCTAGCTTCCCGAGGGCCCGATGATTGTGATGTGCCCTGCCTGCCAGGCCCGCTTCCAGTACGACGACAGTCGCTTCGGCGCGGCTGCCTCCAAGCGGTTCAAGTGTCCCAAGTGCAGCCATGTCTTTGAGGTCATCAACCCGGCCATGGTCCCGGCCCCGGCGGAAGAGACCCTCTCCCGACCCATCACCAGCCCCATGCCCGAAGAGGCTCCCGCACCCCCTCCGGCGCCCACCGCCCGGACCACCGCCAAGCGTGACCGCGACTCCATGCTGTTCGCCGCAGGCATCCAGGGCATCGGCATCCCGGCAGGCCTCCGCTTCAGCCTCGCCTTCCTGACAGGTCCCCAGGCCAGCATGGTCCACGTGCTCCAGGGCCCCGAGACCGTCATCGGCCGCGAGGAAGGCGATGTGATCACCCGGGATCCGGAGACCTCCCGTCGCCACGCCCTGCTGGAGATCCACCCGGACGGCACGGTCTGGATCAGCGACCTCCAGTCCACCAACGGCACCCTGGTCAAGGGAGAGCGCATCACGGCCCCGGTCCAGCTCAGCAGCCAGCAGGAGTTCACCTGTGGGAACAGCACATTCATGCTGCTGGTGCGCAATACCGAGGAATTTCCCCTGAACTGAGACCCGATGCCATGACGCCCGACACCTACGAGTCCTACCTGCTCCAGGCGGAAGCGCTCTTCGCCGAGGGAGAGGTCGTCAAGGCCGGCCAGATCTGGCAAGCCATTCTCAAGCAGCAGCCCACCCACGCGGTGGCCCGTGAGCGGCTCATGGCCGTCCGGGCGCGCCTTCAGGCCATCCATGAGACCGAGTCCCGGGAGCCCGCTCCCGCGCCGCCCCTCGCCAGCCCCAGCCAGAGCCACCCAGCCGTCCCGGAGACCGAGCGGCTCCTGGCCGATGGCTGCACCCTGTACGACATGGGCCAGCTTGAGGATGCCCTCCTGAAGTGGGAAGAGCTGCTGCGCCTGGAGCCCAACCATGCCCTGGCCCGGGGCTACGCCAACGGCGCCCGCCGGGAGCTGGGCCGCCCACCGACCCCAGCCGCTGAACCCACGCCACCTCCCGCAAGCCTGGCCCCTCCCGAGGCGGAGGACACCGACAGGCTCCACCGGGAGGCGGCCCAGCTCTACGACATGGGCCTCGTGGAAGAGGCCATCTCCAAGTGGGAGCGGCTCCTCGCCGCGGAACCCCACCGGCAGGAGATCCAGGCCTACCTGCAGCAGGCGCGGGCCGAGGTGGGACAGGCCACACTCATCGTCCCCACGGCACTCGACGGCGAGTCCCTGAACCTCAAGCTGCGCCAGGCCGAGCACCTGCTCATCCTGCAGCGCCACGAGGAGGCCGCCTTCACCTTCCAGCAGGCCCTCAGCCTCGCCCCGGACAACGTCCGGGCCCTCCAGGGCCTGGCCCGCTGCCAGAAGCCGAGCCCTGCCGACCAAAGCCGCCAGCCGCAACCAGAGAACTCCGGCCCTGAAAAGGGACCCCTTGTCCTGGGGCACGGGGACGCCACAGAGGTTGGCCTGGGCCAAGGGGTTGAGCCCCCGGCGCTCCTGCTGAAGGCCACGCCAGCCACCCGGGAAGGCCTCTACCTGCCGGAAGGCCTCCGCGAGACCGCGGACCGCCTGCCCTGGCTGAAGGAGCCCCGCCGGCTCGCAGCCCTGGGCGGCGGTCTGCTGGTGTTCATCGCCTGTCTGGCCCTGGTCCACAGCTATCGCAAGGACCAGGCCCTGAAGGAGGAAGTGCGGGCTGCCCGGGCCGCCGCTGCCGCGCCCCTGGCCCAGGAGGCCCTGGCGGTGGATCTGGTGGAGACCCCGGCCGCCATCCGGCAGGAGGCCGAGACCGCGCTGGTCACGGATCCCCTGCGCGCCTATCTGCGGGCTCAGGCCCTCCTGGGGCGGGACCCCGCCGACGCCTCGGCGGCAATCCTGCTGGAGAAGGCCCGCGCGGGTCTGCCGGGAGGCGTCTCGGGGGCCAGCCTTGGCGAGTTCGACAAGCACCTCCAGACCGGCAACCTGGAAGGAGCGGCCAAGGTGATCGAGGCCCTGCTCCGGGCCCAGCCTGACGATGCCCTCCTGCGCCTCCGCGCCTGCCGGCTGCAGCTGGCGCTCTGCACCATCCACGCTGCCCAGGCGAAGTGGGATGCGGCCCAGGAAGACCTCCTCCGCGGCCGAGCCCTCCAGCCCGGCGACAAGAGCTGGCAGATCCGCCTTCAGCTGCTCGAGCGCGTGAAGGCCCTGCCCAAGGCGCAGCAGGCCGGGTGGATCCCCTTGTTGGGCTAGAGCGCTGCCGAGAAGCTAGCCGAGCGGCCCCCGCTGGGCATCGAAGTCGGCGTGGATCTGCCGGATCTCCGCCAGGGACTCCTCGAAGGCGAGGTGCACATCGGGGTCGAAGTGGGTCCCCACGCTGGACCGGATGATCCGGATGGCCTCCTCCTCGCTCAGCGCCTCGCGGTAGGGACGCCGTGTGGAGAGGGCGTCGAAGACGTCCACCAGAGCCACGATCCGCGCCTCGAGGGGAATCTGCTCCCCGGCCAGGCCATGGGGATAGCCGGTGCCGTTCCACTTCTCGTGGTGGGACAGGGCGATCTGGGCCGCGGTGTGCAGCAGCGGATTGCCGCCGATGGGTTCCCCCGAGGGCAGCGGGCCTTCCAGCCCGGAGACCAGGCGGTTGATCGGGTGGTCCCGGCGCAGGATCCCGGCCCCGATGGTGCAGTGCTGCTTGACGATGGCCCACTCATCGCTGGTGAGCTTCCCGGGCTTCAGGAGCACGCGGTCGGGGATCCCGATCTTGCCGAGGTCGTGCAGCGCACTGGCGATGAAGATCAGCTCGCACTCATCCTCGCTCATGCCCAGCTTGGTGGCGAGCGGAGGGCAGTAGTGGCTCACGCGGAAGACGTGTCCGCCGGTGTCCTCGTCGCGGTATTCCGCGGCTCGGGCAAGGCTCAACACGATCTCCTTGTTGGATTTTTCAAGGGCGCTGGTCCTCTCCTTGACCTTGCTCTCCAGGAGGTTGTTCTGGTTCTGGAGCTCTTCCTGGTAGTGCCGGATCCGGAGCACGCTCCGCAGCCGCGCCACGAGGTCCTCTGGATCCACAGGCTTGTCCAGGAGATCCGCCGCGCCGAGGTCCAGGGCACGCCGCTTGAGTGTCCGGTCCTGCATCCCCGTGACGATGACGACAGGCGGCCCGCCACCCTCCAGGGCGTGGATCCGGGCGAGGAGCTCCAGCCCATCCATCCCGGGCATCTTCACATCGCTGATGACCACATCGACCGGATGGGCCTGGAGATGCTCCAGGACCGCCGCGGCCGAGTCGAAGAAGCGCAGCTCCCAGTCCTCGCGCAGGTCCTGCAGCGAGCGGCGGTAGCCACTCAGCACATGAGGCTCATCATCCACAAACACGAGGGTGCGCATCGGAGTCATCTCTTGGGTGTCGGGTGAAGTAGAACAGGCGCCTGTTCATTAAGCAAAATATTGGTTTCAATCCACCCAGGCTTCCGGGGGCACCGGGTGGCTGAGGAAGTGGGTCATCCCTTCGCTGAGGCCATAGGCCCCGGTGGTGCCGAAGGCCAGGAGGTCGCCCGGTGCCAGCTCGGACAGCCGCACCTCCCCCAGGCGGTCCAGGCTGGTACACAGGGGGCCCGCCAGGGTGACGGGAACCTGGCCCTCGGGCTTGCCCACGGCCTTCACCGGGAACGGCTGGCCGGTGAGCAGGGGCCGGAGCAGGTGGTTGATGCCGCCTTCCAGGATGGCGAAGCGGGTGCCCCGGCTCTCCTTGACCCGCACCACGCGGGCTAGGTAGACGCCGCAGGGACCCGCGAGGAAGCGGCCGGGCTCCAGGATCAGCTCGCCTGTAAACCAGGGGTGGCGCTCCAGTAGATCAGACAGTCCCCGTCCAAGGGCCGCGAGATCCAGGGGGACTTCCTCCGGGGCATAGGGCACCCCCAGGCCCCCGCCTAGGTCGATCTGCTCGAAGACGAGGCCGTGGGTTTCGCAGAGGCGCCGGGCCAGGTCCAGCACGGCCCCGTGGATGGCCAGCAGCTTGGCCGCGTCCCGCTGGTTGCTGGCCGCGAAGACATGCAGGCCCCGGACGCGGACGTGGCGCAGGCTGGAGGCCCGGGCCAGCAGCGCCGGGACGTCCTCCTCGTCCACCCCGAAGGCCGAGGGGCCGCTGCCGCCGATGATGCGGTTGCCTTCGGCAATGTCGAAGGCCGGGTGCACCCGCAGGTTCACCGCCACCTCATTCCCGGCCAGCGCGTCGATGCGGGCGAGATCCTCCCAGCCCTCGGCCTGGATGCGGACCCCCAGGGTCAGGGCCTTCTGCAGCTCCGGTTCCCGCTTGCCCGGTCCCGCGAAGAAAGTGCGCCCCGGTGGCAGCGCCAAAGCCTCCACCTTCTCCAGCTCGCCGATGGAGGCGCAGTCGAAGCTGGCACCCAGGGTCGCGAAGCGGCGCAGCAGGGCGGAATGGGAGTTCGCCTTCACCGCGAAGGCCAGCCGCACTCGGGCCGGCAGCACCGTACGGAGGGCCAGAAGCTGCCCCTCCGCCACCGGCCCCGAATACGCGAAGCAGGGCGTGCCGTGCGCCTCCGCCAGGGCCTGGCACTGCGCGTCATCGAAAGCAAAGAGGGGGTCCATGGAAAACCTTTATCCGCGCCAGTAGGGGGCGAGCCGCGTGACGCCTTCGCGCAGCTGCTCGGGGGTGGCGGCGAAGCTGAGGCGGGCGTGGCGGCGGCCGCCTTCGCCGAAGGCCAGGCCCGGGATGACCACCACCTTGGCCTCGTCCCGCAGCATCAGGGCGAAGGCCAGCGGATCCGCGTGGGCAGACAGCGGCAGCGGCATGAAGTGGTAGAAGGTGCCGTCCGGAGGGGTCACGGTCTGGCCCAGGTGCTCGCGCAGCGCCTCGGCCAGCGCCTCCCACCGCCCACGGATGGCGGCCCGGGCCTCGGCGAGGATCGCCTCGGAGTGCTCAAGCAGGGCCAGGGCCGCCCACTGGGCGGGCGTGGCCGTGCCGGTCACCGCATAGCCGTGCACCACCCGCGCCGGGGTCAGCCAGGCGGGATCGCCAATAGCCCAGCCCACACGCAGGCCCGGTGCGCCCCAGCCCTTGCTGACGGAGCTCACCACCACGCCCCGGTCCGTGACCTCGCGGAGGCCGGGAGGCCGCACGCCGAAGTGCAGGTCCCGGTAGACCTCGTCCGAGATCAGCAGCAGGCCCCGGGCCACGCAGGCTTCGGCCACCCGGCGCAGGCCTTCCAGGTCCCCGCCGCCGCCGGTGGGGTTCGAGGGCAGGTTGAGGATCACGGCCGAGGCGTCCGGCGTGGCCGCCAGCACCTTTAGCAGGGCATCGGCATCCAGGCGGAAGCGGTCCCGCGACAGCGCGTAGGGCACGGGCTCGGCCCCGGCCATGCGGGCCAGGGCCGGGTAGGCCACGAAGCCGGGATCCGGCACCAGCACCTTGGTCCCGGGCTCCACCCAGGCCTGGAACAGCGCGAAGAGCGCCCCCTGGGAGCCGGTGGTGATGAGCACCTCGTCCGCGGTGGCGCCATGGAAAGTCGCTACGGCCTTGCGTAGGTCGGTGAGGCCCGCGTGGGCCACGTAGCCGCAGGGACCGGGCGCGCGGAGCAGGGCCAGCCGCGCGGGCTCCGGCAGGTCCCAGGTGGGCTCGCCCAACCCCAGCGGGATGGCCCCGGGCGGCGTGCCGTCCGTGATCGCCCGGATGGGCGAGGGCTTCAGCAAGGAGAGGCGGGAGGCGGGTTTCATAAGAAAAGATCACCACCAAGACACCAAGACACCAAGGAAAGAAATGAGTGGCTGTTTTGCACTTCTTGGTGCCTTGGTGCCTTGGTGGTTTGCATTTGCTTTTCCTCGGTTCTGAACTACCGCAGAGCCTGCTCCAGCGCGGTGGCAGCGTCAGTCTTGTCGTCACGGTACTTCACGATGCAGGGGGCCGCCAGCTGCAGGCCGTGGCTCCGGGCGTAGTCACCGGAAGCGGGCCGCGAGCCCGGCACCACCACCGCACCCTCGGGTACCTCGCGGTGCAGCTCCCGGCCATGGACCAGGTCGTAGATCACGCTGCTGCCGGTGATGACCACCCCGGAGGCCAGCACCGCGCGCTTGCGCACCACGATGCCCTCGAAGAGGCCCACGAGGCCGCCCACAAAGGCGTCATCCTCCACCACCACGGGCCGGGCGCCCGCGGGCTCCAGCACGCCGCCGATCTGGGCAGCGGCGGAGAGGTGCACCCGCTTGCCGATCTGGGCGCAGCTGCCCACCAGCGCGTGGCTGTCCACCATGGTGCCCTCGTCCACAAAGGCGCCCACATTCACATAGGCGGGTGGCATGAGTACCACGCTGCGGGCGATGTGGGCTCCGCGGCGCACGGCCGTGCCGCCGGGCACCAGGCGCACCGCATCCTCCAGGCCGAAGTGGCGAGGCGGGTAGGCGGTCTTGTCGAACATGGGGAACCCGGGACCCGGCATCTCCGCCAGGCTGGTGCGCCGGAAGCCGAAGAGGATCGCCTGCTTCACCCAGGTGTTGGTCTCCCAGGTGCCGTCCTCCAGCCGCTCGGCGGCCCGGATGGCGCCGGTCTCCAGGGCCACCAGCAGCACCTGGTGCATGGCGGGAGCCTCGGGGTCCACCATGACCTCGTCGGCGGGCCGGGAGAAGAAGGCGCGAATGGCGTTGAGGTCGACGACCATCAGGAGACTCCAGGCAGGGCGCCGGTGGCCTGGGCCAGGGCCTCGGCCAGGCGGGCGCGGGTGGCGGCGGAAGCGGGCGTCAGGGGCAGGCGCAGGCCGTCCCCGCCGAAGCCGAGCTGGGCCAGGAGGGCCTTCACCGGGCTGGGGTTACTCTCCAGGAAGAGTGCGTCGATGAGGGGCAGCAGCCGCAGGTTCAGGCGGACAGCCTCGGCCCGGTCACCCCGGAGTGCGGCCGCGACCATGGCGGCGGTCTCCCGGGGAAGCACGTTGCCCAGCACCGAGATCAGACCGGACGCGCCCACGGCGATGGCGGCCACGGCCAGGATGTCATCGCCGGCCAGCAGGGTCTTGCCCGCGGGCAGGGTGCGGGCGATCTCCGCCACCTGGGCGAGGCTGCCGCTGCACTCCTTCACGGCCACCACCTGGGGGTTCTCCCAGAGGCGTGCCAGCACGGCGGGGGTGATGTTCTGACCCGTGCGGCCCGGCACGTTGTAGGCGATGAGGGGCAGGCCCGGCGCGGCGGCGGCGATGGCGGCGAAGTGCGCCACCAGGCCGTCAGCGCTGGGCTTGTTGTAGTAGGGCGTCACCACCAGGGCCCCGGCGGCGCCCAGCTCCTGGGCGCGGCGGGTCATGGCTGCCGCCCGGTGGGTGGCGTTGGAGCCGGTGCCCACCACCACAGGACGTCCACCGCACTCCTCGAGGGTGGCCGCGATGATCGCGTCCCGCTCAGCGTCGACCAGGGTCGGGGCTTCCCCGGTGGTGCCGAGGGGCACCAGGGTGTCCACGCCACCCGCGACCACGTGGCGCACCAGGCGCCGGAAGGCGGGGAAGTCCACCTCGCCCGCAGGGGTGAAGGGTGTGGCCAGCGCGACGGCCAGGCCTGTCGGGTTCAAGGTCATGGCTTGCCTCCAAAGGTGAAGAGCGGGTCCAGCAGGTCAGCGGCCAGGTCGTCCATGCTGAAGACACCCTTGCGGCCATGGAGCCAGTGGGCGGCCGTCAGGGCCCCCTGGGCGAAGGGTGCCCGGGAGCGGGCGGTGTGGGTCAGCTCCAGCACCTCCGACGGGGAATCCAGCCCCACGGTGTGGGTGCCGAACTCCACGCCCGCCCGCACCACGCCGATGTTCAGCTGGTGCAGGGCCGGGGTGCCCAGGGTCCACTCGGTCTTGCGGGGACAGCCCGCCAGCACGGCGGCCGCCAGGGTCTTGGCGGTGCCCGAGGGGGCATCGGCCTTCAGCCGGTGGTGGTGCTCCAGCAGGTAGGGATCCCGGACCGGGTCCAGGGCCGCGTAGCGCCCCATGACCGTGGCCAGCCGGGCCATGAGGGCGACTGTGAGCGAGAAGTTGGAGGCGGCCAGCACGCCGATGCGGCCGGCCACCCGCTGCTCCAGGTCCGGCAGGGACCAGCCCGTGGCGCCGATCACCAGGTCCGTGCCGGTGGCCAGGGCCCATTCCAGGTGGCCCGCCACGGCCTCCGCCACGCTGGCGTCGATGGCCACATCGGCGGGACCCGAGGGCGTCTCCCCCATGTCCACGGTCCAGGCCAGGGGCTCCGCGGCCTCGGCCGTGATGGCCGAGCCCAGGCGCCCGCGCCCGAAGAGGCCGATGCGCAGGGAGCTCACGAGGCGCCTCCGACCAGCACGCGATGCAGGCGGCGCAGCGCCTCGGCGGTGCTCTCCTGCTTCACCACCAGGCTCAGGTTGATCTCGTTGGCGCCCATGCTGATCATCTCGACGTTGATGTCGCCCAGGGAGCTGAGCAGCTGCGCCCCGACGCCCGGCGTGGACTTCAGGCGCTCGCCCACGGCGGCGATGATGGCCCGGCCCTCGTGGACCTCAACTTTGGCGAAGACCGCCAGGTCCTGGAGCAGGGCCTTCAAGGGGACATCGGCCTCGACGGTGAGCGAGACGCTCACCTCAGCGGTGGCCACCAGGTCGACGCTCACCTCGCGGCGCCCGAACACCTCGAAGAGGCGGGCCAGGAAGCCGCTCTGGGCCAGCATCCGCGAGCTGCTCACAGTGAGCACCGTGACCGGCCCCCGGCTGGCCAGGGCCGTGATGGGTCGCCCCGTCTGGACCTCGGCGGAGATGGTGGTGAAGCGGCCCTGGGGCTTCTGCGTGTGGCGGACTGTCACGGGGATGCCGGCCTCCACTGCGGGCTGGATGGTGGCGGGGTGGAGCACCTTCGCGCCAAAGGCCGCGAGCTCCGCGGCCTCGGCGAAGCTGAGGTCGGAGATGGGCAGGGCCTCGGGCACGATGCGGGGGTCGCAGGTGAGTACGCCCTCCACGTCGGTCCAGATCTGCACTTCCTCCGCGCCCAGGGCTGCGCCAAACAGCGCGGCGGAGTAGTCACTGCCGCCCCGACCCAGGGTGGTGGTGAGGCCGTCCTCGGTGGCGCCGATGTAGCCCTGGGTCACCACGACCCGGCCAGCGCCGAGGTGGGGGGCCAGGTGCCTGACGGCCAGCCCATGGACCGCCTCCGACTGGGGTGCCGCTTCGCCGAACACCGCGTCCGTCTGCATGACGGTCCGGGCATCCACCCAGGCACCCTCGACATAGGCCGCGAAGATCCGGGTGGAGAGCCGCTCGCCCAGGGAGGCGACCGCATCCATGCTCCGGGGACTCAGCTCGCGCAGCATGGCCACGCCACGCAGGAGCAGCTCCAGCTCCCCGAACAGGTCGGTCAATGCCGCGTCCAGGGCCTCAGGCACGCCGTCTGCGAAGAGGTCCTCCGCGGCCTTGCGGTGGGCGGCCATGAGCTTCCGCTGGCCGTCCATGGCCGCGGTCAGGTCCCCCCGCTCCGCGGCCTTCGCGGCATCGAAGAGGCCGTTCGTGGTCTTGCCCATGGCCGACAGCACCACCAGCGGAGAGCGCGGCCGGGCCGCGTCCACGAGGCTGGCCACCTGCCGCATGCAGGCTGCGTCCGCGACGCTGCTGCCACCGAACTTGAGGACGATCATCGGAGGTATCCCTTCGCGTGGGCCAGCTCGGCGTTCAGGATGCTGCCACCGGCGGCGCCGCGCTCGGTGTTGTGGCCGAGCAGGGCGAACTTCACGCCGAGGATCGGGCAGGTCCGCAGGCGGCCAACGTGCACGCTCATGCCCTCGTCGCGGTCCACGTCGCGGCGCACCTGGGGACGGTCGTCCAGGGTGTGGACATGGATGGGCGTCGCGGGCGCCGAGAAGAGGCCCAGTTGCTGGGGCTCGGGCTTCCAGGCCAGCCAGGCCTCGCGCACAGCGTCCAGGGAGGGGTTGCCCTTGAGCCGCACACTGACGGCCTCGGTGTGGCCCTCGATGACGGGCACCCGGTGGCACAGGGCGCTCACGAGCATAGGGGCCATCACCACGACCTTGCCGTTGAAGTGGCCCAGCATCTTGGGGGTCTCTTCCTCCACCTTCGGCTCCTCGTTGCGGATGAAGGGGATGACGTTGCCCAGGATGTCCAGGCTGGGCACGCCGGGATAGCCCGCGCCGCTGATGGCCTGCATGGAGGTCATCATCACGGCCTCGATGCCGAAGGCTTCGTGCAGGGGCGCCAGAGCCATGACCAGCACCGTGGCGGTGCAGTTGGCGTTGGTGACGATGCCGCCGGTCCAGCCGTGGTGGTGGCGCTGGATGTCCAGCAAGCCCAGGTGGCTGGCATTCACTTCCGGCACCAGGAGGGGCACCTCCGGGGACATGCGGAAGGCTCCTGCGTTCGAGAACACCATGGACCCCGCCTTGGCGAACTGGGGCTCGAGCTCCTGGGCGGGGCCCGTGTCGAGGGCGCTGAACACCACGGGCGACAGGGCGAACTCCGGCGTGCCGTCGGCCATGATCTGGTCGCCCAGACCGCCGTAGGGCTCACCGTCCAGCCGCCAGGCGCAGGCGTCGCGGTAGCGCTTGCCCGCGCTGCGCTCGCTGGCCGCGAGGTGCTCGACCCGGAAGAGGGGATGGCTGGCCAACCGGCGCACGAAGCGCTGGCCGACGACGCCAGTAGCGCCGAGGACGGTGACAGGGATTTTCGCGGTCATGGTTCAGTCTCCTAGGAAGTGCAGTGCCAGTCGGCGGTTGAGATCGACCCCGGCCTCGAGCTCGGCCAGGGGGAGGTGCTCATTGAGAGTGTGTGCGACGGTGATGCTGCCGGGCCCCGCCAGCACCACCGTGCGGTCGGGCACCAGCACCCGCAGCGCCGGCGCGTCCGAGCCGAAGGGCATGGCCGCATGCTCGAAGGCGGGCAGGACGGGATACAGGTCCGGCGGCTCGTCCATCCGCAGGTCCATGGTGGCGTTGGGGGGCGCCAGGCGGCGGACATCGTCCAGGAAGGCGCTGCCGGGCACCAGCCGGGCCATGAGGTGCGCCTCCGCGGAGGCCGGCACCGAGTTGAGGGCTTCCCCCGCCCGCAGGAGGCCCAGGTTCCAGACCTCGGGGCCCAGCTGGGGGTCCACGGCCCGGGGCTGCTCGCGCAAGCGCTGCAGCCAGTTCAGCAGGGGCCAGGTGGCGTCCTCGCCCAGCTGGGGACTGCCACTGTGGGCGGCCCGGCCGCTGCAGTGGAGGCAGAGGTGCATGGCGCCTCGCTGCCCCGTGGCCAGCTTCAGCTCCGTGGGCTCGCCATTGATCAGCGCCTGCAGGCCCTGCAGGCGGTCCGCCAGGCCCAGGGCCGCAGCGGCGCCGATGCTGTCCGTCTCCTCGCTCACCACTCCCAGCCAGGCGAAGCCGTCCCGGCCTTCCGCCAGCAGGGTCTTCACCGCGCCCAGTTGGGCCACGATCTGGCCCTTGGCGTCACAGGCGCCGCGGCCCCAGACCGCCCCGTCCTGGAGGCGGGGCGGCAGGTAGGGGGGCACCGTGTCCAGGTGGGTGGAGAACAGCACCCGGGGCCGGCCCCACAGGGCCAGCAGGTTGGTGCGCCCGGGGCCCACGGGCTGCTCGACCACGGTGGCGCCCAGCTCCTGGAGCAGCGCCCGCAGTCCCGGCAAGCCCGCATCCTCCTGGCCCGAGGTGGTCTCGGCCGCGCAGAGGTCCACCAGCCGAGTGCTCAGCCAGGTTCGGAAGTCTGCGGGGATGGCGTTCATAGCTACCTCGGCGTGCCGACGGTGCCTTCAGGAACGCAGTGGGAGAGATCCCGCCGCCGCGCCTCAGGCCCTCCGCGCCGGGTGACCAGCACGACAGCCGCCGGGCTTTCGCCTCAACGTCCAGGGGGCGCGTCGATGAGCCGCGAACCCTTCGGCGATTCTCCCCTTTCACACCGGGTCATCGGGTTCATCACCCTCGCCGTGGCTACTGATGGGAACCGCTCCTCCATCGGAACGTCGAGTTTCCCACGTCCCGGTCCCTTTCTGCAACCCGCCATCTAGCGCAGGTCCCCCAGCAGGGCCTCGCCCCGGAGCCGCGTTTCAAGTCGGCGGTTCGGGCACCAGGGCATCGGCCAGGCGGTGGACGTAGCCGCTCAGGTCTGTGACGGCCTCCACCGCCTCAGGAGTGGTCCTGAGCAGCTGGAAATAGCCCGTGTAGGCCGCATAGGCGAGGAGGGCGCGCTGCCGGGCCTCCTCCTCGGAGAGGCCGAGGGCCTGGAAGGCCTCCAGGCCCAGGGCCAGGCGGCGCTCGGTGGCGCGCCGCAGGGCGGGTTCGACCCGCGAGTCCTGGGCCGACACCGTCAGGGCGGCGAAGAGCTTACCGTTCTCCACATCCTCGAAGGCCGCGAACAGCAGCACCCGCAGGCGGCGGTGGGGGTCCGGAATGCCGCCGTAGCGGGTGGCCACATCCGCGCTCTGGTCCTGCTCCCAGGCCTCCAGCACGGCCTGGATCAGCTCATTCCGGCTCTTGAAGTGCCAGTAGAAGCTGCCCTTGGTCACCCCCAGCGCCAGGGCTAGCGGCTCGACAGCCACGGCCTGCAGGCCCTCCCGGGCCAGGAGGTTCGTCGCCGCCAGGACCCAGGCCTCCCGGGAGAGGGTGGGGTTGGCGCGGGGCTTTTTCGAGATTGGAGCCATGGGGTCCTTGACAGGCTTTCAAGTCAGCTTACCATACCATACCGTATGGCAACCATACGCGACCGTATTGAATCGGAGCCACCCCCATGAGAAACCCCCTCCTCGCCGCCCTTGCCGCCCTGCTGCTGCTGGGGACCGGCTGTGCCACCCCCGAGACCATCCAGCGGCGTAGCAGCCTGGCCAACTACCTGGGCGCCAAGACCGCCCCGGCCGCCGAGGCGCCCACGGGGCCCGTGAAACTCCAGCTGCCCCTGCGCCTGGGCATCGCCTTCGTGCCCGCCGAGAACGGCCAGCGCCAAGGCTCTTCCCTGGCGGGCCACACCCCCACCCGCCTGGTTGCCGCCGGACAGGATCAGGAGCTGCACCAGCAGGTGGCGGATCTGTTCGGGCAGAAGCCCTGGACCCTGAGCTTCAAGATCATCCCGGCCCTCTACCTGACCAAGGCGGGGGGCTTTGAGGATCTGACCCAGGTGGCCCAGAGCTTCGGTGTGGACGTGGTGGCGCTGGTCTCCGTGGACCAGGTGCAGTTCAGCAGCCCCCGCTGGTATGCCTGGACCTACTGGACGCTCGTCGGCGCCTACATGGTGCAGGGCGACAAGAACGACACCACCACCCTGGTGGATGCCGCGGTCTATCACGTGCCCACCCGCACCTTCCTGTTCCGGGCCGGGGCCTTGGGCACGGTCAAGGGCGGGTCCAGCTGGTCGAACCGGGAGGACGCCTTCCGCCAGCAGGCCCGGGAGAGCCTGAGGCTCGCCATGGGGAACCTCTCGGCCTCGCTGGACCAGGGAGTCGCGGGCTTCAAGCAGGATCTGGTCAAGGGGGCGCGGAAGGACGTGCAGCTGGTGGACAAGGATGGCAACCTGCTAGGCAGCCCAGGCTATGATCCAACCCGCAAGTAGACCACCCGCTCCGGGAGGCACCATGAAGGCTCTCTCCTGTGCGCTGCTGATCTTTCTCGTGGGCCTGGGCTGCGCCCGGATCTACCGGCCCGTCGAGCTGGTGTCTCCACCCCGGAGGACGGCCCAGACCGAAGGGCTC
>CAIPAY010000199.1 GCA_903863195.1 uncultured Holophagaceae bacterium
CCGCTGGTTCGTGAAGGGCCTCACCAACGGCATCCTGGAGGGCATCAACTCCCTCATCCAGGCTGCGAAGGCCAAGGCCAGAGGCTATCGAACCGTCCGCAACATCGTGGCCATCGCCTACCTCATCGCAGGCAAGCTTCGCTTCGATGGGCTGGCACCCCTTTGGGGATCGCCGCTGGGGGCCGCTACTCCGTTACCCACCTGAAACAGCGAGGAACCGATTTTTTGCTGTCGGCTGTCAGCTATCGGCTAGAGCGGGACTCGGCTGGATCTGATCAGACGGCGATAGTTGCAAGCCGACAGCCATCCCTTTCCGTTGATAGCAGACAGCTGACAGCCGACAGCCTCTTTTCAGTTGATAGCTGACAGCTGAGAGCTGAGAGCCCCCTAGAGCTCATCCTCCAGCCGCTGGACGAGGGTTCGCAGGATCTTGAGGCGGCCGTAGCGCTTGTCTTCGCTCTCGACGAGGGTCCAGGGGGCGATCTCCGTGCTGGTGCGGTCGATCATGTCGCAGATGGCGCGCTCGTACTGAGGCCACTTCTCGCGGTTGCGCCAGTCCTCGTCGGTGATCTTGAAGCGCTTGAACGGCGTGACCTGCCGCTCCTGGAACCGGCGCAGCTGCTCCTCCTGGCTGATGGACAGCCAGAACTTCAGCAGCAGGCTCTGGCTGCGCATGATCTGGTCCTCGAAGTCGTTTATCTCGCTGTAGGCCCGCTGCCAGTCGGCCTCGGCACAGAAGCCCTCGACCCGCTCCACCAGCACCCGGCCGTACCAGCTGCGGTCGAATATCATCACCTTCCCCCGTCGGGGCAGGTGCCGCCAGAAGCGCCAGAGGTAGGGCTGGGCGCGCTCCTCCTCCGTGGGCGCGGCCACGGGCTGGATGTGGTAGCTCCTGGCGTCCAGGGCCTGGGTAATGCGCCGGATGCCGCCGCCCTTCCCCGCGGCGTCCACGCCCTCGAAGACCAGCACCACCGAATGCTTCTTGAAGTTCCTGTGCCGGGTCAGGAGGTTCAGGCGTCCCTGCAGGGTGAGCAGTTCCTCCTCGTAGTCCTTCTTCTCCACGGTCCGGGAGAGATCCAGGGCCCGGAGGACGTTCATCTCGTCGAGGCTCACCGCGGGCCGGGGTGCGGGCGGGGGTGGCGGCGGCGCGGGGTTGTCCAGGCGGGCGCGCAGCTTCTCCAGCAGGATCTTGCCCACGGTGAGCCGCTGGTAGCGCCAGTCCGAGGCCTCCACCACGATCCAGGGCGAGGCGGCGGTGCTGGTGGCGCGCAGAGCCCGCTCGGAGACCTGCCGGAAGCTGTCGTAGAGCTCGAAGTGCTTCCAGTCCCGAGGCGTCACCCGCCAGCGGGTCTTGGGGTCCTTCTCCAGCAGCTTCAGGCGCTTCTTCTGGGCGTCCTTGCTGAGGTGCATCCAGAACTTCAGGACCAGCGCGCCCTCCTGGATAAGCATCTGCTCGAAGCGGGCCACGCGGGCCATGTCCTGGTCCAGCTCCGAGGTCTTGATGTGGCCCGAGGTGCGCTCGAGGATGGGCCAGGTGTACCAGGAGCCGTCGAAGATGCCGATCTTCCCCTTGGGCGGCAGCATGCGCCAGTAGCGCCACATGTGGGGGCGCTCCCGCTCCTCGTCCGAGGGCACGTCGAGGCCGTGGGTCTGGATGTGGCGGGGATCCAGCCACTCGTTGAGGGTGTTCACCGTCTCGCTCTTGCCTGCGCCATCCACGCCCGCCACCAGGATCACCACCGGGAACTTCGCCGCGGCCAGGTCGAACTGCGCGTCCAGCAGCGCCTCCCGCAGGGCCGGCAGCTCCCGATCCCAGACCTCCTTCTCCAGCTTGTGGCCGAGTTCCGCGGATTCGAACATGGTTCCTCCGGGATGAGTGCCCTGCTCTTTCGGTGCAAGGCCTACATTAGCTTATTTTCGACCTGACCGTGGAGAACGGGTGGCATGTGTGAAAAGGCGAACAACTCTCGCGGAGAAAGGACGAGAAATCGGAGGGGCGCGGAGATAGACCACCAAGAACAAGGTCCCAGGCCTACCCTTTCTGCCATCCCCTTCATCCCTTTCATCCTTGTTCCTTTTGCTTGCTGTTGAAAACAGGGATGCAGTGGATGAAGGGGATAGGCCAGCCTGGCCCTCGCAGAAAAGGGTTCACCCACCGATGGAACATGAAGTGATGGGGTCTTTCTCCGCTGTCCTCCGCCCCCTCGTCCCTTCTCTGCGAGAGTTGTTTTCTTTTCCTTCCAACCCATGCGCCCAGCCGCCCAGCAGTCACTCCTGAGGGTGAGCCTTCAACGCCGGTGGCCTGGCGAATTCAGTATTCCGTGGCCAGATCCCCGGCGCGGGCGGCTTTGGCGAAGGGCTGGAACTCGGGGGCGCCGGCGGCCTGGGCGATCCACTCGGCCACGCGGATGCCGTCCACGGCGGCGGAGGTGATGCCCCCGGCGAAGCCCGCGCCCTCGCCGCAGGGGTAGAGGCCGGGATGGGACACGGACTGTCCGTCCTCGCCCCGGAGCAGCTGGAGCGGGCTGCTGGTGCGGCTCTCGATGCCCAGCAGGATGGCCTCGCGGCTGGCAAAGCCGTGCAGCTTCCTGTCGAAGACCGGCAGGGCCCCGGCCAGCTGCTCCTGGACGAAGTCCGGCAGGCAGGTGCGCAGGTCCGCGGCCACGGCGAAGGGCCGGAAGCTGGTGCGCGGCAGGCGGCCCGAGGCGCGGCCCTTGATGAAGTCCTGCACGGCCATGGCCGGGGCGCCGTAGGTCTCCCCCGCCGCCCGGAAGGCCGCCTGCTCCCACTTCCGCTGGAAGTACATGCCGCCGAGGGGGTGGTCGCTGCCGAAGTCCGCGGTGCCCACCTTGGCCACGAGGCCCGAGTTGGCGAAGCCCGAGTCCCGCTTCTCCAGGCTCATGCCGTTCACCACCACGCCGCCGGGCTCGCTGGCACACTGGATGACCTCGCCGCCGGGGCACATGCAGAAGCTGTAGGCGGCGCGGTTCAGGCCGAAGTTGCAGACCAGCCGGTAGTCCGCGGCGGGCAGCGAGGGGTGCCCGGCGCCGGGTCCGTATTGGGAGCGGTCGATCAAGTCCTGGGGGTGCTCCACCCGGACGCCCATGGCGAAGGGCTTCTGCCGCAGGGCCACGCCCCGGCGGTGCAGCATCTCAAAGGTGTCCCGGGCGCTGTGCCCCGGAGCCAGCACCAGGGCCTCGCAGGGCAGCTCCTCGCCACTGGCCAGCACCGCCGCGCAGACGCGTCCCTGATGGTCGAAGCGGACGTCCTCCAGGCGGGCCCAGAACCGGTATTGCGCGCCCCGGGCCTCGGCGTCCTTGCGGATGAGCACCGCGCAGCGCCGGATCACATCCGTGCCTACATGCGGCTTGGCCAGGTAGAGGATCCGGGGGTTCGCGCCGAAGCGCACGAAGGCCTCGAGGACGTAGCGCGTGGCCGGGTGGCCGATGCGCGTGGTGAGCTTGCCGTCGCTGAAGGTACCCGCCCCGCCCTCCCCGAACTGGGCATTGGCCTCCGGGTCCAGCACGCCGTCCTGCCAGAGGCCCGAGACCGCTTTCACCCGCTCGCCCATGGCGGGGCCGCGCTCCAGCACGATGGGCTCGATGCCGTAGTCCAGCAGGCGCAGGGCGCAGAAGGTGCCCGCCGGGCCGCTGCCCACCACCACCACCCGGGGCCGCCGCGGCGCCGGGGCCACCGCATGGGCCAACGGCTCCGGCGCCGCGTCGAGCTTCAGTCCCCCCGCCAGCGGGCCGCAGGCCAGGGGCAGGGTTGTTTCAAAGCTCAGGGCCGTCAGGAAGCGGATGGAGCCCTTGTGCCGCGCGTCCAGGCTGCGCCGCTCCAGCACCA
Organism: uncultured Holophagaceae bacterium; assembly: GCA_903863195.1. Classification (GTDB taxonomy): domain Bacteria; phylum Acidobacteriota; class Holophagae; order Holophagales; family Holophagaceae; genus Geothrix. The sequence continues at coordinate 3,847 of CAIPAY010000199.1, forward strand.
CGCCCGCGTAGTCACCGGCCGCGCCGCCCAGCGCCCGGGCCAGGGCCAGGGTCAGGTCCAGCGCTTCCTCGCCCAGGTTCAGGGGCAGGTTCGACAGGAGGTAGCGCATGGTCGCCTCGGCGGATGGAGTCCACGGGACTCAAAGCCACACTCAAGCCTACCTGGGTATCAGCGGCACCCGGCATCAAGGATTTAAGAACAAGGACGGATCCACAGATTGCACAGATTCCACAGATTGGGTTTGGGAGCAACCTGAGCGCAGCTCCGGACCCAACTTCGAAATCTGTGTAATCTGTGCAATCTGTGGATCAATCTTTTTACAAAACCTACCGCTGGAACCGTGGATAGGACCCCAGCACCCGCAGCATGGTGGCGTATTCGCCCAGGTGGTCCAGGGCGCGGCGGACCGTGTCTTCGCGGGTGTCGCCGATGAGGTCCACGTAGAAGAGGTACTCCCAGGGGCTGCCCTGCAGGGGACGGGACTCGATCTTGGTGAGGTCGATGTCCCGCAGGGCGAACACGCTCATGGCCTTGAACAGCGCCCCCGGCTGGTTCTTCAGGGTGAACACGATGGAGGTCTTGGCCTCGCCCTGGAAGGCCTTCGGCTCCCGCTGGATGGCCAGGAAGCGCGTGAAGTTCTCGGGGTCGTCCTCAATGCCTTCCTCCAGGATCTGCATCCCGTTCAGCTCCGCCGCCCGCCGGGAGGCGATGGCCGCGGTGTCGCGGGCCCCGGACTCCTTGAGCAGCCGCACGCTGCCGGCGGTGTCGAAGGCCTGCTCCGCGATGATGGCGTGGCTCTGCAGGTAGCCCGCGCACTGGCCCAGGGCCTGCGGATGGCTGCGAGCCTTGCGGATCTCGCTCCGCGCCACACCGGGCAGGGCGATCAGGCAGTGGCGGACCCGCAGGGACCCCTCCCCGACGATCACCAGGTCATGCCGCAGGAGCAGGTCGTAGTTCTGGTGGATGCTGCCCGCAAGGGAGTTCTCGATGGGCACCATGGCCGCGTCGCAGGCCCCAGCACGGACCGCCTCGAAGACCTTCTCGAAGGACTCGCAGGGCAGCGTCTCGACCTCGCCGAAGTGGGCCAGCAGCGCCTGCTCGGAGTAGGCTCCGGGCTCGCCTTGGAATGCGATCTTCATCCGTTCTCCCCCTCGGCCCACCCGATGATCTTCCGGAAGCCCGCCGCCACGTCCTCGTCGGAGGCGGCGATGGTCATGCGCACAAAGCCCTCGCCCTGGGCGCCGAAAGCCGAGCCCGGCACCAGGCCCACCTGGGCCTTCTCCAGGATGCTCTCGCAGACCTCCACCGAGGATCGCCGCAGCGGCCGGACATCCAGGAAGAAGTAGAAGGCTCCCATGGGCGCAGGCACGAGGATCTTGGCGCTGCCCAGCTCCCGGGCGAGCTCCTGGACCAGGCTCCGGCGCTTCGCGTAGGCGCTGCGCATCCGGGCCGTGGCCTCCTGGACCTCCGGGTCCACCAGGGCGAAGGCCGCGGCCTTCTGGATGAAGGGAGCCACGCAGGTGATGGAGTTCTGGCTCGCCTTGAGGGCGTTGGCGATGACGGGTGCCGGAGCGGCCAGGAACCCCACGCGCCAGCCGGTCATGGCGTAGGTCTTGGACAGGCTGTTGACGATCAGGGTCCGGTCCTTGGCCCCCGGCAGCGCCGCGGCACTGGTGGGACGCTCGCCGTAGTAGAGGCTGCCGTAGACCTCGTCGCTCACCACCCACAGGCCGTGGGCCTGGGCGAAGGCCTGCAGCTGCTCCAGGTACTCGCGCGTCGGGTAGGCGCCGGTGGGGTTGGAGGGATAGTTAAGGACGATGGCGCGGGTCTTCGACGTGAGCGCCTGCTCCCAGGCTGCCAGCGGGGGGATGAACCCGCACTCGGCCGGCGCGGGCACCCGCACGGCATTGCCCCGCAGCATCACCACCATGTTGGCGTGGGTGGCCCAGGTCGGGTCCGGGACCAGGACGTCGTCGTCCGGGTTCAGGATGGCCTGCAGGGCGGTGTAGTAGGCGTGGATGCCGCCGTGGGTGACCAGGATCTCGGCGGCCGGATCGTAGGTCACGCCCTCGTCCCGCCGCAGCTTGGCGGCGATGGCCTGCCGGAGGTCGAGATAGCCGCTGGAGGGCCCGTAGTGCGTCAGGCCGGCCAGCAGGGCCTTGGTGGCCGCCTCCAGCACCGGGGCGGGAGTCCCGAAGTCGGGGTCGCCCACCTGGAGCCCGATGATGGGCTGCCCACTGGCCTTCAGCGCCAGGATCCGGTCCGCCATGGCCACCGTGGCGGACTGGCGAATGAGCTCGAATTGTCGGTTCAGTGCGTTCATGGGGTTCCCGTAGCCC
>CAIPAY010000200.1 GCA_903863195.1 uncultured Holophagaceae bacterium
CTCGAGAAGGCCCTGGATCCCTTCTTCACCACCAAGCCCCAGGGCAAGGGGACGGGGCTGGGCCTGCCCATCGTCTACGGCACCGTCAAGGCCCACCACGGCCGGATCGACATCCAGAGTGCACCGGGGCAGGGGACCACCGTCCGCATCGAGCTCCCGGCCTGCGAAGGCTCGACGCTGCCCACGCTAGCGGCCCCGGAGGCTCCCCCGAAGTCCCGCCAGCCCTCGCTGAACCTGCTGCTGGTGGATGACGACGAGCTGATCCAGATGGCCATCCAGGGCCTCCTGGAGATCCTGGGCCATGTGGTCACCACCGTCTCCAGCGGCGAGGAGGCCCTGGCGCGCCTGGAGGCCGGGCTCCAGCCGGACCTCATCATCCTCGACATGAACATGCCGGGCCTCGGCGGCGCGGGCACGCTGCCCGAGATCCGCCGCCTGCTACCCGAGGTGCCCGTGCTGCTGGCCACGGGCCGCTCCAACCAGGGCGCCGAGGACCTGGTCGCCTCGCAACCGGGGGTCACCCTGCTGGCCAAGCCCTTCACCCTCGAAGAGCTGCGCCGCCAGCTGGACCCCGCCACGCGGGGGTGAGTCTGACACGCCCGTTCCTGGTGTCTGCTCGCGTATTGGCTTCGCCGATACGCGAGACAGGCTGATTTCGGGTGGTCGTGAGCTCTCGGCTACCCTGGATCGTTCCCTGACCTGGAGGCTCATGCACACGGCGGCGCGCACGCACGGCTTCACCGAGTCGGTCATCCGGGGGATGACGCGGCTCGCCAACGAGCATGGCGCCATCAACCTGGCCCAGGGCTTCCCCAACTTCCCGGCCCCGGAGGCGCTCAAGGAAGCCGCCATCGCGGCCATCCGCGCGGACGTCAACCAATACGCCATCACCTGGGGCGCGAAGCGGCTGCGCGAGGCCCTGGCCCGCAAGATGCAGGACTGCTATGGCCTGACCGTGGACCCCGAGACCGAGATCACGGTCACCTGCGGCGCCACGGAGGCCATGGCCGCGGTGCTGCTGGCCCTGGTGGATCCGGGGGAGGAAGTGATTGTCTTCGAGCCCTGGTACGAGAACTACGGCCCGGATGCGGTGCTCTGCGGCGCGCGGCCCGTCACCGTGCCGCTGCCCGTGGGCCAGCCCCTGGACCTGGACCGGCTGGCCAAGGCCTTCGGACCGCGGACCCGGGCCATCATCCTGAACACGCCCAACAACCCCACGGGGAAGGTCTTCAGCGCCGATGAGCTGGCGGGCATCGCCGCCCTGTGCCAGCGGCACGGCGCCTATGCCATCACCGACGAGATCTACGAGCACATCGTCTACGAGGGCCGGCACATTCCGCTGGCCACCCTGCCTGGCATGGCCGAGCGCACGGTGACCATCTCCGGGGCCTCGAAGACCTACGCCATCACCGGCTGGCGCATTGGCACCATCCTGGCCCCGGCGGAGCTGACCGCCGCCATCCGCAAGGTCCACGACTTCCTCACCGTGGGGGCTCCCGCGCCGCTGCAGGAGGCGGTCGCCTTCGCCATGGAGACGCTGCCCCGGGCCTACTACACCGACATGGCCGAGGCCTACCGCCACCGCCGCGACCTGCTCTGCGGTGCGCTCACCCGGGCGGGCTTCTCCCTGCAGCCGCCCCAGGGCGCCTACTACGTGCTGGC
>CAIPAY010000201.1 GCA_903863195.1 uncultured Holophagaceae bacterium
GGTCCAGCTCCAGACGGAACGGCAGCGGCTCATCCAGGCTCAGACCCAGCGGATCACTGCGCAGGCGGGCCTGGTCCGCCTGCTGGACCTGCAACCCGGAACGAGCATCGAGTTGCTGGACACCCTGGCGGCCCCGGCCCTGCCGATTGGCAGCTTCCAGGACGCCTACCAGGCCGGGCTCGCCCAGCGCCCCGAGCTCGCGGTGCTGGAGGCCCGCGACAAGGCCGCCGAGAGCCTGCGCGAAGCCGCCCAGGGCCTGCGTCTGCCTACCCTCGTCGCCACGGGTTCCTACGGTTCCACGGCTCTGCAATCCCAGCCTTCGGCCAACACCTACCAGGTCTCGCTGGGCCTACGCGTGCCGCTCTTCACGGGCGGGCTAGTATCCTCCCAGGTGTCCCGCGCCAAGTCTGAGCAGAACCGCGTCCAGGAAGCCCGCAGGGATGTCCGCGCCCAGGTCGGTTACGAAATCCAGGTGGCCCAGGCTGAACTGGAAGCGGCTTCCCATGAGGTGGAAGTGGCCGACCTCGCCGTGGAACTCTCGAAAGAGGCCCTCACCCAGGCCCAGCACCGCTTCGAAGCTGGCGTCAGCAACAACATCGAACTCATCAACGCCCAGGACGAGCTGGCCCGGGCCAATGACAACCAGATCAGCGCTCTCTACCGCCTGAACCAGTCCCGCGCGGATCTGGCCCGGGCCACGGGGCAACTCGAGCAGTTCTTCACCCGATGACGGAGACACCCATGAATCAAGATGCATCCGCCCAGCCGGCCCCTTCTGCCTCAGGTGCACCAGAGGCCAACGGCTCCCGCGCTCTTCTCGCCTTGAAGGTCGGCACGCCCATCGTGCTGCTCCTGGCCGCCGGCATGTGGTTCTATTCCCGCAACCGCGTGAGCACCGACGATGCCCAGGTGGACGGCCACCTGGTGCCTGTCTCCTGCCGAGTCTATGGCACCGTCGAGCGCGTACTCGTCGAGGACAACCAGGCCGTGAAGATGGGCGATCCGCTGGTCGCCGTGGATCCTCGCGATATCCAGACCCGGCTCGACCAGGCCAAGGCCGCCCTGGCCCAGGCCCAGGCCCAGACGGAAGGCGCCAAGGCCGATCTTGAAAGAGCCCGGGTGGCCTATCAACAGGCCCAGAGCTCAGACCTGGAAACGGCCAAGGCCAATCTGGATGCGAAGAAGGCGAGCCTGGACAAGACCCGCAGTGACCTCCAGCGGATGAAGCCCCTGGCGGAGCGCGAGGAGATCTCGGCCCAGCAGTTCGACGGTTTCCGTACCCAGGCCGACGTGGCCGATGGCGAGTGGCGCGCGGCCCAGCAGCGACTGGGCTCTCTGCAACAGGAGGCGAACATCCGCAAGGTGGCCGTGGGCGCTGCGGAAGCCCGCCTGGCCTCGGCCCAGGCCCAGGTGAATTCGGCCCATGCCACCCTGGAGGGTTTCGAACTCCAGCTCGGCTACACGCGCATCCTCGCCCCGGTGGATGGCGTGGTGACCCGCAAGTTCGTCGAGGCAGGCCAGACCATCCAGCCGGGCCAGGGTTTGCTCACCCTGATCCCGCTGCACAACACCTGGGTCACCGCCAACTTCAAGGAGACTCAGCTCGCCCGGATGAAGCCCGGCCAGGAGGCGGAAATCAAGGTCGACATGAACGGTGCCGTGCTGAAGGGCCACGTGGATTCCATCGCCGGTTCCACGGGTTCCCGCATGAGCCTGCTGCCGCCAGAGAACGCCGTCGGCAATTTCGTGAAGGTCGTCCAGCGCATTCCCGTGAAAATCCGCATCGACGAGAAGGAGGCCCAAAAGGTCATCCTGCGGCCCGGCATGAACGTCGAAGCGACAGTGCTACTCCAATAGATGAGCACCCCTCGCCACATCAGCCCCTGGATCATCGCCCTCACGGTGATGATCGCGACCTTCATGGAGGTCCTGGATACCAGTGTGGCCAACGTGGCGCTGCCGCACATCGCGGGCAATCTCTCCGCCACGGTGGAGGAGACCACCTGGGTCCTGACCTCGTACCTGGTGGCCAATGCCGTGGTCCTGCCCCTGGGGGGATATTTCGCGAGCCTCATGGGCCGCAAGCGCTTCTACCTCACCTGCGTGTCGATCTTCACGGTGGCATCATTGCTCTGCGGCATCGCGCCCTCCCTGGGCTGGCTGATCTTCTTCCGGGTGCTGCAGGGCCTGGGCGGTGGCGGCCTCCAGCCCATCTCCCAGGCCATCCTGGTGGAGACCTTCCCTCACGAAAAACGTGGAGCCGCCATGGCTGTCTACGGCATGGGCGTGGTGCTGGCGCCCATCATCGGGCCGGTGCTGGGCGGCTGGATCACCGACAACTTCAGCTGGCACTGGATCTTCCTCATCAACATCCCGGTCGGCATGCTTTCCTTCGTCCTGACCAGCGCCCTGGTACAGGACCCGCCAACTTTCCACCGGATTACGCTCCGAGAAGGCGCCCGCTTCGACTATCTGGGCATCGGCGTCATTACCCTCGGCCTGGCCTCTCTGGAGATCGTGCTGGACGAGGGCCAGCGCAAGGACTGGTTCTCCTCCGGCTTCATTGTCTTCTTCGCCATCACGGCGGCGGTGGCCCTGGTCTATGCGGTCTACCACGAGTTGAAGAAGGACCGACCCATCGTGGATCTCCGCCTGCTGAAGGACCGCACCTTCGCCGTGGCCATCCTGATGCTCTTCGTTCTGGGCTTCGTCCTGTACGGCAGCCTGGCGCTGCTGCCCATCTTCCTCCAGACCATGCTGGGCTACACGGCCCTGCTCAGCGGCTGGGTGCTGAGCCCCGGGGGCTTGGCAGTGCTGGTGATGATGCCCATCGTCGCCATGCTGCTGAAGAAGACGGACACGCGCTGGCTCATCGGCATCGGGTTCTTCACCTGCGGCCTGGGTCTCATCCAGATGTCGGGCTTCAACCTGCAGGTGGACTTCCAGACGGCCATGATGTCTCGCGTGGTGCAGAGCCTTGGCTTTGCCTTCCTCTTCATTCCCATCAACGTCTCCGCCTTCCAGCACATTCCCCATGAGAAGACCGCCTACGCCGCGGGCCTGATGAACCTGGTCCGCAACATCGGCGGCAGCACAGGCATCGCCATCGCCACCACCCTGCTCTCCCGCCGGTCCCAGGTCCATCAGGCCGACCTCATCGGCCATCTTTCGCCCGGCAATCCCGCCTATCAGGGCTTCCTGGATCGGGCCACCCAGCTTGGCGTGCTGCGAGGAGGCCTATCGCCCGTGGACGCCGCCCACGTGGCCCAGGGGGTCGCCTATGGCACCGTGATCAGGCAGTCGAGCATGATGGCCTTCGCAGACACCTTCTGGTTCATGGGCATGCTCTGCTTCGCCCTCTTCCCACTGGTCTTCCTCATGCGGCGAAGCCGCGCCACCGGACCGGTCGTGGTCGAATAATCGAAGAGCTTTTCCTCCCGCCAAGACACGTGGTGTCTTGGCGGGAACGGGGTGATGGCTTATCTACTGCGCCGCAGGCTCATCGACGAAGTCCTCGTCGGACAGGCCGCTGTCGGGGGGCAGTTTGGCCAGTTCAAGCTGGACCATTTCCTGGTGCTCGACTTCCTCGTCCCGCAGCTCCTCGAACAGGGCCCGCACTTCGGAGTCCTTCAGTGCGGGCAGAGCCGACACGAAGAAGGCGTGGGCCTTCACTTCGGAAGCCAAAGCGGCCTCCATGGCCTTGCGCGGACTCATGAAGGCGCGGGCGGCATCGTAGTCCGGTGCTTCGATATCGAAGATCATGGCCCGGGTGACGGACCGCGGCGCGTCCCCGAAACGCTGAACGCGGCGGGCCTGGAGCTCCTGGCCATGCTTCGCCTCGTTCTTGACCATGTACCGGAAGAACTGCGCCGCGTGGGGCGTCTGGTGCTGGTCCATCTGCGTGGCGAATTCCTCGTAGCGTTCCTGGGCCTCATCCTCGACCAGGATGGCCAGATCAAGGGCATCCTTCAGGGACAGGTTGGCGAAATCAATGCCTTGGATGGCCATGGGACCTCCGGTCACTTCTTGATGAAGAGGTCGAGGATGCGTTCCTTGGGCAGGGCATCCTTGGACAGCAGGGTCTGCCGCTCCTTGACCAGATCGCCGTAGGTCGGCGGGGGCTCGGGGTTGCGGTAGAACACGCCGAGGTGCATCTTCTGCCCGTACTGCTGGGCGAGATCCATGGCCGCGAGGCGGTCCGCCGGATTGTGCCCCAGGCTCTGCAGGCTTTCGCTGATGGCCTTGAGGCCCTTGATCTGCTGGGCCTCCTCGCCGTAGGTGACGCAGGGGGACTGGACGTTCACGAAGGCGAAGCCGGGGTAGCGGATGGCCTCCTCGATGGTCGCCGCCATGCCCACGAGGTCCGTGGGCGAGGCCTGGGCCACGAAGCCGGCGCCGTAGGCGAGGACGTAGAGCAGGGGATTGACGGGCTCTTCCATGCTGCCGTAGCGGGAGGTGCAGGTGACCCGGCCCTTCTGGGAGGTGGGGGAGAGCTGGCCCTTGGTGAGGCCGTAGATCTGGTTGTCCATCACGATGTAGGTGATGTCCATGTTGCGGCGGATCAGGTGGGCGATGTGCCCGCCGCCGATGGAGAAGCCGTCACCATCGCCACCGGCGGCCAGCACCAGCAGGTCGGGGTTGGCCAGCTTGATGCCCTGGGCGATGGGCAGCGAGCGGCCGTGGACGCTGTTGAAGCCATAGGCCGTGGTGTAGCCGGGGATGCGGCTGGAGCAGCCGATGCCCGACACGAAGGCGATCTCATGGGGCGGGCGGCCGATGGCGGCCAGGGCGCGGTAGATGCCCTGGACCACGGAGAAGTCACCGCACCCGGGGCACCAGATGGGCTTGAGGTCGCTCTTGTAGTCTTTTGCTTGGTAATCGCAGGTTGCGCTCATGGTGGACCTCACTCCTGGGGCTGAAGCTGGCCCTCGTGGCTGCGCTGCAGCTCCGAGAGGAGACGATGGAGAGCCTCGACGATGTCGGTGGGCAGGAAGGGGTTGGCACCGCTGCGGGCCAGGGACTGGACGCCCTTGGGCAGGTCGATGTGCATGCGGAGCAGCTTGAAGGTCTGGGCCAGGTGGGTCTGCTCGACGATCAGGCCCTTCTGCACCGACTGGAAGAACTCGTTGTAGACGCCCTCGGCCACGGGATACAGCAGGTAGGGAACCATGAGCTTGACGTTGATGCCCTCGGCCTGGGCCATCTCCAGTGCCTCGCGACAGACACCGGCGACGCTGCCCCAGGCCAGGATGGCGATGGGCGCATCGGGGTTGCCGGTCACTTCGAACAGGTCCTTGCGGTCCTTCAGCGGATCGAACTTCTTGGTGCGCTTGTCGTTCATGCGCTGGTGGACCGAGCCACTGTTGGTCGGCGCGCCGGACTCCACGTGCTCGATGCCGGAAGCCAGGTAGGTGCCGCCGAGCATGCCCGGGTGGCTGATGGGGCTGATGTGGTTGTCCGTCTGCTTGAAGCGCTTGTAGTCCACCAGGTCGGTGCCCGTGGGCACCACCCGGTTGATGATCTTGAACTGGGAAGTGTCGATGGGATCGAGCGTTTCCTTGCGCGAGGCGATCTCCTGGTCGGAGAGGACGATCACCGGCGTCTGGTAGTACTCGGCGATGTTGAAGGCCTCGATGGTGATACGGAAGGTGTCGGCCACGGAGGTGGGGGCCAGGACCGGCCGGATCACGTCGCCGTGGGCCGAGAAAGCCGCTGCGAAGAGATCAGACTGCTCGGTCTTGGTGGGCAGGCCGGTGGAGGGGCCGCCACGCTGCACGTCCACGATCACCAGGGGCAGCTCGGCGATGCTGGCGAGGCCCATCATCTCGGACTTGAGGGAGAGGCCGGGGCCGCTGGTGGCGGTCATGGACTTGGTGCCCGCGAAGGAGGCGCCCACGGCCGCGCCGATGCCGGCGATCTCGTCCTCGGCCTGTAGCACCGCGCCGTTGTACTTCCACACGTGGTCCGTGAAGAACTGCATCACCTCGGTGGAGGGCGTGATGGGGTAGCCGCCGAAGAACCGGCAGCCCGCGAAGATCGCCGCTGCGGCGCACATGTCGTTGCCGTCGGTGATGAGCTTGACCTGGCCCTTGGTGGCCGAGGCCGCGACGTTCATGCTGACCTTGAGCGGGTGTTCCATGGCGAAGGCCCGGCCCGCGTCAAAGGCGCGCTGGTTGGCGTCCACCAGCTCCTCGCCCTTCTTGGCCAGCTTCTTCCGGATGCCCTTCATCACGGCCACGGCGCCGATGCCGAACCAGCCGGCGATGAGTCCCAGCACCACGGTGTTCTTGGCGCGCTCGGTGCCGGCGGTGGCCTTGGCCATCTCGGCGATGGGCACCGCGATCACCTGCAGCGGCGTCACGCCCACCAGGGGGATGTCCGCCTCGAGGATCTTGGTGGCGGCCTCGTAGATCACCACGGTGTTGCCGCTCACGGGCAGCTCCGCGCCGAACTTGAGGAAGTCATCCCAGTTCAGGGCCACGGCCACGTCGAGGTTGCCGCCGGGGTTGAGGATCGGGGTCGTGCTGATGCGCACGCGGCAGGAGGACTCGCCCCCGCGGATCTGCGACCCGAAGCTCTTGGTCATGACCCCGTGGTATCCCTCGGCGGCCGCGGCCTGCAGCAAGGAGTCGCCGGCGGAGACGATGCCATCTCCTCCCGAACCGGCCATTCCGAAGACTAGATCCTTGCGCATGAGCACCTCCAGGCTGGGAGTGGATGAGGGATGGCGAGATGGCTGCGCGCAGCCCAACATCCCACACACGAAACCGTGATCGCGGCGTTTATTTACCCTACCGTTGAAGGGCGTTGCTTTCCATCACACCTTCCCCGGAAGGCAGCCTCCCAGAGGGGTGTCAGGCAAGCTGGCTGAGGTCCTCAGGGGCGCCCAGGCTCAGGGCGGTCACCTCCAGGCCCCGCTCCTTGGCCTGGCGCTTGACCAGGCCCGCCAGGACCTTGCCGGGACCCAGCTCCAGGAAGGTGGTCACGCCCTGGTCCAGGAGCAGGTCCAGGGTGGCCTGCCAGCGCACGGCGCCGGGAATCTGGCGCACCAGGCCGTCCCGCAGGGCCTCGGGCTCGGCCACAGCGGCGGCGTCCACGTTGTTCACCAGGGGACAGAGGGGCACCCGGAAGCTCAGACTGCGCAGGACCGGCTCCATGTGGGCCTGGGCCGGCTCCATGAGGGGGGAGTGGAACGGGGCGCTCACGGGCAGCTTCATGGCCTTCCGGCACCCCCGGGCCTTCACGGCCTCCAGGGCCGCATCCACGGCCTCGGCGTGCCCAGCGATGACGATCTGGCCGGGGCCGTTGAAGTTGGCGGGCACCACGATCTTGCCGGTGGCGGCCTGGGCCTCGGCACAGCTGGCCTCCACATCAGCCTGGCTCATGCTCAGGATGGCCGCCATGGCGCCCACGCCCACGGGCACAGCCACCTGCATGGCCCGGCCCCGCTCCCGCACCGTGCGGACCGCGTCCTGGAAGTCCAGGGCGCCCAAGGCCACCAGGGCGCTGTATTCACCCAGGGAGTGGCCGGCGGCGAAGTCGGGGCGCGGCAGCCGGTTCCCCAGGGCCCGCACCACCATGATGCTGTGGGTCAGGATGGCGGGCTGGGTGTGTTCCGTGAGCTTGAGGGTCTCTTCCGGCCCCTCGGCCATCAGCGCCGACAGGGCGAACCCCAGGGCCGCGTCGGCCTCCTGGAGCACGGCCCGGGCCGCAGGCTCTGCCTCGGCCAGGGTGACCCCCATACCCACCGCCTGGGACCCCTGCCCCGGAAACAGCCAAGCCACCTTGCCCATGGAACCCTCCATTCTGTCCTACTCTTCAGAAGAAATAACTACTCTCGCAGAGGGTCGCGGAGATAGCTGAGAGCGCTGAGGGCAGCACCTTGAGTAAGCCTCTGCAGCCTCTGCAGCCTCTGCCTTCTCGTCCTTTCTCCGCGAGAGTTGTTCATCTTTTCCCTGCCCTTGAACGCGCTCAGTCCTGGGGCAGCAGGAGGGCGACGCGCTCCTGGATGCGCTGGTGCAGGCTGTGCTCGGCGGCGCGGAGGGCAGCGCGGATGGCGTTGCGCACAGCCTTGGCGTCGCTGCGACCGTGGCCGATGATGCTCACGCCCTTGACACCCAGCAGCGGGGCGCCGCCGTATTCCGAGTAGTCGAGCTTCTTCTTGAAGCTCTTCATGGCGGGCTTGGCCAGCAGGCCCGCGAACTTGGTCAGGGCGCTCTGCATGAAGCTCTCGCGCAGGCCGGAGATGATGCCCTCCGCCAGGGCCTCGCTGGACTTGAGCACGATGTTGCCCACGAAACCGTCGCAGGCGATGACGTCGAAGCTGCCGTTCCAGATGTCCCGCCCCTCGGCGTTGCCCTCGAAGTTGATCTCCATCTGCCGCAGCATGGCGGAGGCGTCCTTGGTCACGTCCGTGCCCTTGCCGTCCTCTTCGCCCACGCTGAGGATGCCCACCCGGGGCCGCTCCAGACCCAGCACCTCTTCGGCGTAGACCGAGCCCATGACCGCGAACTGGGCGATGTGGACCGCGCGGCAGTCCACGTTGGCGCCCACGTCCAGCAGCACCGTGGGGGTGCCCTTCATGTTGGGCAGGACGCTGGCCAGGGCGGGCCGGTCCACGCCGTCAAGCTTGCCGATCACCAGGCTGGAGGCCACCATGGCGGCCCCGGTGTGGCCCATGGACACGACGCCGTGGGCCCGCCCCTCGCGGACCAGCTGGGCTGCCACCCGGATGGAGCTGTCCTTCTTCTCCTTGAGGATGCAGGTGGCCTTGTCCTCCATCCCCACGGTGTGGAAGGCGTGGACCAGCTCCACGCGCGCCATGAGGGCCGGGGTGAAGCCGTGCTTCGCCAGCTCGGGGCGGATCACGCCCTCATTGCCCACCAGGAACAAGGAGAGCCCGGGCCAGGCTTCAAGAGCCTCCCGGGCGCCCTGCAGAGTGGCATGGGGGGCGAAGTCCCCCCCCATGACATCCAGTGCAATGCGGTGGCTGTCCACCGAAGTGTTCTTAAGCCGTCGCGGCGACGCGGACGGCCAGCTTGCCGCGGTAGAAGCCGCAGCTGGGGCACACGCGGTGCGGCAGCTTGGGCGTCTGGCAGTTCGGGCAGGTGCTGGCGCTCATGACCTCGAGCGAGTCATGGGTGCGCCGGCGGTCGCGGCGGGCCTTGGAATGGCGGCGCTTGGGATTCGGCATGGCTTGCTCCTAGGGGTAGAACACAAAGTTCCAGGTTAAGGGGTTCAGGATTGCGGGTCCAGCTTGATTCCCGCCAGGGCCTTGGCAAGGGCCTGATTGAGGGCGGAAGGGGTGGTGGAAGTCTCGGGCTGGCAGTGGCAGGGACCCTTGTTCCAGTTCTTGCCGCAGGTGGGGCAGAGCCCCTGGCAGTTCTCGGCACAGAGAGGATGCATGGGCGCCTGGAGCTCGAACTGCTCACGCACCAGCTCCGCCTCGTCCAGGGTGTCCTCGGGCAGGAAGACCACGTCGAGGTCCTGGGAGCCCAGCGTGTGGCAGCCCCGGGCCACCAGCTCTGCGTCCTTGCTGCCCAGGAACTGGCTCTCGACCGTGAGGGGCCGGTCCAGGTGGGCCAGACAGCGGCTGCAGGCGCCCTGCCACACGGCCTGGCCCTTCACCTCGAGGAACACGTCGCCATCCGAGGCCAGGGCGAAGACGGACCAGGTGAGGTCCCGCAGAGACACATCCCCTTCCAGCGCCAGCTGTTCAGTGGTGCCGTTCAGGCGGAGGCCCTCCTGGGGCAGCTTGTAGAGATGGATCACTTCTTGGCTCCGCCGTCGGCGGGAGCGCCACCGGCCTTGGGGCCGCTCACGGGCGAGGAGCTCGTCGCACCCTGGCCGGGCGTGCGGGTGATGGGACCCGCATCCTCGGGGTTGCTCGGGTCGCCCGCGCACTTCAGCTCGTAGTCGAGCCGGGTGGACTTGCCCTCGTAGGGCTGGTTGAACGGATCCTGGGCGGACATTCCCGCCTTGATGAGGTTGCCCTTCACCAGGACCGAGTTGCCGTCCACCATCGCGTCATAGCTGCCGAAGTCGGGGTAGTGGCCGCTCTTGAGGTAGTACTGGTCGAGGCCCTCGGCCACGATCTTCAGGTCGTCCTGGGCCTTGAGGTAGCGGGCCTGGGCCGAGTGCTTGCGGTATTGGGAGAAGCCCAGGGTCCCCAGCACGGCGATGATCATCATGGCCACCAGCAGCTCCAGCAGCGAGAAGCCACGGCTCTTCAGGCGGGACTTGCGGCAGGCGGGAGCGGGGGTCATGGTCGGGATCCGGGAAAAGGGCTCGGCGGCGGTGCATCCGAGCGTTCCAGTGTGCCTGGAATGGCCGAAAAAGCAAGCATTCATGGGCATCATGCCTCCTTTGAGCTTTCGGTTCCCCCGGAGTCTTCCACCACCGGCGCGGGGAAGTCCCCGGGCCAGGGAAAGTCCGTGGGCAGGGTGTCCAGACCGCCCAGCTCAGCCAGCCAGTAGCGGTAGGCGCGGAAGGTCATGCCGAGGCGCTTGCCCGCCTTGGTCTTGACGCCGCCCACCTCGTCCAGGGCCCGCCGGAGGAAGTAGCCCTTCATGGCCTGGACCCAGGCCTCCAGGTCAAAGCCCTCGGCGGGGATGGCCAGGGGTGCCACCCGCTCGGAGGTCCCCGCCCCGCTGGACAGGCCGAAGCCCTCGGGCAGCAGGTCCCGGGTGATGGGGCCGCCGGGGTTGAGCGCCACGCAGCGCTCCATGAGGTTCTCCAGCTCCCGCACATTGCCCGGGAACCGGTAGCTGAGCAGCTGGCCCATGGCCTCGGGGTGCAGCTGCATGGGGGCCTTGCCCAGCTTGTGGCAGAAGCGGCGGATGAAGTGCTCAGCCAGGACCGGCAGGTCCTCCGGCCGGTCCCGCAGGGGCGGCATCTGGATCTGCAGGATGTTGACCCGATAAAAGAGGTCCTCACGGAAGGCGCCGGACTCGGCCCGGGCCCGGAGATCCCGGTTGGTGGCGGCGATAACCCGCACATCCACGGACCGCTCCTCCGTGGCGCCCAGGCGACGGACCTTCCGCTCCTGGAGCACCCGGAGCAGCTTCACCTGGAGCGGCAGCGGCAGCTCGCCGATCTCGTCCAGGAAGAGGATGCCGCCGCCCGCCTCCTCGAAGAGGCCGCGCTTCAGGGCGCTGGCCCCCGTGAAGGCGCCCTTCTCGAAGCCGAACAGCTCGCTCTCCAGCAGGGCCTCGGGCAGCGCGCCGCAGTTGATGGGCACGAAGGGTCCCTTGGCGCGGTCCGAGTAGCGGTGGATGAGCCGGGCCACAACTTCCTTGCCCGTGCCGCTCTCGCCGGTGAGCAGCACCGTGGTGTCGGCCCGGGAGACCTTGCCGATGAGGGCGTTGATCTTGCGCATCATCGGCCCGACGCCCACCAGCTCGCCCAGGTCCTGGGGCGGTGGCGCCTCGGGCTCGGCCGCGGCCAGCAGCCCCTTCAGGGTGGCGATGAGGTCCTCGTGCTTGAAGGGCTTGGTGATGAAGTCCACCGCGCCCTGGTTGAGGGCCTGCACGGTGGTCTCCGTGGTGGCGTAGGCGGTCATGATCACCACCGGCGTCTCCAGGGCCTGCTCCTTCATCCAGGTGAGCAGCTCAATGCCGGAGCCATCCTTGAGCTTGAGGTCCGAGAGCACCCCATCGAAGGTGGCCTCCCGCAGGGCTCGCTGGGCTTCCTGGATGCCCGGAGTCGCCTCGCACTGGAACCCCGCCCCTTCCAGGGCCAGGGTGAGGACCTCCCGGAGGCTCGGTTCATCCTCAACCAGCAGGATCCGTTGGGTCGAGGCA
>CAIPAY010000202.1 GCA_903863195.1 uncultured Holophagaceae bacterium
ACACCTCAGTGCTGGAGGGCATGAACAACAAGGTCAAGGTCCTCAAGCGCATGGCCTACGGCTTCCGCGATGACGACTACTTCTTCCTCAAGATCAAGGCCGCCTTCCCCGGTAAAGCGCGATGAACCCGAATTTCTTTACCGCTGGGATCTTGCGTTAAGTCCCGGGAAATGGGAAAGAGTCGGTGAAGTAGGCCCCAGCCAGAGCCTAGGTCCGCCTATATTGTTGATTCCCCTGGATGAGCCTGGACGATATCTCGGGCTGAACTGGATGTTCGGATTCGCAGGGAAAGAGAAGGCTTCCTATGCGGCTTTGTTCAAAGAAAACGATGGCCACATCCAGTTCGACGCCTTCGTGGACATGCCCTTTGGCAGCACGAAGGACATCTGCCAAAGCAAGCTCCTACCGCCACTGTCGGGGAAAACAGGGCAATCCTTGGACAAAGCCCCGGAAAGGTACGCCTGTGAGGCACGTATCCCGGCCCTGATCCCCACCTACTGGGCTCCGCCGCAGCTCAAGGACCATGTGGTGCTGGGCGCGACTCAGGCGGGAGTCCTGTGGGTCTTCAGCCTGGCGAATGGCCAATGCACGAAGGTTATCAACTTGGGCGGCAAGGACGGAAAGCTGGATAAGCTGGGTTTCCTCGATCATTTCCTGTTGGCGATGCAGCCCACCCAGACCGGGGAGATCCTAGTGGCCACCTGCGATCCTACGGTGCTGGACCTTGCCGAGGGTTTCTACCTCCCGCCAGCGTCCAGCAGAGAAGCCAAAGACGAAGCCAAAAAGGCCTTTCTGCATGCCGTGGAGGATTTCCGGGCCCCCGTGTGGCTGAGCATTAATCCCTCCGATTCCTGGAAGGTCACAAAAACCGACTCGCCCCTGGGCCTTCCCGAATATGCTTTCGACAATTTCAACCTCCAACGATTCCAATTCATCATCGACCCTCACGGCAGGGCCATCTCAAATCTGAATGGCAGCTCCTGGGAAGGCATTCTGGATGCCCAGACACTTGGATCACCCAAAGCAAGAGCAACAACCCCGGATGGCGATATACAGAAGGTTCCAGAGATCCCAACTCATACGCATGAAACAGTAAGCCAGGCGACCCCCAAGCCGGCGAGTGTCGAGGAGCCTGCCTCCAAGCCTCCAACCACCCCCACCGCAGCGCCCTCAGCAGGTCCAACGACGCCGCCTAAGTAGCTGGAACTCGGATAAAGCACACAATTTGTATTGGGGCGCACTGGGGCCGAGAGCAGTTCTCACCGTTCATCGCCGTTCATCACCGGTTTCAAATGCCTTCTTTAGAGGTGGTAACAAAAACCCACGGTGCTACGTCGGGTTTTGTTACCACCTCTTAACCAGTGATGAACGGTGATCCACGGTGATGTGAGCACTGCACACCCGGCCGTACTCCGATTTCTTCTGCTTCTGCGTTCATCCAGTCTATTCATCCCAACCCATGCGCCAGCTCCCGGCATGGGCTCTTGGTGGTGATCCTTGTTCCTTGCTTGCACACCAGCCCTGCCCCAGAACCGCCCGCAGAGCCCAAAAGGGAATCCGCCAGGATTCCCTACATCCCCAGCGTCCGTGAAAGAACGAACGCCTAACCCAGACTCTGGATCGCCCGCACGGTCAGGTCGCCGCGCAGGGTCTCGACGGCTTCGCAGGCGGCGAGGGCGGCGCTGAGGTTGGTGAGGCAGGGGATCTTCAGGCGCAGGGCCTCCCGGCGGATGGAGCTCTCGTCGAAGTAGGCCTCGCGGCCCAGGGGCGTGTTGATGACCCACTGCACCTCGCCGTTCTTCAGGAGATCCACCGCGTTGGGGCGGCCTTCGTTGACCTTGAAGATGCGGCGCACCTTGAGGCCCACGGACTCCAGGGCCTTGGCCGTGCCATCCGTGGCGCAGAGGCCAAAGCCCAGGGCCACCAGCTTCTGGGCCAGCTCCGGCAGGCGACCCTTGTCTGCGTCGTTCACGGTGAGGAACACCGTTCCGGAGAGCGGCAGGGGAATGCCCGCGGCCAGCAGCGCCTTGGCATAGGCCTCGCCGAAGGTCTCGCCGATGCCCATGACCTCGCCTGTGCTCTTCATCTCCGGGCCCAGCACCGGATCGACGCCCGGGAACTTGGCGAAGGGGAAGACCACGCCCTTGACCGACACCGCCCGGGGCACCCCGTCGGTGATGCCCTGCTGCTTCAGGCTCTGGCCCAGACCGATGCGGGCGGCCACGCCAGCCCAGTCCACGCCCGTGGCCTTGCTCACGAAGGGCACCGTGCGGCTGGCCCGGGGGTTGGCCTCCAGGCAGTAGGCGACGCCGTCCTTCAGGGCGAACTGCAGGTTCATGAGGCCCCGCACGCCCAGGTCCAGGGCGAGGCGGCGGCTGTAGTCGCGGACGGTCTCCAGGATCGGCTCGGGCACGCCCAGGGCCGGGATCACGGCATAGCTGTCCCCGCTGTGGATGCCCGCCTCCTCGATGTGGGCCAGCAGCCCCGCGATGGCCACGTCTTCGCCGTCGCAGACCACGTCGATGTCCAGCTCCAGCGCGCCATCCAGGAAGCGGTCCAGCAGGATGGGCTGGTCGTCGCTGACCGCCACAGCCTCCCGCATGTACTTCTCCAGGCCCGCGTCGTCGAAGACCACCGCCATGGCGCGGCCGCCCAACACGAAGCTGGGGCGCACCATCACGGGGTAGCCCAGGTGCTGCGCCACGGCCTTGGCCTGCACGTAGCTGGTGGCCATGCCCCAGGCCGGGGCCGGGATGCCCAGGCGCTTGAGGGCCGTCCCGAAGCGCTCGCGGTCCTCGGCGTCGAGGATGGCGCTGAGCGGCGTGCCCAGCAGCGGCACCCCGGCGGCGTGCAGGGGCGAGGCCAGCTTGAGCGGCGTCTGGCCGCCGAACTGGGCGAAGACGCCCAGCAGCTGGCCGCCGCTGCCCTCCCGGTCCACCACCGCCTTGACGTGCTCGTAGGTGAGCGGCTCGAAGTAGAGGCGGTCGGAGGTGTCGAAGTCCGTGCTCACGGTCTCGGGGTTGCAGTTGATGAGGATGGCCTCGACCCCGCTGGCGCGGATGGCCTCCACGGCCTGGACGCAGCAGCAGTCGAACTCGACCCCCTGGCCGATGCGGTTGGGGCCGCTGCCCAGGACGATGGCCTTGGGCCGGTCCGTGGGCACAGCCTCCAGCGGCAGGGAGCCGAAGGAGTCCTCCCAGGTGCCGTAGAGGTAGGGGGTCTCCGCCTTGAACTCCCCGGCGCAGGTGTCCACGCGCTTGTAGGTGGGCCGCAGGCCCAGCTGCTCGCGGCGCTCGGCGACCTCGGCCTCGGTGCCCGAGCAGAACACGGCGATCTGGCCATCGCCGAACCCGGCGCGCTTGGCCTTCTCCAGCAGGTCCATGGGCAGCCGGTCCACGGGGAAGCTGCGCAGCCGTCCCTCCAGCACCACGATCTCCTCGATCTCGCGCAGGAACCAGGGCGTGATCCGCGTGAGCCGGTGCAGCTCCTCGACGCTGTGGCCCGCCTTCAGGGCGTGGTAGACCCAGAACAGGCGCTGGGGTCCGGGGATGATCAGGTGCTCCTTGAGGCGTCCCAGATCCAGCTTGCCCTCCAGGGCGCCGGACAGTCCCAGGTGACCCTCCTCCAGGGAGCGCACGGCCTTCTGCAGGGCCTCCTGGAAGCTGCGGCCCAGGCTCATGACCTCGCCCACGCTCTTCATCTGCGTGCCCAGCACCTTGTCGGCCTGGGGGAACTTCTCGAAGGTGAAGCGCGGGATCTTCACCACGATGTAGTCCAGCACCGGCTCGAAGGCCGCCTTGGTCATGCGGGTGATGGCGTTGGGCAGCTCCCACAGGCGGTAGCCCAGGGCCAGCTTGGTGGCCACCCAGGCGATGGGGAAACCCGTGGCCTTGGAGGCCAGCGCGGAGCTGCGGCTCACGCGGGGGTTCATCTCGATGACGATGATGCGGCTGGTCTCCGGCTCCAGCGCGAACTGGATGTTGGAGCCGCCCGTCTCCACGCCCACGGCGCGGATGATGGCCAGGGAGGCGTCCCGCATGCGCTGGTACTCGGGATCCGTGAGGGTCAGCGCCGGGGCCACGGTGATGCTGTCGCCGGTGTGGACGCCCATGGGATCGAAGTTCTCGATGGAGCAGATGACCTCGACGTTGTCGTCCAGGTCGCGCACCACCTCCAGCTCGAACTCCTTCCAGCCCAGGATGCTCTCCTCGATGAGCACCTGCTTCGTGGGGCTCAGGTCCAGGCCCCGGGCCACGATGGTCTCGAACTCGTCCACGTTGTAGGCGATGCCGCCGCCGCTGCCACCCAGGGTGAAGCTGGGCCGGAGGATGGCCGGGAAGCCAGTGAGCTTGAGCAGGTCCCGGGCCTCGCCCATGTTGTGCGCGAAGCCGCCGCGGCAGGTCTCCAGGCCCAGACTGTCCATGAGGGCCTTGAACAGCTGCCGGTCCTCGCCGCGCTTGATGGCCTCGGGCTGGGCGCCGATGAGGCTCACTCCCGTGCGCTCCAGCAGCCCGCTCTCGTGGGCCTCCATGGCCAGGTTCAGCGCCGTCTGCCCGCCCACCGTGGGCAGGATGGCGTCCGGCTGCTCCGCCTCCAGGATCTTCTCCAGCACCGACAGGGTCAGGGGCTCGATGTAGGTAGCGTCGGCCCGGCTCGGGTCCGTCATGATCGAGGCCGGATTCGAGTTGAGCAGCACCGTGCGGATGCCCTCCTCCCGCAGCGCCTTCAGCGCCTGGGTCCCCGAGTAGTCGAACTCACAGGCCTGCCCGATCTGGATCGGTCCCGACCCCAGCACCAGCACACACTTTAAGTCTGTTCGCTTAGGCATGATTTTTCCCTCCCATGAGGCGGACGAAGCGCTGGAAGGCGGGGTGGGCGTCGTGGGGGCCGGGGCTGGCTTCGGGGTGGTGCTGGAGGGAGAACACGGGCAGCTTGGTGTGCCGCAGGCCTTCGATGGTCCCGTCGCTCAGGTGGCGGTGGGTGACTTCGATCTCTGGGGGCAGGCTGGCCTCGTCCACCGCGAAGCCGTGGTTCTGGGCCGTGATCTCGATGCGCCCCGTCATCAGGTCGTGGACCGGCTGGTTGGCGCCGCGATGGCCGAACTTCAGCTTGAAGGTGCCGCCCCCAAAGGCGTGGCCCAGCAGCTGGTGACCCAGGCAGATGCCGAAGATGGGCAGCTTCCCCAGGCAGGCTTCCACTTCCTTCTGCATGGCCGGCAGGGCCGCGGGATCGCCGGGCCCGTTGCTGAGGAAGAGGCCGTCGAAGCGGCTGTCCGTCAGCTCCGTGGCCGGGGTGTCCCAGGGAAAGACCTCCAGGTGCAGGCCCGCGCCCACCAGCTGGTTCAGGATGCTCAGCTTGATGCCCCCATCCAGCACCGCCACCCGGAGCCCGCCGCCGGGATTCAGCTCGTAGCGCTCCTTGCAGCTCACCTGGGCGCAGAGGGCCTGGCCGGCCATGTCCGGCAGGGCCATGGCCTTCGTCATGCCTGCGCTCACGCCACCGTCGGCCTCGGTCCAGATGAGCGAGGGCTGGGCGCCATGGTCCCGCAGGTGCTGGGCCAGGGCCCGGGTATCCAGGTCGCACATCACGGGCACCCGGTGCCGCTTGAGCCAGCCCGGCAGGTCTCCTTCGGCGCGGACGTGGTCCGGCAGGAAGGTGATGCGGCGGCAGAGCAGGCCCGTGGCCCAGGGGCGCGAACCCTCGTTCAGGTCCGCGTGGATGCCGTAGATGCCCTGCTCGGGGAAGGTCATGCAGACCATCTGCCCGGCGAAGCTGGGATCCGTGAGGATCTCCTGGTAGCCGACCATGGAGGTGGTGAAGACCGCCTCGCCCCCGCCGCCGAAACCCAACGGCGCCCGCCCCCGGAAGATCGTTCCATCCTTGAGGATCAGGTGCGCTCGCATGTGGCTCCCCAGCTTGGTGGCCCTGCAAATAACCCCGCGCAGGTTGAGGCCGGCGCGGGGTCGTGAGAATGATTCGGGCCTCAAGGACCACCCTGAGTTTATCGGCCCCGGAAACCGAGGATCAGGCTTTTTCTTCCATGAAAAATAAGCCATACTGCTCCTTTGCCCCCCTCGTAAATCGCGCTGTTTGAGCCACACTGGATGCCATGTGGACCGGTGATGACATCTACTTCATGAAGCTGGCCCTGGAAGAGGCCGAGCGGGCCGACTGGCTGGACGAGGTGCCCGTGGGCGCCGTGCTGGTGTCTGAAGGCGCACTCCTGGGCCGGGGCCACAACCATCCCATCAAGACCAACGATCCCACAGCCCATGCCGAGATCCTGGCCCTGCGCAGCGGCGGGGCCTGGGCCAAGAACTACCGACTCACGGGCTCCACCCTCTACGTGACGCTGGAGCCCTGCCTCATGTGCTACGGGGCCTTGATCCATGCCCGGGTGGCCCGCGTGGTCTTCGGCGCCTCGGATCCCAAGGTGGGCGTCAGTCGCTGGCTGAATACCCTGGAGGACGCCAACCTGAACCACAAGTTCTCCTTCGAGGGCGGCCTCCTTGAACCCGAGTGCCGCACCCAAATCCAGGCCTTCTTCCAGCGGCGCCGGGGGTGATCCAACTCCCGGCGGTCCCGCCGCCCCTATTCCCTCCGCCGGAGCTGATCCCCCTGGCCATCCAGGCCTTCCTGGCGGGCCTCCTGGTGGCCCTGGCCCTGCTCTCCGTCCTGGCCAACCGGGCCCTGGGCGACCGGGCGCTCCGCACCGCCGGCTATTTCGGGCTGACGGTTGCCGTGGCCTGGACGGCCTTCAGCGGGCTGGGGAACGTCCTCCTGCCCGATGCCATGGATCCCTGGACCCACCGTGCCTCCCTGGTGCTCGGGGCCCTCAGCCTCGCACTCTGGTCCCGGGTCGAGGCAGACCTGCTGGCCGACTCCTCCGCGGCCCGTCGCCTGGCGCCCTTTCAGCGCACGTGGGGCATCGCGGCCCTGGTCATCGGCCTGCTGGCCCTGGTCCCCTGGGGTCCGGCCCACGACCTGTCGGAGCTGGTGCTGGGCCTCCTGGCCCCCACCCTGGCCGGGCTGACGCTCCTGGCCGGGCTCCGCGCCCGGCGGGAGGGACTGGCCGCCGCGAGCCCGGTCCTGGTGGTGACCCTGGCCCTCCTGGTCTGCTGCGTGTCGCTCTGGCTCAAGACCGCCGGCTGGCTGGGCAGCTCCGTGAGCTTGGCCACCCTCCAGGTGGCTCTCGCAATACTGGCCGCCACCCTGGGCTGGGCCATGCTCGATCGGATGACCGCCCTGCGCCGGGCCACGGACGCCGCCCAGCTCGCGGCGGCCGAACAGCAGGCCGAGACCCTGGAAGCCCTGGTGGCCGCGCGGAACGCCGAGCTCTCGACCCGGCTGGCGGAGCTGGACGAGGCCCGCCAGGCCACCGAGGTCGCCAACAGCAGCCTCCAGCAGGCCCTGATCGAGCTGGAGAAGGCCGCCTCCACGGACAAGCTGACAGGTGCCTGGAATCGCCGCCGCTTCGAGGAATCGATCCTGCCCGAGATCGCCCTGGCTCACCGCCTGCGGCGGCCTGTGGCCCTGATCATGTTCGACCTGGACCACTTCAAGCGGGTCAACGACACCTACGGCCACGGGGTCGGCGATACGGTGCTGGTGGATACGGCCCAGATCATCCGCCTGCACCTCCGGGCCTCGGACGCCCTGATCCGCTGGGGCGGGGAGGAATTCCTCGTGATGGCGCCGGGCACCCGCGAGGATGGGGCCCTGGCGCTGGCCGAGAAGCTCCGCGCCGCCGTGGCCACCCACACCTTCCCGGCTGCGGGCCAGGTGACCATGAGCCTGGGCGTGTCGGAATACGGGGTCGGCGAGGGACTCACGGACTGGATCGAGCGCACCGACCAGGCCCTCTACCTCGCCAAGCACCAGGGCCGGAACCGCGTGGTGGCCGCCGATCCGGCCACGCAGACCCAGGCTGCGGCCCAGCCTGAGCACGCCCTCCTGGAACTCACCTGGGAGGACAGCTACGCCTGCGGGCATCCACTCATCGACAGCCAGCACGAGCGCCTCTTCCGGCTGGCGGGCTCGCTGCTCACCGCGGTCACCGAGGAAGGCCCCATCACCGAAGTGTCCCTGCGCCTGGAGACACTGCTGGCCCACACGGCCCAGCACTTCCGGGATGAAGAGGCCGTGCTGCAGAAGCTCGCCTACCCGGAGCTGGAGACCCACCGGATCGTCCATGCCGCCCTGCTCACCAAGGCCCGGCGCATCCAGCGGGACGTGCTGACGGGCCAGCTGGACTTCGGCCAGCTCATCACCTTCCTGGCCATGGACCTCGTCAAGGGACACATCCTCGGCGAGGACCGGAACTACTTCGACTGCCTCGGCCCCACCGGTGCAGCTTCGGCCTGAGGCTCGGACAGCATCCGCACGGCGAAGGTGGCCAGCCAGTGCTCGCCCTCGTAGCTGCCGGAAGCCAGGTGGGGCAGGCTCGCCTCGGCGTGGCGCTGTGCCACCCGGAGCAGGCCGGGAGCCCGGGGGTCGCGGGGGCCCAGGGCCGCGGCGATGCGCCGGAGCGCCCGCGCCCGGCTGAGGTTCAGCCCGTCCAGGTGGACGATCTTGGGGTCCGTGCGATCCGAGACCACCGCGGGCGTCAGCCCCTCGGCCAGCCTTGGCAGGAAGGCCTGGAGCCAGGTCCGGTAGGCGGCCCGCGGCAGCACCCGGGCCATGAGGGCAGCTTCCTCCAGGCAGGGGGACAGGAAGTCCTCCCCGCCCGGCTCCCAGGCCAGGGGACCGCGCCGATCTCGGCCGTAGTAGGCCCGCGCCCGGTCGAGGATGAGCGCCTCCAGCCGCGCGTCATGGTCGGCAACGGCGTAGTCCAGGGCGAGGTCCAGGCTGAAGGCCGTGTTCGGATGGACGCCGGTGCGGATGGGGTAGGTCTGCTTCGGCAGGAAGGCCAGGAAGCTGCGGGTCAGCTCGTCGGCCAGGGGCTGCAGGGCCGCGGCCCAGCGTGCAGCGGAGGGATCGTCCCAGGTCCGCAGCTCCGCCGCCAGCTTCAGCAGCCAGGCCCAGCCATAGGTCCGCTCGAAGCTCCGGCGGTTGCCCTGGCCCAGGTAGGCCACCTCCACGGCGATGCGGCCCGGCGCGAGGTCTTCTTCCAGCGCGGCGCGGATCTCCGCCGCCCGCGCCATGCCCGGGTGCTCCCGCAGCAGCCGCACCAGCATCCAGTGCCCATGCACGGACGAGTGCCAGTCGAGGCAGCCGTAGAAGGCCGGATGCAGCTCCCGCGGACCCTTGACCTCCCCCGCCCCGTTCATCACGTGGTCCAGCTTGTTGGGATACTCCTGGTGCACGCACCGGAGGGCCATGGCCGCAAAGCGATCCGCCGCCGCGTCCGTCAGCGCCAGCGGCGCCTCCTGCGCCCCGGCCAGAGAGGCCACCAGGGCCGCGCCCACCAGCATTCCCCTCGTCCAGCCCATGCGGAGCCTCCCTTGGGCTGGATTCTACCGGGCGGTTTGCTAGAATGAGCCTCCCCAGGAGAGATGGCCGAGTGGTTGATGGCACCGCACTCGAAATGCGGAGACGGGGAAACCTGTTCGGGGGTTCGAATCCCTCTCTCTCCGCCAACTGAAGCCGCCATTAGGCGGCTTCTTTGTTGGCGGAGAGAGAGGGATTCGAAGTCACTGAATTGCTGGCAGGTAGCCGTAGGCGAAGGCAGTCCGGGGGACTGCCGCAGCCGTTAAGCGGCGTGCCAGCAATTCGTGCGGCCGGAGGGGACGCCGCCCAGCGGGTGGCCCCGGAGGGAATCCCGATGACCGATCATCCGCGCCGCCAATTGGCGGCTTCTTCGTTGGCGGAGAGAGCGGGATTCGAAGTCACTGAATGGCTGGCCAGGAGGGACCCAGCGGACGCCACCCCTGCCTCAGGCTGGCGCGAGTCTCCGTGCCTTCCCCAGTTCCGGCGTCATCCTGGTCGCATAGTGCAGGGCAGCGAGGACACCCAGGCCACAGTTGGTCGCCTCCGCCTGGTGGCTCCAGAACAGAGGCGAAGTGATCCGCTGAGGCCCAGCCAGATGCAGGGTTTCATTCGCCCACTTTTCAGCCAGTTCCAGGCTGTCCTCCTTGACCTCGCAGTTGGGACGGCAGTGGAAGTCGAAGTCCACCAACTCCTCCCACACGGCGGCGATGCGGGGTTGCAAGTGTTCCGGGACTGGGCCGAGCGTGTGCATAGACAACTCGATGGTCGCGAAAGGCTATCTAGAACATGTGCCGGTTTGAGGTCGAGTCAACCGCGTACGAATACCTAGAGAAGAAACCCGACCCACGATGGCCCGCAGTCCAGCCTGAAGCAACCCGATGGTCCACCAGGTTCCCATGCGTCTTCCCCACCCCGAATTGAGGCCTGAGCGAGGCTCCCTGAGAAGCAACCGTCTGGCACAGAGCCCTTGCGTGAGGTTGTGGAGGCCACCCGCGGACGGGGGCTCCTCCGGCCGGATGGCAAGACGGACCTGCCCTCGAGACTCAAGGAAGAAATGGCAACCCGACCTTGAGGTTACTTGTAATAAACATTGATTAATGACTTGACAATGAATCAATGATTGGCGTGAGATGGTGGTCGGCAATCCCGCAAAACCCCACTCACAAGGAGTCCAAGCGACTCAAACGCTCAGGAGGTTCTCTTGAAACACCTCGCCCTCACCGCCGCCCTGCTATCGGTCACCTGGTGCAGTGTCCTCACCGCGGGCAGTCCCTTCGACGGCACCTGGACGTTCAATCCAGCCAAGAGCCAACTCACGGGCGATACCTTCACCTACTCTGCCCGGCCCGACGGCAAGATCCAGTTCTCGGATGGGGGCGCCTGGGTCTTTGACTTCGCCCTCGACGGAAAGCCCTACAAGACACCGGGCGGAAGCACCACCACCTGGACGAAGGCCGGGGACAGTGCCTGGGACCGCGAGTCCTCGTTCGAGGGGAAGCAGACCGGGAAGGGGCACACCGCCCTCTCCGCCGACGGGAAGCAGCTGATCAGCAGCTGGACTGAGTTCCGGCCCGATGGCACCACTGCGAAATCCTCTGATGTCTACGAGCGCGTCTCCGGCGGGCCCGGTCTGCTGGGCAAGTGGAAGAACATCAAGGTGGAAGCCACCAGCGAAACCCTTGTCCTCTCCGTGCCTGCGCCGGGACAGATCAGCTACGAGGTGCCTGATTACAAACTGAAGGTTTCCGGTCCCACCGATGGAACCCCCCTGAAGCCCACTGGCCCAACGGTCTCCAAGCATTTCTTCGTGTTCTTCAGGGTCGTCACGCCCCGGGCCTTCAGCTATGAGAGCCGCCTGAACGACCGGGTCACTGGGCTGGGTCGCCTGGAGGTGTCCGCAGACGGCAAGACGCTGGCTGCGGTGACGTGGACTCCCGGCAAAGAAGATGAGAAGACGAAGGCTGTCTACGACAAGAAGTAGGGCTTCTGGGCAGCAGGGAGTGGCCGCAACCCAGCTCCCGGCGCTCCGTCAGCCCAGCTCCACCCAAGCCTCATGCAGAACAACTGAAGCCGCCTTCTGGCGGCTTCTTTGCGGACCCGGGCCTCAGGCCAGAGGATGGTGAAAAGCACGCAATCGGATGCCCCTGAATGGCCGCCAACGGCCGTCCTGTCCCACAGGAACCGGCCCGGTATCTGTTTTTGTCCCGATCACAGCTGACTGCTGATAATCTGGCGGCCCCTCCCCACTTTTGAACGAACTCTGCTTCCCCCTACAGGCTCCAGCTCCACATCCATGGAGGCGTCAAATGGCTCTGAAGAATCTGATGGTCCACCTCTCCCAGAGCGCTCGCACCCCGGCGCGGGTCGAGGCGGCCGTTGCGCTTGCCCGAAAATACAACGCACGGCTGGTTGGCGTGTTCGGGCAGCTGGCTGATGCCGCGCGGGTCGGGGTGATCTCCACCTGGCCGCCGGAGTCCTATGCCGAGGCCCGGGAGGCCAGCAGGGATGCGTTCGCGGCCGCCACCGCTGGCCTGCCCGATGTGGACTGGGTGGACGTGAACCGCGGCTCGGAAGCCCTCGTGACTCAGCGCGTGGTGGAGATCGCCCGCTGCTTCGACCTCGTGGTGATGGGCCAGTACCGCGATCCCGCGCTGTCTTACGCGCCGCCGGACCTCTGCGAGGATGTCGTCCTGAACTCGGGCCGCCCTGTGCTGATCATCCCCTACATCCGGACCTACACCGAGCTCGGCAAGCGCCCCATGCTCGCGTGGACCAACGCCCGCGAGGCCGCCCGGGCGCTGAACGACGCCCTGCCGCTGATCGAAGGCTGCGAAGAGCTCGTGCTGTTCTCCAGCATCGAGGGGGAGGCTGATCCCCACGTTGAGATCGCCAAGCACCTGGCCGCGCACGGCATCAAGACCCGCTCCCGGATCGAGGTCATGGACGAGCAGCTCGGCGTCATGGACGCACTGCTGAACAACATCAGCGACTCGAGCATCGACCTGCTGGTGATGGGCGCCCACACCCCCACCAGGCGCCCCTTCATGAGCCAGGGCACCGGCACCCGCTTCATCCTCCGGCACATGACCGTGCCGGTGCTCATGTCGCACTGACCGGAGGGGTTGAACTCTTCCATCCGGATCTGTGCCCAGCCGTGAAACCGCCAAACCTTGGAGGGGAGCTGTCCCCCTGCTCCAAGGAGTCCCTCATGTGGCGCTTGCACCTCCGTCGCTCCTTCCTCCTGGCCCTGGCCCTGCTCTGCCTCGGCGGTGCCCTGCTGGCTGGCCCGCCACCCATCGCCTCGCGGTCCGAGGCCGACCTGAGGACCTTCTATCAGCGGTCCTGCATCGGCTGCCACGGCCCGGACGGTGCCGCCAAGGATCCCGATGGCAAGGCGCTCCGGGGCCGTGACCTCACGGAGCTGGGGGGCCCCCACGGCCCCTCGGACCAGCGCCTCGTGAAGACCATCCAGGGGGGCGTGTTCTTCGGCCTGAGCATGCCGGCCTACCGGCAGGATCTCACGGAGGAGGAGACCCTGCGCCTGGTCCGGACCATCCTCCGGAAGGCCCGCAGGGGCGAGCCCATCCAGGGCGCGGCCGAGCTCTCCACCAGCGCCCGGTAGGCCGCCGTGCCCGCCTGGTCCCACCTCCACCCGGCCGTCATCCACTTCCCCATCGTCCTGCTGCTGCTGGTCCCGCCACTGCTGGCCCTGGGCCTCCTCTGGCCCGGGCAGCGGGTCGGCCTGCACGCCTGTGCCCTGGGCCTCCTGCTCCTGGGCACCGCCCTGGCCTTCCTGGCGGTGGTGACCGGGCTGGCGGTGCCCCTGCCCGCCGCGCCCTCCACTGAGCTGCTGGATACCCTCCGGGCTCACGAACGCCTGGCCAAGGCGACCCTCCTCACCTTCTCGGTCCTCGCCCTGGCCCAGGGGCTGCTGCAGGCCCTGACATCCCTGCTCAGGACCCGCTTCAGCCATGGCCTGGTCCTGATCCTCCAGGTGGCCTGGCTGCTGGCGGACGCGGCCGCCACCATGCCGCTGCTCTGCACCGCCCACCTCGGTGGGCGCCTGGTGCACGAGCTGGACATCCACGGCCAGACTCGCCGCTGAGGGCCGGATGGGTCTGTTTTTTCAAATCGGATCTGTAGTCCAAATGGCCTAGACCGATCATTCGTGGGTATCCAATCTCAGAAGGAGAGACGCGATGACGATCCTGGCTCAGTTCCTACCCGCCGTGCGGGCCTTCGGACTCCGGCAGTTCTTCCGGATGTTCCTCGTGGCGGTGGCCATGATCTCGGCCGGGAGCGTCCGCGCGCAGCTGCCGCTGCAGTCCGTGGGCTCCCCCTTCGACATGGTCGGCTTCCTGCAGAGCGCCACCCTCGATCCCGGCGGCGACGTCCTGGCCGGCGGCACCCTGCAGGTGAACGGGCACACGGTCACCGTGCCCCGTAACACCATCCTGCAGATGCCGGCCTTCGCCCTCACTTGGCAGCAGCTGTTCAGCATGGCGCCGCCCCCCTACGGTCCGTTCCAGACGGGCCTGGCCATGACGGACAATCCCGTCCCGTTGACCACTTATGAGGTCCACGTCCAGGGCAACCGGATCGGGGACAAATACATCGCGGGCCTCATCTTCATCTCCCAGCACTCGCTCCAGAGCGGCCAGGGCTTCATCAACTACATGGACTACGCCAACGGCGAGCTGCGGGTGGGCGGCGTCATCGGCGATCCCAGCACTGGCACGCGGCTGAAGATCAACGACCCCTCCGGCCGCTTCGCCCCGGCCTATACCCTGGACCGCCGCTTCACCATCGACTCGGACAACCCCACCATCCGCACCGAGACCGGCTACCCCATGGGGTTCCCCCACTTCGATCCGGCCATCCAGAACGACCCCCTGCTCCCGCAGACCAACCGGCCCCTCAACCCGGCCACCGGCTTCTACCAGACCATCTTCACCATGCCGCCGCCGGGGCCGGGCATCACCCCCAACGCCTTCTTCGCGGCCCCCTTCGAGGTGGGTGACTACATCAGCTACGCCGGCTGCCTCATGAAGGACGGCCCCCAGCCCAGTGCGGGCCCCATGCCCGCGGCCGGCCTGGCCGCGACCTACATCGCCGCCCACACCATCACCGCCAACCTCGGCATCTACACCGCCCCCGGCACCAACCCGGCTTACGTGGCCGTGGATGTGATCCTGCTGGGCGTCGGCGGCGCCCCCATCAACGGCATCCCCCAGGAAGCCACCGTCCGCACCCGCTTCGAGGGCTTCTGCACCGATCCCTCCCGGGTGGTGGACCTCTTCGGCATCGACACGGACGCCTGCACCACGGTCACCTCGGATCGCTCCTGGGGCTCCATTGACGTGGATCCCGGCCCCGCAGGCGGCGGCGCGGTCATGGGCCGCTGGCGCTTCCGGCCTCCCAGCAAGGTGCTGGCCATGCCCCCCACCGGCACCTTCCTGCCCGCCACCCGGGAGATGCGCGCTGTCCTGCGCGGCGCCTACTCGGCCGGCGCCCCCGTCATGTCCGGCAACGGCCTGATCACGGGCCAGTACCACGCCCCCATCTTCGACTACCTGTTCCCCGAGAACCTGGGCATCGGCAACCCGCCCGTGCCCCTCAACTTCATCGACTTCCCCTTCCTGGTGAACGGCACCGGCGGCTTCAACTGCGTCAACGTCGGGCAGCTCGCCCCCTGGCCCGGCTCCGTGGTCGTGGCACCGGTCTGCGGCGGACCTCAGCCCCCGCCCCCGCCTGTCCCCGTGCCTCCGGTCGCCAACGCCGGCCTCGCCCAGACCACCACCAGCGGCGCCCTCGTCGCCCTCGACGGCACGGGTAGCTCGGATCCCAGCGCCCTCGCCATCACCTACGCCTGGAGCCAGACCGCCGGCCCCGCCGCGCTGCTCAACAGCGCCGCTGTGGCCAGCCCCACCTTCACGGCCCCGCTGCTGGGCACAGGCGTCAGCAGCGCCGTCCTGACCTTCCAGCTTGTGGTCACCAACAGCGCCGGCACCGCCTCGACCCCGGCCAGCGTCAACATCACCGTGAACGCCCCCGCCGCCGTGAAGCTGGCGCCCCTCGCGAACGCCGGCGCGGCCCAGACCGTGGCCTCCGCGGCGACCGTCCAGCTCAACGGCACGGCCACCACCGATCCCAACACGCCGCCCCTGGCCCTCACCCTGAGCTGGGTCCAGACGGGCTTCGCCGGGCTGCCTCCCGTGACGCTCTCGAATCCCGCGGCGACCACGCCCACCTTCAAGGCGCCCGTGGTTCCCCCCGGCCCCGCCGCGGTCCTCACGTTCACCCTGACGGCCACCAACACCGCCGCCAAGTCCGCGACCTCCTCGGTGAACATCACCGTGAATCCCGCCCAGGCCCCCGTGGCCAACGCGGGCCCCAACCAGGGGGTGAAGGTGAATGCGGCCGTGACCCTGAACGGCAGCCTCAGCACGGATCCCAACGGCCTGCCCCTGACCTTCACCTGGGTGCAGGTGTCCGGAACCCACGTGGCGCTCAACGGCGCGACCACGGTGAGCCCCACGTTCACCGCCCCGGCCGCCCCCAGCACTCTGGGCTTCACCCTCACCGTCAGCAACGGCTTCGTCAGCTCCGCCCCGGCCCTGGTCACGGTGACCGTCAATCCCAACGTGGCCGACACTGTGAACATCACCGTCGCCGAGTACCGCATCGGCCAGCAGCGCCTCACCATCAACGCCACCTCGTCCATCCTTGACGGCACGCCTGTGCTCAGCCTCTTGGGCTACGGCGTGAATGGCGCAGCGCTCCCCATGACCTACCAGGGCAACGGGCTCTACATCGTGATCCTGTCAGGCGTGTCGCAGCCCGCCACCGTCACCGTGAACTCGAGCTTCGGAGGCACCCGCACCTCGGCCCTCACGAAGCTGCGCCAGTAGCCACGAACCAAAGCCGGCGAGGGGGCAGCGGATCGCCCCCTCGCCGTCTGCTTGCCTTCAAGAACCCTTTCCAGCCCCTGGAGGCCCCATGCGCGCTGTCCATCCCGCCCTGCCCGCTCTCGTCCTGCTCGCCGCCGCCTGTGGGGGCGGCGGGTATCAAGGGGTCGCCGTCCAGACCCCGATTCAGGCCCCGGTCAAGGCCCCTGTGGCCCAGCCCGGGCCGGACCAGGCCGTGGCCTCCGGCACCAGCGTGGTGCAGGACGGCAGCGCCAGCTCCGACCCCGCGGGCCTCCCCCTCAGCTATGCCTGGACCGCCCCCGCAGGCATCACGCTCTCCGCCGCCTCGGCGGTCCGGCCCACCTTCACGGCGCCCACGCTTCCCCCGGGCGCGCCGCCCCTGGCCCTCACCTTCACCCTGGTCGTGAGCAACGGCCAGGCCAGTTCCAGTCCCGCCAGCGTCACCATCACCGTGAACGCGCCTCCGGCCCCGAACCCCGCCCCCATCGCCAACGCCGGCCACAACCAGGCCGTGGCGCCAGGCGCGACCGTGACCTTGGACGGCAGCCAGAGCTCTGACCCGGACGGGCAGGCCCTGAGCTATGCCTGGACCGCGCCCAGCGGCGCTGCCTTCACCCTCGCCGGCGCCACCACAGCCCACCCCACCTTCGCGGCCCCCCCGGTCGCCAGCGGTGGGCTGCCTCTCACCCTGCCCTTCACCCTCGTGGTCAGCGACGCCAGTGCCAGCTCGACGCCCGCCACGGTCACCGTCACCGTGAACCCACCCGCGGGGGCCACGAACCCGCCGCCGCCCGGGACGCCGACCCCGGCCCCGCCGGATCCTAACCCGCTGCCCGTGGGCGGCTCCGGCAGCAAGCGCTGGCAGATCGGCGCCGTGGGGGGTGGCCTCTACCTGGCAGATCCGGCGGCAGGCGAGGCCTCCGTGCAGGGCCTCGTGATCGTCACCCTGGACAAGGGGGTTCCCCCCGCGGACACCGTGGTTACGATCAACGGCGTGGCCCTGGTGCACGCTGTGCCCTCGGATGACCGGTATTTCAAGGCCGATCCCAGCGGCCCCCGTCCCCCAGTGAGTCCCGGCGGGCGCATGGTCCTGGCCGCCTCCTCCGCCTCCGCCGGGGTGGCCCGCCAGCTGGTGCTGCCCTGCGCGCCCGACGTGGCGGTCGGCACCGCTCCCACCATGGGCAGCAGCCTCTCGGGGACCGGGAGTCTCCAGCTCTCCTTCTCAGGGGATCTCACCCTCAACCCCGCCGGCCTCGCGCCCCTGGCGGGCGTCAGCCCCGTGGCCACCCTGGACGGCTACGATCCCGCCACGCGGTTGCTGACGCCGGGCTCCCCGCACGCCATCGGCGCGGGCCAGCTGGGCGTGAGCCTGCCGGTGGGCAGCACCCCCGCCGCCGAGTGGCTCGTGGACCTGCGCTGGCCGGGGGTCTTCATCGCCGATGGCGGCGACAGCGGCGCCTTCTGCGGTCTGGTGAAGCGCTGGGTCCATAGCAAGTGAAGTAACTCGATCGGTTCCCTGGGCTGGGCGGAGACCCGCGCCGGGAACCGATCCTTCCGCCGCAGGGGGCCCAAAAAAGGTTCATCCGGGATTTCCGGGGAAAAAGAACTGCCAACCACAGAGAACGCAGAGAGCGCAGAGGCGCGCCGACCCACCGTGCATGGGCCCGCCGCAGGCGGCTTCCGGCGAAGCCGGAAGTCATCCCGGGGTGCCCCGGCTCGAGTAGGCACCCCCAGTTACCTGGGGGCACCTCTCACAGAACCGTGCAAGTGCTGTTCACACACGGCTCTTCGGGATGACGGGTTATGACCCCCGCCACCGGCCGGTTTACGACCTCTCCTATCCCGGGGCCACTGGT
>CAIPAY010000203.1 GCA_903863195.1 uncultured Holophagaceae bacterium
AGAAGAATTCCCGACGAAACAAGAAGCTTTTCGCCGAGAACTCCAAATAAAAAAATACAAGGGTGGCGAAGCTTTTAAGCGAGCCCATCCCAGCGGTGGGGCTCTCCGGGGCGCGCCAGGTGTAAGTGCCGATAGCCAACAGAATAGAATTCCCGGCGCCTACGGCTGCCCCGACCTTCTTGGCCGACAGCTGATAGCTGACAGCTGACAGCTCAGAGCCCCCTGCCACACTGATCCCATGCTGCTTGCCCTCGACACCACCACGGAGATCCTGCACCTGGCGCTGATCCGGGGGGACCGGGTCTGGGTGAGACGGGTCCTGTCGGGCGTGGGGCGGGGGCACAGCGAGCGCCTGCTGCCTGCCCTGGACGCCCTCATGGCCGAAGCGGGCGCGATCCCGGCGGAGCTCACCGGCGTCGCGGCCTGCCTGGGGCCTGGCGGCTTCACCAGCCTGCGCATCGGGGTCGCCACCGCCGAGGGGTTCGGCGTCACGGGCCTGCCCACCTGGGGCTTCTCGGCCTTCGCCCTGCGGGCCGAGGCGCTGCGCCAGGCCGGGGTGCTCGGTCCCGCCTGGGTCCTGCTGGACGGCCAGCGGGGCGAGGCCTTCCACCAGCGCTGGGAGTCCGGGCCGACATCCGCCGCCGCCAAGCACCCCCTGGCCGAGCTGCCTGCCTGGGTGGGCGCCGAGGCCTGGTGGGCCCCGGAGGCCTTCGCGCCCCGGGTCGAGGCGGTCCTGCCGGGCAGCCGGGTGGTCCTACCTGATGAGGGCGAGGCCACCCTGGCGGGGCTGGTGGTCTTGGCGCGCCGCGCGGCCCTGGGGCCGCCGGAAGCGCCCCTGGTGCCCTTCTACCTGCGGGAGACGGACGCGGAGCTGAACTTCCCTCTGGCTGCCGCCTCTCTGCCCGAGGCCCTGCGCCGCGGCGTGGCCCGGTGAAGGAGAGCCTCACCTCCGGAGTCTGGTGCCTGGAAGCAGGTGAGCCGCTGCCGGCCTGGGTGACCCGGCTGGACCGCACGGCCTTCGGCGCGCCCTGGAAGGCCCCGGCCGACCATGAGGTGCTGTGGCTGATCCCGGAGCTGGCCTTCGCCCGCTGGGCCTGCATCCAGGCCGCCGGGGAGGCCGAGCTGCTGCGCATCGCCGTGTCCCCCGAGGCCCGGGGGCAAGGCCTCGGCCGGAAGCTGCTGGAAGCCTGCCAGCGGGAGCTGGCGGAAGCGGGCATGGCCGAGCTGTTCCTGGAGGTGCGGGCCTCCAACGCCCCGGCCATCGGCCTCTACTGGGCCTGCGGGTGGAAGCCGGTCGGCCTCCGCCCCGGCTACTACCCGGATGGCGAGGACGCGGCCCTCTACCAGCGGGTGGCTCCGGAGGCCCATTGATGACCTTTGGGTTAAAGGGTAGTTGACCAATAGCACGATAGAACTCATATTTGGCCTTCCAGGTGGTCCCCCATGCTCGGCATCTCCCGCCAGACCGATTACGCCGCCCGTGTGGTGCTGCACCTAGCCTGCCTGGCCCCCGGTGCCCGGGTGCCCCTCGCGGACATCGCCAAGCACCGGATGCTGCCCCTGGACTTCGTGCGGCGCATCGTGGGCGACCTGGTGAAGGCGGGCATCCTCATGACCTCCCGGGGCTCCGGGGGCGGCGTGAGCCTGGCCCGGCCTGCGGGTGACATCTCCCTGGGCGAGGTGGTGGAGGCCACGGAAGGCAGCATGGCCCTCAACCACTGTGTGAGTGACCGGCGCGTCTGTCCCCTGGCGGCCAGCTGCCCCGTGCAGTCCGTGTGGGTGGACGCCACTCAGGTGCTGAGCGACTACCTGGCCTCGGTGCGCTTCGATGCCCTGGCCCTGCGCAGCGAAGGCCACCAGGCCTCCCACCTCCGCGTACAGGCCACCGGCCGTGTGCGGGGCGCGCAGCGATGCCCGGTGGCCACCTAGGGCGCAGAGGCTTTTGCCCCGAAAACACTTGAGAGAACCACCAGGGATGTCGTGGGCCTGTCCTGCTTGGTTCCCGATGTGGCCCCTGATGAGGCGGCAAGGGGGCCCTATTTGGGGCTCAGCACCACCGGGATCTCGATGATGTCATCCACCGGGATTTTATTGGCGGTCGCAGCGTCCCGGACGGCCTGTTCGCTGGGGCCCTCGTAGATGCAGAAGGTCTTTGTCTTGTCGGCGTTGGCATAGGAGTAGACCCAATGCACGCCGTGGGTCGTGTTGCAGGCGTTGACCGATTTCTTCGCGGCGGCATCGAGGCCGGCCAGAGCCCCAGCGGGGAAGGTCCGCACGACCATGAAGCGGTGCAGGCCCGCGGCGGGAACCTTCACCGCTGGTGCAGAGTCCGCAGGTAGGCTGGTCGCCGCCGTGGGACTGTTGGCCATCAGGCTGGCGGGCAGCAATGCCAGGGTCGCGAGGAGGGGGAGGGCGTGGGTCCCAAAGGTCATGGGTGTCTCCTGTGGTGAGGTGGGTTCAGCGCCGAGTCCGTCGACGACATCCAGGCAAGCGGCCGCAGAAACCCGGTGGCGGGGTGCGCAAGGAAGCACCGGGGGCCAAGGGGGCGGTAGCTCAGCATGGTCCATTCTGAGTCTGAGTCAATGATTCAAAAAAATAATTTAATGCCCTATTTTTACAATCATTCGGTTCGCAAGCTGGAAAACAGGGGCATCTTGCCTAGGGCCATCAGCTCCTCTCGAACAGCACCACGCGGTTGCTGTTGGTGCCTTTGTCGTTGTTGCCGACGCCCCAGATGTGGGCGGTCTTGGTGAAGGTCTGGGTGTTCACCAGCACGCCGTGGGCGCGAAAGCCCGCGGCCAGGCCCAGGGGCAGCACCACCTCGTCCAGCCGGAGCTGGCCGCGGCGCACTTCGCCCACCTCGAAGGCCACGAAGCCGCCGGGCCGGGTGACGCGGTGCAGCTCCGCGAAGACCTCGGCCATGGTCTCGGACCAGGCTTCAACGGTACGGGGCGTGCTGATGCCGCGGCCGATGGCGGTGGCGTCCAGGCCCGCGAACCAGCAGCGCAGCCAGTTGTCGCCGGCGTAGTCCACCACATCCAGGAAGGGGGGCGAGGTGACCGTGAGGGCCACGCTGGCAGCCGCCAGGCTGGGCGTCCGCCGGGCGTCCCCCGAGAGGAACACCGCGTCCCGGCTGGCCTCGGCCAGGTGCCGCCATTGTGCGGGCTCCAGGCCGGCGAGCAGCTGCTTTGTCTTCTTCTGGATCAGCGTGTGGGTGTCGCGATAGGTGGGGCTCTGCTGGCGCTGGGCGTTGATCTGCAGCTGCTTCTCGGCGGTGAGGGCCTGGTTGGGGGGCAGCGTGTAGACCGAGAAGAAGCCGGGGCTGTGGCCCGTCAGGCGGTTGGTGGCCACCATGCGGATCCAGGTGTCGAGGGTGTCCAGCGTGCCCGCGGCGGCGCGGTCCAGGCACCAGTCCCGGAGGCCGCGGATCTCGGCTTCCGTGTCCGGGTGGAAGAACATCGTCAGGTCCAGTCCCTCCCTGCGGCCCGCGCGGGGGATCTCTTGCAGCCGCGCGGCCACAGCGGCCGGTTCCGGGGGCTGGAGGCGCGGCTCCGCCAGCATCCGCGACAGGGGATTGACGTCGTTGGCAGCCACCCGGCGCCCCAGCAGGGCGGCCTCAAGGATCGTGGTGCCGCGTCCGCTGAAGGGGTCGTAGACGCGGTCACCCGGCTGCGTCAGGCGCTCGATGAAGTGGCGGGGCAGCTGGGGCTTGTAGCAGGCGCGGTAGCTGATCTCGTGCAGGTTCGCGGCCTGGCGCTGCCTCGAGGTCCAGAGCTCGAGGGCCAGGCGCGGGTAGGCGCCCTGGTCGGTTTCGACCGTATCCCAGGCCTCCTCCGGCGGCCGCGGACCCGCGCCGGGCAGCCCGCTGCCGGGGATGAACCCCGCCAGGAACTTCCGCCGCACCGCCTCCGCACTGAGTGTCGCCATCCGCTTCCGCCTGCCCATGGGGGCCGTTCCAGGATAGCCTGCTGACCATGGCTTCCCCGCAGCCGAAGCGCCACCCCGAGCTCACGCGCCTCTATGTGGCCGCGGGACTGGTCGTGCTGATCATCATGATCATTTTGCTATACAAGACCCTGGGCAACCGCATCGCCGAGGGGGGCCTGGACGCGCCGTCCCGCTGGGCCCTGGTGGCCCTGGGCCTGCTGAATGTGCTGGCCATCGGCACCCTCTGCTTCATCGTGGCCCGCAGCGTGGCGAAGCTCTACTTCGAGCGGAAGATGGGCATCCTGGGCTCCCGCCTGCGCACCCGCATGGTGCTGACGCTCTTCGTGGTGGGCATCGTGCCGAGCCTGATCCTCTTCCTGGTGGGTCGGAACTTCATCAACAAGAACGTGGAGCGCTGGTTCAGTCCCGAGACCGAGGTGGCCATCCGGGATGGTCACAAGGCCGCAGGGGATCTGCGGGATGCGGCCAGGGCGCGCCTCAGCTTCGGGATCTCGCGGCTTCAGGCCTCCGCCTCCGCCGAGCCCCAGGTCATCCGCGAGGCCACGGGGCTGGACCTGGTGGGCCTCCTGGGCAAGCGCGGCGAGAACGGCCTCCGGTCCCTGGATCTCGGCGCCGGGCTGCCGCCGCCGGACCTGTCGGCCCTGGGCGACGAGTCCCAGCTGGAGAGCCGGGACGGCCTCTGGCTGCTGCGCACCGTGCCCCGGGGCGACGGCGTCTGGGCCGTGGGCGTCTTCATGCCCCGGGACACCCTGGACCGGGTGCTGGCCCTGGAGCAGCGCTTCAAGGAGAGCCAGCAGATCCGAGCCAACCGGGCCACGCTGGAGACCCTGCCCCAGAGCACCTTCCTGTTCCTGACCATGCTCACGCTGTTCTACGCGGTGTGGTCGGGCCTGGCCCTGGCCAAGTCCCTCAGCGAGCCCATCCGCGCCCTGGCCAAGGCCGCTCAGCGCGTGGGTTCCGGCGACCTGGAGGTGCAGCTCCCGGAGCTGGGCGAGGACGAGCTGGCCTTCCTGGCCCGCACCTTCAACGCCATGACCCGCGACCTCAAGACCAACCGCGCGGCCATCGAGACCCAGGCCAGCCGCATCGAGCAGCAGCGGGCCTACCTGGACCAGATCCTGGCGGCGCTGCCCGTGGGGGTCATCACCTGGCGGCCGGACGGCGAGCTGCGCACCTTCAACGCCGCGGCGCGCACCTGGCTGGGCCTGGATGGCATCGATCCCACGGACGTCCGCTGGGCGGCCGTGGCGAGTCTGCCGCGCCTGGGTCGGCTGCCGGAGCTGCTCAAGGCCGTGCTCGAGGCCCGGCGCGGTGTGCAGGAGGAATTCCGCCTGGGCGGCGAGGGCGAGGGCCGGCCCGTGCGCGCCATCCTCGAGCCCCTGCAGGGCGGCGGCGTGCTGGCGGTGCTGGAGGACCTGTCCCTGCTGGCCCAGGCCGAGAAGCGCGCCGCCTGGCAGGAGGTGGCCCGGCGCATGGCCCACGAGGTGAAGAACCCCCTCACGCCCATTCAGCTCACGGCCCAGCGCCTGCTGCGCCGCCACCGCGACGGCCGGCTCGATGCCGCCGCCGTGCAGGAAGGGGCCGAGACCATCCTGACGGAGGTGGCCAGCCTGTCGCGCCTGGTGGACAGCTTCACTCGCTTCGCCCGGCTGCCCGTGCCCCAGTTCGCGCCGTGCGATCCCGCGGAGCTGCTGCGCCAGGTGGCGGCGCTCTACGGGCCGAACCACCCCGAGATCCAGTGGGACCTGCGCCTGCCCGAAGCTCCCGTGGCTGCGGTCTGGGACGGTGACATGGTGAAGCGCGCCCTCATCAACTACGTGGACAACGCCGTGGCGGCGGTGGAGGGCAAGGGCCGGGTCAGTCTCTCCCTGGCCGTCCAGGGCGGCTTTCTGCGCTACGACGTGGAGGACGCTGGCAGCGGCGTGCCCGAGGCCGACCGCGAGCGGCTCTTCGAGCCCTACTTCTCCACCAAGCGCAAGGGCACGGGCCTGGGCCTGGCCATCGTCCGCCGCATCGCCCAGGACCACCAGGGCGACACCCGCTACGAGCCCCTGGACCCCGGCAGCCGCTTCAGCCTGCTGCTGCCCTGGACCACCGGCGCCTGACGCCTTCAGCGAGCTGAAACGGGTATCACGAGCTCCAGGCTGCAGGCGCTGGGCGGGAAAGAGAACCACTCTCGCGGAGAAAGGACGAGAAGGCGGAGTGCGCGAAGGATGGCGGCATGGGAACCAAGTCAGAGCCTTGCTTTTTCTTGAATCCCCCTCATCCCCTTCGTCCCTGTTCCTTTGCCTTTTTTTCGAAAACAGGGATGAAGGGGATGAAGGGGATAAGGCATCTCCCCAGAGTCGCACCCCTGGGGTGTGCCGTTTTCCCGCCCTCAGGGCCTGTTCCGCCGCCGCAGCCAGAGCCCCAGCGGACCCAGCACCAGCCAGGCGAGGAGCACGGTCTTCAGCAGGGGTGACATCAGAGGCCGTCCTGCCGATTGGGGGCAGGCGCAGGGTGCGGGCTTCGCCCGCGCACTGCGCGGGGGCGAGGGGGGACGCAGGGGGCCGTCAGGCCCGGGCGGTCCCCCCTCACCAGCATTAGTACCGGAGCACGCTGAAGACCGGCAGCCCCTCGACCTTCTCGCGGCCGGGCAGGGAGGACAGCTCGATGAAGATCGTGAGGGCCACGGGCTGGGCGCCGGTGAGGCGGATGAGGCGCTGGGCCGCGGCGGCAGTGCCGCCGGTGGCCATGACGTCATCCACGATGAGCACCCGGTCGCCAGCCTTGAAGGCATCCATGTGGATCTCCAGGGCGTCCTCGCCGTATTCCAGGCCGTAGGGTTCCTTGTGCGTGGCCATGGGCAGCTTGCCGGGCTTGCGGGCGGGCACGAAGCCCACGCCCAGCTTCTGCGCCAGGGCGCTGCCGAAGATGAAGCCCCGGGACTCGAGGCCCAGCACGTGGGTGGGCTCCAGGATCAGCGCCGGCTCGGCCATGGCCGCCACCGCCTCCCCGAAGACCGCGGCATTGGCCAGCAGCGGGGTGATGTCGCGGAACAGGATGCCGGCCTTGGGGAAGTCGGGCACGTCCCGGACATAGGAGGAGAAGGGATTGGCGTGGGTCATGGTTACCTGCGGAGCTCGAAGGGAAAGGGAAGCGAGGATCGCACGGCCGGGGTCTCCCAGTCCAGACGTGGGCCCAGGTCCCATCCGGTCACACGCTAGGCGTTGAAGGCGGCATGGAAGTCGGCCTGCCGGGCCAGGGTCTCGGGGCAGCCCAGGTCCAGGCGCAGGGGCGTCACGCTGGCGTAGCCCTCGAACACGGCCTCGGCGTCGCTGCCAGCGCCCTTGGCGTAGGTGGGACCCGCGTCGCCGCCGATCCAGTAGTAGGGCAGGCTGCGGGGGTCCGCGCGGCGCTCCACCAGGTCGTGGTAGGCCCGGCTGTCCTGGCCCGTGAGGCGGAAGCCCCGGGGCTCGCCCTTGGGCAGGTTCACGTTCCAGATGCGGTTGGCGGGCAGCTCCATGGCCTACCAGCGCTCCAGTAATCGCCCGATCCAGGGCTCGGCCTCCTCCAGGTCGCCGCCGGGGTGGATGGAGAAGGCCGCGGCCCGGGCGCCCTGCAGGCGGCCCTCGAAGGCCGCGCCCACGGTGCCGGAGTAGAACACGTCCTCGCCCAGGTTGAAGCCGTGGTTGATGCCCGAGAGCACCCAGTCCGGGCGGCGGTCGAGCACCTCGCAGACGCCCAGCAGCACGCAGTCCACGGGGGTGCCGTCGCAGGCGTAGCGGCCGGGGCCCACCTCGTTCAGGCGCAGGATGTTGTGCAGGCTCAGGGCCGAGGAGATGGCCGAGCGGTTGCGGTCCGGTGCCACGGTCACCACCCGGCCGAAGCGGGCGGCCACCCGGGCCAGGGCCGCGATGCCGGGGGCCCAGAGGCCGTCATCGTTGGTGAGCAGGATCAGGCGTTCGGACATCCAACCAGTGTAGCCGGTGGGCCGGACCGGGATTCGCTGGCAGGATGGAACCCACCCAGGCCCCCCGTGGACTCCGACCTCCCCCTAAGCACCGCCCCGTCGCTCCCGTCCGTGGAGGAGGAGGCCGTGGCCCTTGGGCGGGAAAGCATCCTGGCCCGCCTCCGTGAAAGGATCGTCGCCTTCGCGGCATCCCGTTATGCCGGCGCCCATGCGGAGGACCTGGCGCAGGAGGTGCTGGTGGTGATCCACGAGAAATACGGGCACCTCCACCGGCTGGAGGACCTGGTACCCCTGGCCTTCCAGATCCTGCGCTTCAAGCTGGCCGCCCACCGCCGCAAGGCCTATCGCCACGGCGACGTCGATGCCGTGGACGTGGACACCTTCCCGCCGGCCTCGGACGCGCCGGACCCGGCCGCGGTGCTGGAGCGCAAGGAGCTGCTGGCGCGGCTCCTGGGCGGCATCGCCCACCTGGGCGAGCGCTGCCGGGAGCTCTTCCGCCTCAAGCTGCAGGGGCGCACCTTTGCGGAGATCCAGCAGACCCTAGGGGCCGCCACCCTCAACACCGTCTACACCTGGGACCACCGCTGCCGGAAGCAGCTGCTGGAGGCGCTGGGCGGCAGCTGGGATCAGCCCGTTGGAAGGGGGGCCCCATGAACCGCGCCGAGGCGGAGAAGCTGCTGGGGGGCCACGCCACGGGGACACTCACCGAGGCGGAGCGGAGCCTGCTCTTCGCGGCGGCGCTGGATCACCAGGAGCTCTTTGATGCCCTGACGGATCAGGAAGGCCTCCGCGAGCTGCTGGCGGAGCCTGCAGCCCGGGCCCAGCTGCTGGCGGCCCTGGCCCCCGCAGTGCCCAAGGTCGTGCCCTTCTGGCGCCGCCCGGGTCTGCTCGCCGCCGTGGCCAGCCTGCTGGTTGGCACCACCGCGGGGCTGGTCTACCTGCGCAGCCCCGAGGCGGGCCGCGTGCCGGCCCTGCAGGAGGCCCCCAAGGCCGCGCCGAAGGCCGTGGAAGCCCCGCCTGCTCCTCCGGCCCCGGCCCGGGAGAAGGGTCCTGGGAGGCCTGCCACGCGGCAACAGGAAGTCCCGCCCCCACTGGCTCAGGCTGCGGCTCCGGCGCCTGCGGCTGCGGCAGACCTGGCCTCCCGGCCCCTGGCCCTGAAGTCGGAAGCGGCACCAAGTCGGCTGGAGGCTGCGCCGAGCCGGATGGCTGGCGGTGCGGTGGCCAGTGCGCCGCCGCCAGCGGCCATGAAGGCGAAGAAGGACGCACAGGAAGTCGACCAGATGGCCCAGCAGAACCAGACCAAGGTGGCCCCGAGCCTCCGCATCCGGGCCTTCTCGGGCCTCACCGGCGCCTCGGATCCCCGCGCCCTGCGCCGGGAGCTCGAAGG
Organism: uncultured Holophagaceae bacterium; assembly: GCA_903863195.1. Lineage (GTDB taxonomy): Bacteria > Acidobacteriota > Holophagae > Holophagales > Holophagaceae > Geothrix. The sequence goes on from CAIPAY010000203.1 coordinate 9,288, forward strand.
TCAGCTCCTGACGCCCGCGCTGGCCGCGGCCCTGGCGGACCTCCCGGCCGGGACCACCCTGGAGCTGAAGGTTGATGCCACCGGGAAGGTGCTTACGGCCACCTTCGACCGCAGCTTCCCCGGCGCTGCCAGGGTCCAGGCGCTGCTGGTGGCTTGGCGCCTGCGGACCTGGACCGGCGGGCTGGCGGGCAGCCTGGAGCTGACCCTGGGCTGGGACCTCTGATTCCTACCTTATTCAGAGAGTCAAGACCACCACCAGCTTTCTGTTCGCCACGTACATCAGAGAACGGAGCCCCCAGGCCTGATCCCCACGCTAAAACACGATGGCTGTCTCTCTTGGCGTCTCGGCACCTCGCCAAGGTGATCGTCGCGGTTTAGGGCAGTCTCCGCTGGAGCAGGCAACCGCCTAGAGTGGTAGGCCACTTCCGGCCAAGCCGGCGCCTCATATGTGGCGCGAGCTGCTCTCGCCCACGGCGAAGCCCAGGCTCATCGGGGGGCCAAACTTTTCTGAACCCATCAGGGCCCAACCGGTCCGGTCTCGGCGTGCGGAATCGCGCTGAGGAACTCGTAGATCGCCCGGATGTCGTGGTCGGTCAGGTTGTGATAGACGGGCCAGGGCATCACCTGGAGGAGAGGAGAGATCTGGGGATGGAGGTTGTCGTAGTCGGTCCCGTTGCGGAGCACGTCCGTGAACTGCGCCAAGGTGAGGCCGGCGGGTCTCCCGCTCGGGGCCTCCGGAGTCAGGTTGCGGGAGACGAAGGGACCGAACTGGCGGCCACCGGCGAGGTAGTTCGCGGTATTGATCTGCGTCGGCTGGCCCTGGTAGGGATCGCCGCCCGCTGCGAAGTTCGGGTGGGTGTGGCAGTCGTTGCAGCCGCCGACCGCGTTGACCAGGTAGCTGCCCAGCCCGACCAGCGGGCGGTTGCGGCCCTGGAGGTTCAGGGGCACAGGCGCGATGGCGAAGCCTTTGACCACCCTGCCATCTCCTTCGTTCTCGTGGGTGTCATCGGCAAGGGGCGCCTGGCTTCGCACCGGGAGCGCAAGAACCGCAGCCGCACAGGCAGCCACTAGGATAATCGAACGATTGAAACGCATCATTACCTCCATATAACAAGACGCAGTCTCAATATAGAACATTCGAATCCCCACGCAAGGCCCGATGCCCAATGGAGGTGCTCAGAGAAGTTGGGCCTTAGGCTGGTGCCCTGGCGCCGACCCGGGAAGGGGTTACCTTCATAGCCATGCCGCGCCTGCTGGGAGTGGTTGTGGTGCTGTCCCTGGGGGGAAGTCCCTCTCCTCCTCCGCCGGTTCCCCCGGTGGAGGATCCGGTGTTCGAGGCCGCCCGTGCCCGCATGGTGCGCGACCAGCTGGTGAGCCGGGGCATCCGCGACGCCCGGGTGCTGGCGGCCCTGGGGAAGGTGCCCCGCCAGGAGTTTGTGCCCAAAGCGCTGCAGGCCGAGGCCTACCAGGACGGGCCCCTGCCCATCGGCCACGGCCAGACCATCTCCCAGCCCTACGTGGTGGCCTTCATGACCGAGGCCCTGGTGCTGCGGCCCCGGGACCGCGTGCTGGAGGTTGGCACGGGCTCGGGCTACCAGGCGGCGGTGCTGGCGGGGCTGGTGGCCGAGGTCTTCAGCATCGAGCTGGTGGAACCCCTGGCCCACCGGGCCGAGGCGGACCTCCGGCGCCTGGGCTATGGGAACGTCAAGGTCCGCGCCGGGGACGGCTACCGGGGCTGGCCCGAGGCCGCGCCCTTCGACGCCATCCTCGTCACCTGCGCTCCGGATGAGGTGCCTGAGGCCCTGGTGGAGCAGTTGAAGCTGGGTGGCCGCATGATCGTGCCCGTGGGCTCCCAGGGTGCCCCCCAGGAGCTGATACTGCTCCGGAAGCAGCCCGGTCGCCTGGAGCGGCAGGCCGTCCTGCCCGTGCGGTTCGTGCCGATGGTGAAGGGGGACTGAGCGGACCTCGTCAGCCCGCTTCCAGCACCAAGGGGAATCGGGAGGCCAGAGGTGCCTGGGGTGGCTCGGGGGCAAGCCCCTTCGAAGCGGAGCTTGCGTCAAGGATCCGCTGCTCGGCGCAGGTCAGGGCGGCCTCGAGGGTCGCGAACCCCGCCTCCAGGCCGCTGCCGGGGAAGCCCTCCGGCACCTGCTGCCAGGAAGCTTCGGCGCCGCAGAGCAGCAGGTGCCTGCCGGCGGTGCGGAACCGGCTCGCCGCCCGCCCGAGGACTCCGAGGGCAGAGCTGTCGATCTCGCGGACCTTCCGGCAGTCCAGAACGACCACATCCGAGTCCCGCTCTGCCGCGCGCAGCGTGGCGGCCAGGTTCTGGGCATTGCCGAAGAACAGCACACCGTGGAGCTCGAGGATGGCGAGGGTGCCCGGCCAGGCCCCCAGCGTCTGTTCTTCGGCAGGCGACCGGGGCTGCTGGGTGGGCAGCAGGGGGTGCTCCCGTCGGACCGCCACCTCCGGGCGGCTCATGTCCAGCATGAACAGGATGCAGGAGAGGGCGATGCCCACGGTGACGCCGGCCACGGGCTTGCCCAGCAGGGTGGCCAGGAACACGGCCAGCACGATGGCGGAATCCCGCAGCGCCCGCCGCCGCTTGCCGGGTTCCTTCGCGGTCAGCGCCAGGTGCAGCACCTGGAAGCTCCACTTGTCCACCAGACGGCAAGCCAGGGTGCAGAGGATCGCCGCCAGCACCACCCGGGGGAGCAGGGCCAGCGCCTTGGGGAACAGCACCCCGGCCAGCAGCAGCACCGCGCAGCTGGCGAGGGTCGAGGTGCGCGTGCGGCCGCCGGCCTTGTGGTTGGCCATGGAGACCGAGAGCGAGGTGGAGACCGCCAGGCCGCCGACCAGGGCCGAGACCAGGTTGCCGATGCCCTGGCCCAGGACGTCGCGCCGGGGATACACCGGAATGTCCGCGATGAACTGCGCCGTCCGCAGCGCGAAGAACGTGTCCAGGGTCGCCACCAGGGCCAGGGTGAAGGAACCCAGCACCACCCCCTTGAGCAGGTCCGGCGTGTGCAGCACCTGGAGCAGCCCGGCGGGTGAGGGCAGGAAGCGGAGGACGTGGCCGGGGGCGGAGCCGATGACGCCGCCGAGGTCCAGGGCAGGCAGCGCCGCGTGCAGCAGGTGGAACCCGGCGGTGCCCAGCACGAGGCCCGCCAGCAGGTTCGGCACGCGGGGGGCGTAGGCTCCGAGGAGGAGCAGGAGGACCACCAGGCCGCCGCCCAGGAGGGTGGCCCAGGGCCGGGGCAGGAAGGCCGCCAGCCCGCCGGGGTGGCTGGCGGGGAGGCCCAGCAGCACCGTCACCTGGTGCCAGGCGATGAGCACGGCCACGCCGGACACGAAGCCCGCCATCACCGGGTGGGGCACGAAGCGCATGGCGTGGGCGATCCCGGAGTAGGCCAGCAGCACCTGCCAGAGCCCGGCCAGCAGGACACAGGCGGTCATGGCCGCCAGGAGGCCCGGCCGGCCGATGCCGGGTACCGCCGTCAGGCCCAGGAGGATGCTGCCCTGGATGACGCAGATCGGGGTGGTGGGGTAGGTGACCACGAAGGACGAGCGCCGGACCAGGGCCGCCGCGGCCCCGCCGGCGATGGCGCAGAGGAGCCCCGCCAGGGCCGCCTCGGGCACCGTGTCCGCACCCATGGGGGCGAAGGCCAGGACCCCCGCGCCCACGCACAGGGGCAGAGTGAGACAGGCCGAGACGACCCCGGCGCCAGCCTCCCTGAGCACCTCCTGGACCGCGGTCCTGCTCATGCGCCTCCTTCCCTCGGGCCCAGTGCTGCGGGGATGGCTTCAGTCCCGGGACTGCTCCGCGGCGAAGGGATCCTTGACGAGGGTCGTCCGGGACTCCAGGGCGCGGGCCGAGCGGCTGAGCTGCTGGATCGCCAGGAGCAGGGAGGCAGCCCTGGCGGTCCAGGAGCTCTCCTCGGTGGGCAGGGGCAGGGTGGTGGGAAGCTCGGCGGTGAGGCGCATGGGATCTCCCTCCAGGATCCAGGAGGCGCCGGAAGCCGGCCCGCTGAACCGCTGATGGGCAATCGTGGCTCAGGCAGACTTCCGGTGTCAGAGCATGATCATGCGTTTTTTTTCTAATCCTTTGTCACTAGCCAGGCCGCCTCATGAGATCAGGCCCTTGCGCAGGGCCTTGCTCACCGCCTCCGACTTGGAGTGGACGTGCAGCTTCTCGTAGATGCTGCGGATGTAGTTCCGGACCGTGTTCTCGCTCACGCCCAGCCGGTCTGCGGATTCCTGGTAGCCGTGCCCCTCGGCGAGCAGCGCCAGCAGCTGCAGCTCCCGGGGCGTCAGGCGGGTCTCGACCGGGTTGAGCCGGGGCGTGGCGCGGAACAGGGTGACCACCTTGCGGGCCACCTCGGGGGACATGGGCGCGCCGCCTTCGGTGGTCTCCCGGATGGCCTCCAGCAGCCGGGCCGGGGAGGTCTTCTTGAGCAGGTAGCCTGCGGCTCCGTTGCAGATGGACTCGAACACGCTCTCCTGCTCGCCGTAGACCGAGAGCATGAGCACTTCGACCGCCGGCCAGCGGTCCTTCACGATCCGCACGCCCTCCCGGCCGCTCAGGCCCGGCAGGTTGATGTCCATGAGCAGGACGTCCGGCAGGTCCTGGGCCAGCCCCGGCAGGGCCGCCTCGAAGGAGGGATAGGCGCCGACGCAGCGGAAGCCGGGGCTGCCGTGGATGAGCATTCGCAGGCCCTCCCGGGTCGAGTCGTCGTCCTCGACCAGGGCCACGGAGAGCTCGCGGGGATCGCCCATCCTAGCCACCCTCCTGGGTGGCAGCCTTCATCCTAGGCCGCACCCGTGGATCTGGGGATGGCATGTTCATGTGCCCCCCAGCAGCCGGTGGGGCAGCTCCAGGTGGATGAGGGTGCCGCCGGCGTCTGAGCTGATCACCAGGTGACCGCCCATCTCCAGGGCCCGGGCCTGCATGTTGACGAGGCCCCGGCCGCGCCGGATGCCCGAGGTCTCGCCGGACGGCACCTCCGGGGGCAGTCCCGCGCCGTCATCCCGGACCTGGGCGGTCAGCGCGCGGTGGCTGACCTCCACCTGCAGGGTCAGGGTGCGGCATCCGGAGTGCTTCACCGCATTGTTGATCGCCTCCTTGAGTATCAGGAACATCCCCCGCCGCTGCTCCGGGCTCAGCTTGACCCGGGCGGGGTCGGCGGGGAGGCTCATGGACCAGCGGATGCCCTTCGCCTGGAGGACGCCGGAGGCGAACTGCCCCACCCGGGCCAGCAGCGACTGGAGGTCGTCCCGGCGCGGGTCGATGGACCAGACGATGTCGGCCATGGTGTCCACCAGCTCCCGGGAGGACTCCGCGATCTCCGTCAGGAAGCGGAAGCTCTCCGGCGCGGCATCCGGGGTCTGCCGCTTGACCACCTCGCTGAGGATGGCGATCCGGGAGAGGCTGGCGCCGATGTCGTCGTGGAGGTCCGCCGCGATGCGGGTGCGGATCCGCTCCACCTCCAGCAGGTGCCGCAGCCGGATGCGGGTGGCCTGCCAGACCAGGCCCAGGAGGCTGGCTGTGGCCAGGAAGAGGAACCAGCCCCGCCGCCAGACCGGAGCCAGGATGGTGAAGCGGAGCTCGGCCGGAGGGTCACTGGCCTGTCCCTCGGCGCCCACGGCCCGGACCTGGAAGTGGTAGTGGCCGGGGGCCAGGTTGGCCAGGTCCACGCTGCGGGCGCTGCCGGCCGGGGTCCAGTCCTCGGAGACGCCCTCGAGGCGGTACTGGTAGAGCAGGGCGGAGCCCGCCAGGCCCTCGGGGCTGGTGAACCCCACCTGGAGCCGGTTCTGGCCGGGGGCGAGCTCCCGCAGCTCCCAGTCCGTGGTGCCTGATTCGGGCAGGGGCCTGGGCACCCCCGCGACCCGCAGCCCGGTGAGGAAGATGGGCGCGGCCAGCGCGGGCCGGGGCGGCGCCGGCAGGTAGCGCGAGAGGCCCCCGCTCAGGCCGAACCAGAGGGCGCCCTGCCGGTCCCGGTAGGCCACCCGCGGCACGCCCGGAGCCAGTCCCTGGGCCTCCGAGAGGTGCTGCACGTGCTGCAGGCCGGCGTCAAAGCGGTCAATGCCTGCACCGGTACCGACGTAGACCCGGCCCCAGGCATCCTCCACCAGGCTCCAGACAGAGTTGCTGGCCAGACCCTGGGCCGTGGTGAGGCTGCGGAAGCGGGGCTGGTCCTGCTCGGGGCCCTCGATGATGCCGACGCCACCCAGGGAGCAGGCCAGCCAGATCCGGCCGGAGGCGTCCTTCATCAGCGAGCGGATCCAGCCCTCCGGGACCCCCTGGGCGTGGGTGAAGAAGTCGAAGCGCCCGTTCCGGAAGCGGGCCACACCTGCACCGTTGAAGGCCACCCAGACGTTCCCGGCCCGGTCCTCGGCGAAGGCCGTGGGCAGGGAATCGAACAGGCGGGGGAGGCCGTCCTGCTCGCGGAAGCCCTCGACCCGGTCCAGGGACCGTCGCCACCGGCCCAGGCCGTTCGTGACGGGCGAGGCGACCGAGCACCAGATGTCGCCGCGGCTGTCCTCGAACAGGGCGAAGACGCCCTCGGCGCCGGTGGCATTGCCGACCGGGTAGACCTGCGCGGGGCGGCGGCCGGCGAGGCTGGCTGGGCCGGGCGCCCGGTCGAAGCGGGCGAGCCCCTGGATGGCGGCCAGCCACCAGGCGCCGAGGTGGTCCTGCAGGACGGCCTGGTTCCAGCCCCAGCCCGGGGACACCGCCCCGAGCTCCAGCCGGCTGGGTGCGAAGCGCCGCTGCTGGAGGGTGTGGAGCCAGTAGGCGTGCCTGCCGGCCCGGCCCGCGACCAGCGCCCCTGTCTGGTCCTCGAAGACTGCGTCCACCCGGGCTTCGGCGAGGCCTTCCTCCGGTGTGAAGGTGGTCAGGCCGTCCTGGACCCAGCGCTGGACGCCGCTGTCGTTGCCCAGCCAGAGGTCGCCGCTCGCGTTCTCCGCGAGGACGAACACGGGGCCCTTGATGCCGTGCTCGGGCCCGTGGTTGTGGATCGCGCCGGCCTCGAAGATGCTCAGGCCCCCGGCGGTGCCTGCGATCATGCGGCCCGAGGCCGTGCGCAGGAGCACCTGCACGTCGGCGTTGGCCATGCCGTTGGCGGCCGAGAAGGGATCCAATGGCTGCAGCCGGGTCGCGCCGGCGGGGAGGCGGAACCGGGCGATGCCCCGGGAGGTGCCCACCCAGAGGGTGCCGTCGGTCTCCGTGGCCAGGGTGCGGATCAGGTGCGTCGGGAGGCCATCGGCTTCCGTGAAGTGGAGCACCCGGCCCTGGGGGTCCAGGCTGTAGAGCCCGCTGCCGGTGCCGATCCAGAGCCCGCCCCCGGCCCGCTCCGCCAGGGTGGACACGATGGGGTCGTCATAGAGCTTCCGCGGCAGACCCAGCTCGACGCTCTGCAGGGACAGGCCCTCGGGGCGGCGATCCACGCGGAGGAGGCCCGTGGTGGTGCCGCACCAGAGCACGCCGGCGGAGTCCTCGAACAGGTGGATGGGGTGGGCGGCGCCGGGCGGGAGGGGCAGGAGCCGTAGCCGGTCGGGGTTCCTGGCGCCCGGGGGAAGGCTGGGGTCCAGCCGGCACAGCCCCTTGTCCGTCGCGAACCAGTAGCAGCCATCCCGCGTCTGCAGCAGGTCGAGGATGGTCTGGAAGGGCAGCCCACCCTCCTGGCTGAAGCGGACGAAGGTCTGCCCATCAAAGCGGGCGGCGCCATCCGGGCCGCAGAACCAGAGAAAGCCGTGGGCATCCCGCAGGATGCGGCGGATGCCGCCGCCCGGGAGGCCATCCGCCGCCGAGAAGGACTTGAGGGGCAGGCGCTGGCCCCACAGCGCCGAGCACGCCCCCAGGGCCAGCAGCGTCACGGCCCTCCGGAGCAGGCTCGCTCGGGAGCCCGCGGGGTGGGGGACGTGGCGGATGTTGGGCACGGGAAGGAGCCGGACCTCGGGGTGGACAGGGTGATGGGGAAAAGCCGATGGTAACCGTATGTCACGCGGATTCTCTCCAGATGTTGGAAGTGGGCCCGTTTCGCCCGGCCGGGGCTGGCCAGCCGCTGATTCCAGCCCCGCCCCGGGCGGAATCCAGGGTATAAAACTCCACCACCCGCCCGACCAGCCCCTGCTCTCCCGGCCGCTCCACAGCCAGGCGAGCCGCTCCCAGGAGTGCCCATGACCACCCCGACCCGGACGAAAGTCGTCAGCGCCGCCGAGGCCGTGGCCCTGATCCGGGACGGGGACACGGTGGCCACGGGGGGCTTCGTGGGCATCGGCTTCGCGGAGAACCTGGCCATCGCCCTGGAGCAGCGCTTCCTGCAGACGGCTGCGCCCCGGGACCTGACCCTGGTCTACGCGGCGGGCCAGGGCGACGGCAAGACCCGGGGCCTGAACCACCTGGGCCATCCCGGCCTGGTGAAGCGGGTCATCGGCGGCCACTGGGGCCTGGCCCCGAAGCTGCAGGCCCTGGCCCTGAGCGGCCAGGTGGAGGCCTACAACCTGCCCCAGGGCGTCATCGCCCACCTCTTCCGCGACATCGCCGCGGGCAAGCCCGGGACGCTCTCGCGCATCGGCCTCGGCACCTTCGTGGATCCCCTCCACGGCGGCGGCAAGCTGAACGACAGAACCACCGAGGACCTGGTGGAGCACCTGTCCATCCACGGCGAGGACTTCCTGTTCTACAAGGCCTTCCCCCTCCACGTGGGCCTGATCCGCGGCACCACAGCGGACGGCGACGGCAACATCACCATGGAGAAGGAGGCCCTGACCCTGGAGGCCCAGGCCATCGCCATGGCGGTCCACAACAGCGGCGGCAAGGTCATCGTGCAGGTGGAGCGGCTGGCGGAGCGGGGCTCGCTCAACACCCGGCAGGTGAAGATTCCCGGGATCCTGGTGGACCGCATCGTCGTGGCCGAGGAACCGGGCCACCACATGCAGACCTTCCAGGAGCAGTACAACCCGGCCTATAGCGGCGAGATCCGCATCCTGCTCTCGGGCATGGCGCCCATGGAGTTCGACGAGCGGAAGATCATCTCGCGGCGCGCCGCCCTGGAGCTGCGGCCCGGCAGTCTGGTGAACCTGGGCATCGGCATGCCCGAGGGCATCGCCGCCGTGGCCGTGGAGGAGGGGGCCTCGGACTTGATCACGTTGTCCACGGAGCCCGGCGTCTTCGGCGGCGTGCCCGCCGGGGGGCTCAGCTTCGGCGCGGGGTCCAACACCAGCTGCATCATCGACCAGCCCTCCATGTTCGACCTCTACGACGGCGGCGGCCTGGACCTGGCCTTCCTGGGGCTGGCCCAGGCGGACCGCGAGGGCAACCTCAACGTCAGCAAGTTCGGCACCCGGCTGGCCGGGGCCGGGGGCTTCATCAACATCTCCCAGTCCGCCAAGACCGTGGTCTTCGTGGGCACCTTCACCGCGGGCGGCCTCCAGGTGGTCACGGAGGACGGCCGCCTGCGGATCCTCCAGGAGGGCACCACCCGGAAGTTCGTGGAGCAGGTCGAGCACCGCACCTTCAGCGGGGAAGTCTCTTTCCGGAAGGGCCAGCGGGTGCTCTACATCACCGAGCGCTGCGTGTTCCGCCTCACGGGCCAGGGCCTGGAGCTGATCGAGCTCGCGCCGGGCATCGATCTGGAGCGGGACATCCTGGCCCACATGGCCTTCCGGCCCGCCCTCGCCCCGGACCTGCGCCTCATGCCGGCCTGCATCTTCCGGCCGGAGCCCATGGGACTGCTGTCGCTGCTGCCCGGCGCGGAGTGCTAGACTCCCCTCCAACTCATCCAACCCATGAACTCAGCTGACCTGCCAGGGAGACCCCGAAGGTGTTGATCGAGACCCCCCCAGCCGACTGCATCCTGGAGACCCGGCGGCTCTCCAAGGAGTTCAAGGGCTTCGCGGCGGTCAGCGACCTGAATCTCCAGGTGCAGCGGGGGCACATCCACGCGCTGATCGGGCCCAACGGGGCGGGCAAGACCACGGTCTTCAACCTGCTGACGAAGTTCCTGATCCCCACCACCGGCACGATCCTGTTCAACGGTGTTGACATCACCCGGGAGGAGCCCGCCGACATCGCTCTGCGCGGCGTGATCCGCTCCTTCCAGATCTCGGCGGTGTTCCCCGGCCTGACGCCGCTTGAAAATGTGCGGGTGGCTCTGCAGCGCGCGACGAACACCTCCTACCAGTTCTGGAAGAGCGACCGCTGTCTGAAGCAGCTGGACGACCGGGCCATGGCCCTGCTCGATTCGGTCGGTCTGGCGGAGCTCAGCGGCGCCATCACCGGCGAGCTGGCCTACGGGCGCAAGCGGGCCCTGGAGATCGCCACCACCCTGGCCCTGGAGCCGAAGCTCATGCTGCTGGACGAGCCCACCCAGGGCATGGGGGCCGAGGACGTGGACCGCATCACCGCGCTGGTGAAGCAGGCCTCCGCAGGCCGCACGATCCTCATGGTCGAGCACAACCTCAAGGTGGTGGAGACCCTCGCGGACCGCATCACCGTGCTGCAGCGGGGGGCCATCCTCGCCGAGGGCACCTACGCCGAGGTCTCGCAGGATCCGCAGGTCATGGAAGCCTACATGGGGAGCTCCCATGCCTGAAGCCGGGCCCACGGAGATGCTCCGCATCAGCGGACTGCACGCCTTCTACGGCGAGTCCCACATCCTCCACGGTATCGACCTGGTGGTGGGCGAGGGCGAGCTGGTGACCCTGCTGGGGCGCAACGGCGCGGGCCGCACAACCATCCTCAAGTCCATCCTCGGCCTGGTGGGCAGCCGCACCGGATCCATCCAGGTCCGTGGGGTCGAGACCATCGCCATGCCGACCCACAAGATCGCCCACCTGGGCATCGGCTACTGCCCCGAGGAGCGCGGGATCTTCTCCAGCCTCACGGTGCAGGAGAACCTGATGCTGCCGGTGGCGGTGGGCCCGGGGGGCCTGTCCGTGCCCGAGATCTTCGAGATGTTCCCCAACCTGCTGGAGCGCCGCGGCAGCATGGGTACCCGGCTGTCGGGCGGCGAGCAGCAGATGCTGGCCATGGCGCGGATCCTGCGCACCGGGGCCAGCCTCCTGCTGCTGGACGAGATCACCGAGGGGCTGGCCCCGGTCATCGTGCAGACCCTGCGCCAGCTCATGGGCAAGCTGAAGCAGCGGGGCTTCACCATCATCCTGGTGGAGCAGAACTTCCACTTTGCGGCGGACCTGGCGGACCGCCACTACGTCATCGACCGCGGCACCATCGCAGAGATGATCACCCGCGAGCAGCTCCCCGCCAGCACCGAGAAGCTCAACCGCTACCTGGGCGTCTGATCCCGATTTGAGGCCGAGGCGAATGTCGGTATGCTGAGCCACCCTTCCACCACCCCACGAGCGACCCAACCCTGCCTGGGTGTCCCAGGTATTTGAACGGAAAGGACTATCGCCATGAAGAGCCTGTATTCCAGCGCAGCCCTGTCGGCCTCCCTGCTCCTGGCCACGGCCGGGCTCGCGGCGCCGCCCAAGGAGACCATCTCGGATGGCGTCGTGAAGATCGGCGTCCTCACGGACATGTCCGGCGTCTACTCCACCCTCGGGGGCAAGGGCACCCAGGTGGGCGTGGAGATGGCCGTGAAGGACTTCGGCGGCAAGGTGCTGGGCAAGCCCATCGTGGTCGTCGGCGCGGACCACCAGAACAAGGCCGACATCGCCTCGGCCAAGGCCCGGGAGTGGTTCGACAACGAGAAGGTGGACATGATCACCGGCCTGCTGAACTCCGGCTGCGCCCTGGCGGTGCAGAAGCTTGGCGGCGACAAGAAGCGCATCACCATGAACACCGGCGCCGCCAGCACCGAGCTCACCAACGGCGCCTGGACGCCCTACAGCATCCACTACGTCTACGACACCTACGCCCTGGGCAAGGTGACCGGCCAGGCCGTGGTGCAGACCGGCGGCAAGAGCTGGTTCTTCATCACCGCGGACTACGCCTTCGGCCAGTCCCTGGAAGGCAACACCAGCCTCTTCGTGAAGAAGCTGGGCGGGAAGGTGGTGGGCTCCGTGCGCCACCCGCTGTCCTCCGCGGACTTCTCGTCCTACCTGCTCCAGGCCCAGGCTTCGGGTGCGCAGATCATCGGCCTGGCCAACGCCGGTGGCGACACCATCAACGCCATCAAGCAGGCCCGGGAGTTCGGCATCGGCCAGAAGGGCCAGAAGCTGGTGGGCCTGCTGATCTTCGACACGGACATCAAGAGCCTCGGCCTGAACGTGGCCCAGGGCATGCAGTTCACCTCGGGCTTCTACTGGGACCGGGATGAGGCCACCCGCGCCTTCGCCAAGCGCTTCTTCGCCATCCACAAGGCCATGCCCACCATGGACCAGGCCGGCGCCTACTCCGCCACCATGAACTACCTGAAGGCCATCAAGCTGGCCGGCACCGACGACCCCGACGCGGTCATGGCCAAGCTGAAGTCCATGGACATCAGCGACTTCTTCGCGGTGCACGGCAAGATCCGCGTGGATGGCCGCATGGTGCACGACATGTACCTCATGGAGGTGAAGAAGCCCTCGGAGTCCAAGGGCGAGTGGGACCTGCTGAAGATCGTCAAGACCGTCAGCGGCGACGAGGCCTTCATGCCGCTCTCCGAGAGCACCTGCCCCGCGGTCAAGAAGTAGGCTGCGCCTGAGGCTCCGGAGGTCCTACCCATGGGCATGTCGCTCCAGACGGTGCTGTCCCAGGTCATGCTGGGGCTCAACAATGGCGTCTTCTACGCCATCCTGAGCCTCGGCTTGGCCGTGATCTTCGGCCTGCTGAACATCGTCAACTTCGTGCACGGGGCGCTCTACATGCTGGGCGCCTACGTGGCCCTGCTGGGCTTCAACCAGCTGGGCCCGCTGCTCGGCAGGCCGGACTTCCACCTCAACTACTGGGCGGCGCTCCTCGTGGCGCCCCTGGTGGTGGGGGCCCTGGGCGTCCTCATCGAGAAGACCATGCTGCGGCGGCTGCGCAAGTTCGACCACCTCTACGGCCTGCTGCTCACCTTCGGGCTGGCCCTCATCATCCAGGGCGTCTTCACCAACTACTTCAACGTCTCCGGCGACGCTTACGACGGCAAGCCGGAGGTCCTCAGCGGCGTGGTGGACCTGGGCTTCATGCTGTTCCCCAAGTACCGCGTCTGGGTCATCGGCATCTCGCTGGTGGTGTGCTTCGGCACCTGGTTCGTCATCGAGCGCACCAAGCTCGGCTCCTACCTCCGGGCGGGCACCGAGAACCCCGAGCTGGTGAAGGCCTTCGGCATCAACGTGCCCCTCATGATCACGCTCACCTACGGCTTCGGGGTGGGGCTGGCGGCCTTCGCGGGTGTGCTGGCCGCGCCGATCTACTCGGTCAGCCCGGTTATGGGCTCGGAGATGATCATCACGGTGTTCGCAGTCGTGGTCATCGGCGGCATGGGCTCGATCATGGGCTCGATCCTCACGGGCCTGCTGCTGGGCATGGTGGAGGGCTTCACCAAGGTGGTCTACGCCCCGGCCTCGGGCACCGTCATCTTCCTGATCATGGTGGTCGTCCTGCTGGTCAAGCCCGCGGGCCTGTTCGGGAAGGAAGCCTAGGTGAACCGCTTCGTCTGGCTCGCCCTCCTGGCCCTCGGGCTGCTGGCCCCCTTCGCGGTCTACCCGGTCTTCATGATGAAGCTGCTCTGCTTCGCGCTGTTCGCGGCGGCCTTCAACCTGCTGCTGGGCTACACGGGGCTGCTCTCTTTCGGGCATGCGGCCTTCTTCGGCGGTGCGGCCTATGTCACGGGCCACCTGGTCAAGAACCTGGGCCTCACGCCAGAGCTGGGCGTGCTGGCCGGCACCCTCTTCGCGGGCCTGCTGGGCTACCTGGTAGGCAGCCTGGCCATCCGGCGCCAAGGCATCTACTTCGCCATGGTGACCCTGGCCCTGGCTCAGATCGTCTACTTCCTGGCCCTGAAGCTGCCCTTCACCGGCGGCGAGGACGGCCTCCAGGGCATCCCCCGGGGCCTGCTCTTCGGAGTCATCGACCTGAACCGCCACGTCACCGTGGGCGGCACGCCCCTGCCGCTGGCCCTCTACTACTTCACCTTCGCCTTGTTCTGCCTGGGCTTCGGGATCATCTACCGGGCCATCCACTCTCCCTTCGGCCAGGTGCTGAAGGCCATCCGGGAGAACGAGCCCCGGGCGCGCTCGCTGGGCTACAAGGTGGAGCGCTTCAAGCTCATCGCCTTCGTCCTCTCCTCGGCCCTGGCGGGCATGGCGGGCGCCATGAAGTGCCTGATCTTCCAGCTGGCCTCGCTGACGGACGTGAGCTGGCACACCTCCGGCGAGGTGGTGCTCATGACCCTGCTCGGCGGCGTGGGCACGGTGCTGGGGCCCGCCGCCGGCGCCTTCACCGTGGTGACCCTCCAGTCCCAGCTAACCATGGTGGGGCCCTGGATCACGGTGATCATCGGCGGCATCTTCGTGGTCTGCGTCCTGGTCTTCCGGCGCGGCTTCGTCGGGGAGCTGGGGCGCCTGCTCCGGCGCTCGCTCTAGGACCCAACACTGAGGGAGTCCCCGTGCTGAAGGGCAGACGCGCGCTGATCACTGGCTCCACCAGCGGCATCGGCCTGGGCATCGCCCGGGCCCTGGCCGCCGCGGGCTGCTCCGTGATGCTGAACGGCTCCCGGGAGGCCGAGGCCGTGGAGGCCACCCGACTCGAGCTGGCGGGGCAGGCGGGGGTCCCCGTGGCCTACCACCAGGCGGACCTCACCCGGCCTGCCGAGGCCGAGGCCCTGGTGGCCGCCACCATCGACCGGCTGGGTGGCCTCGACATCCTGGTGAACAACGCCGGCATCCAGTTCACGGCCCCGGTGGAGGACTTCCCGCCGGAGCTGTGGGACAAGGTCATCGCCCTGAACCTGTCCGCAGCCTTCCACACCATCCACCACGCCCTGCCGACCCTGAAGGCCGGGGGCTGGGGCCGCATCCTGAATGTCTCCTCCGTACACGGCCTGGTGGCCTCCGTGCGCAAGGCCGCCTACGTCACCGCGAAGCACGGCTTAGTGGGGCTCACCAAGGTGGTGGCCCTGGAGACCGCGGGGCAGGGCATCACCTGCAACGCCCTCTGCCCCGGCTGGACCCGCACCGAGCTCATCGAGCCCCAGATCGTGGCCCTGGCCGTCAGGCTGGGCGTGGACACGGAAGAGGGCGGCCGCGCCCTCCTGGCCGAGAAGCAGCCCTCCCGCCAGTTCGTCAGCATCGAGCAGCTGGGCCAGGTGGCCGTCTTCCTCTGCTCCGACGCCGC
>CAIPAY010000204.1 GCA_903863195.1 uncultured Holophagaceae bacterium
CGCCAGCCTCCCATGGGATGGTTCACCACAGCCTGCCAGAGCGGTCGGATGTCCATGCTCAGTCTCCTTTGGGGGCGATGCTCGCGTAGAGGTCAAGATAGGCCCGGGCGGGGCCCTCCCAGCTGAAGTCGGTGGTCATGCCCCGGCGCTGGAGGAGGCGCCAGGCCTGAGGATCCTGGAATAGGTCGATGGCGGCGTTGAGGGCCTCCCCCAGGGCCCAGCCGTTGGCCCGGTCGAAGACAAAGCCCGTGGCCGTGCGCGCGGCCTGGGTCTCAGGCGTCAGCCCGACCACGGTGTCGGCCAGCCCGCCTGTGCGCCGGACCAGGGGCAGGGCGCCGTAGGTCTGGGCGTAGAGCTGGGTGAGGCCGCAGGGCTCCTGGCGAGAAGGGACCAGGATCACGTCTGAGGCGGCGAAAGCGTGGTGGGCCAGGGCCTCGTCGTAGCTCAGGAACACCCCTACGCGGCCTGGGTGGCGTTGGGCCGCCTGGACGAAGGCGCCTTCCGCGTGGGGGTCGCCGGTGCCGATGATCGCCAGCTGCGCGCCCCGGGTCACTAGGTGATCCACGTTTTCCAGGACCAGGTCGAGGCCCTTGAGCGGGTCCAGGCGGCTGATCGAGGTGAAGAGGGGCGCGGTCGGATCTTCGTCGAGGCCCATGCGACGCTGGAAGACCGGCCGGTTCGGCTGGCGACGGCCCGGGTGGCGCACATCGTAGCGGCTCACCAGATTGGGATCCCGGGCGGGGTTCCAGACCGTACTGTCCACGCCGTTGATGATGCCCCACAGATCGCCCCGGCGGTGGGACAGCAGGCCCTCCAGGCCGTGCCCACCGGCCACCTGGATCTCATGGGAGTAGGTGGGGCTGACGGTGCTGATGCGGTCCGCAAGCTGCAGTCCGGCCTTGAGGAAGCAGATGTCCCGGTGAAACTCGACCCCCTCGGGGGTGAAGGCGCGGGGCGGCAGCCACAGGCTGTCGAGCATCTTGGCGGGAAAGCGGCCCTGGAAGGCGATGTTGTGGATGGTCATGACCGTGGCCGGCCGGGGCCCATCGCCATAGGCCACATAGGCGGGCATGAGCCCCGTGTGCCAGTCATGGCCGTGCAGCACGCCGGGCCGCCAGCCATCCGCCGCGCCGACGCGGCCCAGGTGGGCACCGGCCCAGGCCAGGGCAGCAAAGCGTTGGGCGAGGTCGTCGGGGTAGCCGTAGGGGCCGCCGGGTCGGGCGTAGAAGGCGGGCTGGTCCAGCAGGTAGAGGGGCAGGCCCGGGGCCTCGGCCTGGAGGATACGGGCGGGGCCACCGCCCATGAGGTCTGGGAACGTCGCGGCCACGCCCTGTATCTCGACCGCAGCAAGGATGGCCGGGTAGGCGGGGACCAGGAGCCGGGCATCGATGCCGAGGGCGCGCATGGCCCGGGGGAGGGCCGCCATCACATCGCCCAGACCACCGGTCTTGACGTAGGGGAACAGCTCGGAGGCGACGAAAAGAACCTTCAAAACCTAGGGCTCCAGCTGGTTCAGCATGCGCTGGGAGATGAGGGTCACGCCGTTCTCAGTGCGGTAGAAGCGGCGGGCATCCTCTTCCGGATCCTCGCCGACGACCATGCCAGCCGGGATCTTGCAGGCCCGGGCCACGATGCAGCGGCGCAGCCGGGAGTGTCGGCCGATGTCGCAGTCGGGGAGGATCATGGCCCCGTCCAGGCGGGCGTGGGAGTGGACCGAGACGCGGCTCGAGAGCAGCGAGTGGTGCACGTGGGCGCCGGAGATGACGCAGGCGCCGGAGAC
>CAIPAY010000205.1 GCA_903863195.1 uncultured Holophagaceae bacterium
CACCAGGATGCCGCCCTTGACGCCGTCCACGGCGCCGAACTGCATCTGGAAGGCTCCCAGCAGGCAGAACACCGCCCACACCGCGACAAAGGCCTTGGCCCGGCCCTTCTCGCCGATCAGCCAGTAGCCGGCCCCGGGCACGAGCCACTGCAGCAGCAGCGGCTTCCAGGCGGCCTGAACGGCCTTCTGCTTGCGCAGCGGCATGGGGAGCCTGGGGGTGGGGGTGGAATCGGCCATGCCATCAGCTTAAAGGAAAAACGCGGAGGCCGAAGCCCCCGCGTTTGGTTACCAAGGGAGCGCCTACTTCCAGCTGTAGGTCAGGCTCACGCTGAAGTTGCGGCCGGGCTGGGAGAACCGGGGGAGGTAGGAGTCACCTTCGTAGAGGTTGCGCACCTCTTCCCAGCGCCAGTAAGTGCGGTTCAGCGCGTTGAAGACGCCGCCCTGCAGGCGCCAGCTGCCCTTCCACTTCATGGACGTGAAGGCCAGCACATCCAGCTTGCTGAAGCCGGGAGTCAGGAAGTGAGGCCGGGGGTTGTAGCTGCTGTCCAGCAGGTCCTGGTCCACGGCGCTGCCGCTCTTGGCGGTGACGGTGGTCATGGTGGCATCCACACCCCAGGCATCGCCCTTGTGGTAGCCGAGGCCCAGCACGCTCTTGAGTGGCGCGATGCTGTTGATGGGCTTCCCGGTGTTCAGGTTCTCGCCCTTGGAGTAGGCCACGCTCATGTTGGAGCGCCAGCCCTCGAGGAAGACACAGCCCGCGCGCAGCTCCGCGCCCTGCACCTTGGCGTCCTGCACATTCTGGTACTGGAACTGCTGCAGGCCGTAGACGGGGTCCGGGTCCGGCAGGATCACGTCGGTGATGAAGTTGCGGTAGCGGTTCTGGTAGGCCGCGAAGCTGGCGCTCCATGAGCTGCCCTCGCCGCGCATGCCAAGCTCGAGGCTCGTGCTGCGCTCGGGCTTCAGGTTGGGATTGGGGATGATCACGTAGCCCGAGGATGGGGAGAACATGGTGAAGTTGGTGTAGTCGTAGGGCGGGTTGCGGAAGCCCTGGGCGAACTGGGCGTAGCTGCTCCAGGTGTCATTCCACTTGCCGACCACGCCCAGCTTGGGCGTGACCACGGAGTTGGTGATCTCGGCAGGGGTTGAGTTGAGGGCGTTGCCGCGCAGGTAGTCCGCATCCGGATGGGGGGTCAGGTCATAGCGGTCAAAGCGGAGTCCGGGCACCACGGACCACATGCCGTTGGGGCTCAGGACTTCGGCCTGCAGGAAGGCGCCGGTGGTGGAGGTGGTGGAGTCGGGAATGAGCTTGATGGGATAGAGCTGGCCGACGACGGTCTTGGTGCTGGTGCCGGCGGCGGACCCGCTCAGGGTCACCTGAGTGCGGTCATAGGGCTCCTTGACCTCCGTGCGGTTCAAGTCGAACCCGAACAGCAGGCGGTGGGCCCAGCCGCCCAGGTTGAAGCGCCGCTCCGCCTGGGAGCGCAGGCCCCACTGGGTCTGGTCGAAGGTGTAGTCGCTGTAGCGCACCGTCTCCAGGTAGGGGAGGGGCGAGCGGCGCTCCCGGAACTCGTCCGTGTGCTCCAGGCTCTTGGCCGTCTGGTAGAAGGCGCGCCATTCCACGCGCTGCAGGAAGGCGGAGTCATCCTCGAACACATGCTCGACGTTGACCTGGTCGCGCCGGTTGTTGTCCCTGGCGCGGTCATCGATGATCCAGGTGGTGGTGCTGCCCAGAGCCAGCGCACGCAGGCTCAGCAGGTTGGTCTCCGCATCGCGGCGGTAGCTCTGGAAGCCGAGGCGCAGCTGGTTGGCCTCGTTGGGCTTCCAGCCCAGCTTGGCCAGCACGCTCTTGGTCTCGAGGTTGAGGGGGTTCGGGGTGCCCAGGATCGGGGTGTACTCATTGCCCAGGCGGCGCGTGGCCACCACGATGCCATCCAGGTTCCCGGACCGGCCGGCCACGGTCGCCGTGGTGGATTTCTGGTTGTCGACGCTGGCGTAGCCGACCTTCAGACCGCCGCCAAAGCGGCCGTCGGGGCTCAGCACATCCGAGGCATCCTTGGTGGTGTAGGTCACCACGCCGGCCAGGGCATCGCTGCCGTAGAGGGCAGAGCCGCCACCGCGCAGGATCTCCACCCGCTTCAGGGCATCCACGTCCACATAGTCCCGGCTCATGCCACGCCCGGCCTCTGCGCCATCCGGAAGGGTCACACCATCCACTTGGATCAGGACGCGATTGCCGCCGATGCCGCGGATGCTGTAGGTGGAGGCCCCCTTGCGGCTGGGGTCATTGCCCACTTCCACGCCCGCCTCGAAGCGGGTCAGGTCGATGATGTTGCCCACCAGCTGCCGCTCCAGCTCCTTCTCCGTGCTCACAGTCACGGTGGTGGTGGTCTCCTTCTCGGCGCGCTCCGTCCGGGTGGCCGAGACGACGACCACGGCGGAGGGGATGTCCTCCTTTTTCGGCTTCTTGGCCTTCTCGGCAGCCTTCTTGGGGGCGGGTTCAGCCTTCTTGGGGGCGGGCTCTTCGGCGTGGAGACCGGCGGACGCCATCACGAGGGCGAGGCCAGAGAGCAGGGCGGGAAGGGTGGAGTGTCGGCGCATGATCCTCTCGCAGGTTGGGGGGTGAAGTCGGGAGTGAGGTTGAGCAGAGCGGCAGACTGGTCGGGGTTGATCAGCGATCAACAGCGTCCTTCCTTGCGAATTCAGGAAGAGCCAGGGGCTCCGATTAATAGAACAGAAACGGGTCATCAATGTCCACTAAATGCTGTCATGCTAGATTTTGTGACATTATTATGACAATCTATTGGCCGAATCCGATCACCTGAACCCCTCCCCGGGGCGAGGGTTTTCCCCAACAACAGAAAAGCCGCCCGGAGGCGGCTTTTCTGAGGGCCAAACGGCTGGACTAGTCCGTGGCGAAAGGCAGCAGCGCGATGTTGCGGGCGCGCTTGATGGCTTCCACGAGCTCGCGCTGGTGGATGGCGCAGACACCGCTGGTGCGGCGGGGCAGGACCTTGCCGCGCTCGGGGGTGAAGGCCTGGAGGGTCTTCACGTCCTTGTAGTCAATCATGAGGGACTTCTCGACGCAGAACTTGCAGAACTTGGCGCGTCGTCCCCCAAAAGCCTTCTTCTTCTTGGGCTTGCCCTTCTTGGCATCGGCGCGGCGCTTCATCCCATCACCTCTTCAGCGGAACGTTCCTTGATCCCGGCCTGGGCCTTGCGCTTGGCCTCACGCTCGATGCGCTGCTTGGTGCGGCCGGCAGACTTCTCGGCCTCGTCCAGGCGGACGCTCATGTACTTGATGACCGCGTCGTTGTTGCGGAAGCGGCGCTCGAGTTCGGCGATGAGGGTGGGACCCGCGTTCATTTCGAACAGGGTGTAGTAGCCCTCGCTGAACTTCTGGACTTCGTAGGCCAGCTTCTTGCGGCCCCACTTGTCGGTCTTGAGTAGCTCGCCACCCTGCTCGGCGATGATCCCCTCGTACTGCTTGACGAGCTCATCCGATTGCTCGTCCGTCAGCGTAGGGGAGGCGATGAAGATGGTCTCGTAGTGACGCATCTGTCCTCCTTGTGGATGTGAAGCCCCCATTGGATTCCGGGAGCAAGGAAGAGCCCTCCAGCGGAGGACGCGAAGGACCAGTTTCGCGCGAAAAGGCTTGCAGATCAACAGAAAGTAATACTTCGAACGGTCGGCCGAGGTGGTTTTCGCAGTCGCGCGCCCTGAGGCAGGAGCCCGTTTCCCTCGGCAGGCGGGAAGCTCCCGGAAGGTCTGGGAACTCGTATCCGAGCGGGGAGAAGCTTTTCGGGCGCGCTCCCAGACTGGAATTACAATTTACGGAGTCACAAAGTGACCAGGGCTGCCTGTGCCTGGACGCTTTCGGGGTCGCCGATGGACCACCGGAAAGGATCTGCCATGACCACCTTCCCCGCCAACCTGGGACTGGCTCTCACCCTGCTGGCCGGAGCCGCCCTGGGCGCCCAGGACCTCTCACCGCGCATGGGCTTTGGTGCCTTCTTGGCGCAGCCCACCGACTCGGCCGGGAAACAGTACGGCAGCGGCTGGAAGGTGAACCTGACCCTGCATGTGCGCCGGGAGGCCACCGTGGAAGGGCGTGTCCGCTTTGAGTTTGGTGAGTTCCGCGAAGGCAAGGATGTGGCCGATTGGTGGGGCTACCAGGCGTCCCGGTACCGGGCCCGAACCCGGCTCGTGGGCTACGACTGGCTCATCCCCCTGGGGTCCAAGCAGCCTACGGGGTTTGATATCATTCTCGGCATCGGCGGGGTGCACTGGTACCGGGACCGCACTGTCTACAGCCTGCCGGGCCCTGTCTACAATCCCGGCTACAGCTACGCCAGCACGGAGGACAACCTGGCCTTCGCGGGCACCGTGGGGCTCCGCTACCGCTTCAGCCGCAACTTCGAGGTGGAGCTCCACCAGGTGATCACCAGCACCCCGAACAACCACCAGGACTTCTCGGACGCAGAGCTCAGCCACACCGCCCTGGGCCTGAGCGTCCGGTTCTGACGTGATGCGGGCAGGCTGCGGCGGCGGGCAAGGCCGCCGCTAGTCGAGTTCTGGGGCCTGCTCTCGCGCTGGAGGGGCGCCCCAGAACGGTGCGCTGTTCACCTGGTTCGCGATTCCGTCGAGGGACTCGGCCGCGCCGAGGAACTCCAGGAACCGGGCAAAGGGGGCGTCCATCCGCCCGATGACTTCCCACTCAGGCTCGGTCCAGGGCTCCAGGACGAAGTCCACCAGGGGCCGCTGGAAGGGGCCGATGCCCAGGCGCAGGCGGGCAACCTCCGGGGTGCCGAGGCAGTCGAAGATCGAGCGCAGCCCGTTGTGCCCGCCGTCCGAGCCGTTCAGGCGGAAGCGGCCGGTGCCCAGGGGCAGGTCCTTGTCGTCGTGGAGCAGCACCAGTCGGCGGGGGTAGATGCCCGCGGCCTCCGCCTGGGCGCAGGCCTCGCCGGAGAGGTTCATGTAGGTGCTCGGCACCAGTGCCTGCAGGTTCGGCGCCAGCGGGTAGAGCGTGCCCGAGGGGAAGCGCTTGCGGGGGGTCGGCACGAGGTCCCGCTCCGCCATCCAGCGCTGGAGCAGCAGCCGTGCGAGATTATGCCGGGTGTCCTGGTATTCAGGACCGGGATTGCCTAGAGGTACCAGAGTCCACATGGCTTCCGTCCAAACGCGCAGGCTGCGCCTGCGCATTAATGAGAAACGCGGCCAGGGCCGCGTTTCTCGCACAGAACAATAACGGGTGAATAGCCTACTTCTTGTCTTCCTTCTTGCCCTTCTTGGCAACCTCGGGCTCGGCGGCCGCAACAGCAGCTACTTCTTCCTCGGCGGCCTTGCCGCGGACGGAGCAGACGACCTGGTGGGCGTCGCCGGTGATGGTGACGTTGGGACCGAGGTTGATCTGCTCGAAGCGGACGCTGTCACCGACGGCCAGGCTGGTGATGTCCACGTCGATGTGGGCAGGAATCATGCTGGGCAGGCACTCGAGCTCGATCTCGCGGTGGGCGAAGTCAAGCACGCCGCCCATGGCCTTGACGCCGACGGAGGTGCCGACGAGGCGCACGGGCACCTTCACGCGGACCTTGAGGGTCATGTCGACGCGCATGAAGTCCACGTGGCGCAGGCGTGAGGTGATGGGGTCGCGTTGCAGGTCCTTGATGATGACGTGGCGCTTGATGTCGGTGCCCTCACGCTGGAGGAACATCACGGAGTTCATGCCGGTGTCGCTGGCCAGCACGCGGGCCACGACCTTGGGGCTGATGGCGATGGCGACGGGGGGCTCGTTGAGGCCGTAGACCACGGCGGGGATCATGCCGCTGGCCTTGAGGTCGCGGATAGCGGCCTTGCCGAAAGACTCGCGCTTGGGAACGATCAGGGTTTCCTGGGGCATTTGGTTCCTCCTACCTGGCAGCCTCGGCTGCCCTCTCGTTGGGATGGGTCCGGGCGGACCGGTCGTGCCCTCCCGATGGAAGGCCGAACCCGTGATTCTGCCCGAAAAACCCGTGGAATCAAAGGAAGATCTTCGTGCCGGACGCTGGGGAAGGCGTACCATCGGTTTGTTACAGCAGGTGGTTACCATCCGGCCAAGAGGACTCCCGTGTTCCAGCCCATCCCCCGCCCCGAGGAACTGCTCAACCGCGAGCTGAGCTGGCTGGACTTCAACGCCCGGGTCATGGAGGAAGCCGAGGACCCCACGGTGCCCCTCCTGGAGCGGGTGAAGTTCCTCAGCATCGTCTCCAGCAACTGGGACGAGTTCTTCATGGTGCGGGTGGCCGGGATCTGGCGGCAGATCGATGCGGGCATCACTCAGCCGGGCCATGACGGCCTGACGCCCCGGCAGCTGCTGGAGCGGGTGTCCTCCAAGATCCACGCCTACTCCACCCGCCAGCATGAGCTGTTCCACGCCATCCTCGAGCCTCAGCTGGAGGCCCAGGGCATCCAGATCCTGAATCCCCGGAACCTGGATGAGGCCCAGGCTGCCTTCCTGCTCGACTACTTCGAGCGGAGCCTCCTGCCCCTCATCACGCCGCTGGCCGTGGACACAGGCCACCCCTTCCCCCGCCTGGGCAACCGCGCCCTGGTGCTGGTGGTGGAGCTGCTGCCGGACGAGGATCAGCTGGACGGGCACCTGCCGTCCTCGGAGCTGTCCTTCATCCACGTGCCCACGGGTCAGGCCTCCCGCTTCCTGCGGGTGCCCTCGGCGCCGGGCACGCAGGCCTTCGTGATGCTCGAGGACGTGGTCCAGCACCACCTGTCCCGCCTCTTCCTGGGCTACACCGTGAAGAGCTGCCACGCCATCCGCGTCACCCGCGACTCGGACCTGCCGGTGGAGGAAGATCCCTCCGAGGACCTGCTCAAGACCGTGGAGGAGAGCCTCCGGGATCGCCGCCGCGGTGCGGTGGTGCGCCTCCAGTACGAGCAGGGCATCTCGGCCAAGGTCCTGGACCTGCTCATCGAGGAGATGGACCTGAGCCCGGAGGATCTCTATCCCACCAAGGGTCTCACGGCCTTCTCGGACCTGATGCAGCTCTACGGCCAGCTGGACTTCCCCCGGCTGAAGGACTCGCCCCTGCCGCCGCTGCCCGCGCCCCAGCTGGATCACGGCGGCAGCATCTTCGAGGCCGTCGCCAAGAACGACATCCTGCTGCACCACCCCTACCAGAGCTTCGACGACAGCGTCGTGCGCTTCGTGCGCGAGGCCGCGGAGGATCCCAAGGTCCTGGCCATCAAGATGACCCTCTACCGGGTGACCGCCCACAGCCCCGTGGCGGCGGCCCTGGAGCGGGCCGCCGAGCGGGGCAAGCAGGTGGCCGCCATCGTGGAATTGCGGGCGCGCTTCGACGAGGCCGCCAACATCGCCTGGGCCCGGCGCCTGGAGCTGACCGGCGTCCACGTGGTCTACGGCCTGCCCAACCACAAGATCCACTGCAAGGCCTGCCTCGTGGTGCGCCAGGAAGGCGGTGTCATCAAGCGCTACTGCCACCTCGGCACGGGCAACTACAACGAGCGCACCAGCCGCCTTTATTCCGACCTGGGCCTGCTGACGGCCCGGCCCGAATACGGCGAGGACCTCTCCAACCTGTTCAACATGCTCACGGGCTACACCCGGCCGCCCCGGTTTCACCGGCTGCTGCTGGCGCCCCAGTACCTGAAGAAGGCCCTCAAGGTCCGCATCCAGCGGGAGATCGCCCACGCCCGGGAGGGTCGGCCTGCCCGCATGGTCCTCAAGATGAACGCCCTGGTGGATCCGCAGGTCATCCAGCTGCTCTACGAGGCCAGCCGCGAGGGCGTCAAGGTGGACCTCATCGTGCGGGGCACCTGCTGCCTGCGTCCCGGTGTCCCGGGCCTGTCCGAGAACATCCGCGCGATCTCGATCATCGACCGCTTCCTGGAGCACGCCCGCATCTACCACTTCGCCAACGACGGCCAGCCGGAGACGCTGCTGTCCAGCGCGGACCTCATGCCGCGGAACCTGGAGCGCCGGGTAGAGCTGGCCTTCCCCCTGACCGACCCCCTCCTGGCGGCCCAGGTGGTGGAGATGCTGGAGCTGCAGCTCCACGACACCCTCAAGGGCCGGGTCCTTGGCCAGGACGGAGCCGTTCTCCGCCGGGGACTGGATCTGCAGGATCCGCCCCTGCGCAGCCAGCTCCGCATCTACGAGCACACCCTGCTCGCCAGCGGCGTGGGCGCCCTGACCCAGAAGCTGGGGCCCCTGGATCCGGATATCTGAATGATGCCTGTTTCGACTTCTATCCGGCCCGTGGCAGACTGGGGGGCTGGAGACACGCATGACGAAGATCAGCCGCGCCGCCCTGTTCGAAGCCCTCAACGGTTATGTGGTCCCCGGGACCACGGGTACCCTCGCCAACCTCAAGGCGCTGAAGGGCATTGATGTCACCGAAGGCAAGGTCACGGTGCTGCTCCAGCTAATGGAGTCCTACCAGGACCGGGTCCAGGCCATCAAGCAGGCCCTGGAGGAGCTCATCCTCAGCCAGCCCGGCGTCGAGGCCGCGGAGATCGAGATCGGCTGGGAGAAGACCGCCCAGGTGGAGTTCAAGAACCTGATCCCCGGCATCAAGCGCTGTGTGGTGGTTGGTTCGGGCAAGGGCGGCGTCGGCAAGAGCACGGTGACCATCAACCTGGCCCTGGCCATGTCGCAGCTGGGCCTCAAGGTGGGTCTGCTGGACTCGGACATCTACGGCCCTTCGGTGCCGATGATGTTGGGACTGAAGGACTCGCCCCTGGCGACCCCCGAGGGGCAGATCCTCCCCCTGGACGCTTTCGGCCTGAAGGTGATGTCCATGGGCGTGCTCATCGAGGAGGACCGTCCAGTGATCTGGCGCGGCGCCATGCTCAACAAGGCCCTGCAGCAGTTCCTGAAGGACGTGGCCTGGGGCGACCTCGATGTGCTCTTCATCGACCTGCCCCCGGGCACGGGCGATGTGCAGCTCACCCTGATCCAGAACGCCCAGGTGGACGGTGCGGTCATCGTCAGCACGCCCCAGGACGTGGCGTTCCTCGACGCGCGGAAGGCCATCGGCATGTTCGGCACGGTCAAGGTGCCGATCCTCGGCATCATCGAGAACATGAGCAGCTTCCTCTGCCCGGGCTGCGGCCAGGAGACCCAGATCTTCGGCCACGGCGGCGTGAAGGCGGCGGCCCTGCGCATGGACCTGCCCTTCCTGGGCGAGGTGCCCATCGACCTGGCCATCCGCGAGGGCGGCGACAGCGGCAAGCCGCTGGTGGTGGAGCATCCGGACAGTCCCCAGACCCTGGTCTTCAAGGGGATGGCCGATACCCTGAAGAGCGTCCTGGGGCTCTGAGGTAGACTCAACCATGCCTCGACCGCTGATCCCAGAGACCCTGGCTCCGGATCTCACGGAGCGTCTCCGCGCGCGGTTTCATCCCTGGGAGCTCATCAAGGACTGGGGACTCACCGTGGAGTCCACGGAACCCGGCGGCGCCATCATGCGATTGATGCCAACCAAGGCGGTGCTGAACAGCTCCCGGGGCATCGTGAATGGCGGGGTGCTGGCCACCATGGCCGACATGGTGGGCGCCATGGCCCTCAGCACGGCCTTCGACGGCGCCATGCCCTTCGCGACCTCGGACCTGCACATCCGCTACCTGGAGCCCGCCAAGGGCGAGGTCCTGGGCGAGGGCCGGGTGATCCGGTTCTCAGGCCGCGGCGCCATCGTCGAGTGCCGCCTCACCTGCGGGGGCAGCCTCGTCGCACTGTGCACCGCCAACTTCGCCATCAAGCATGGGCTGGGCGGCTGAGATGCGGCTGAACGGACCCTTCCCCCTGCCGTCTCGGCACAGCGATGCCGACGCCCCCCTGGTGCGGCTGCGCTACACCCTGGTGCTGCTGGCCGTGGTCATCCTGGCGGGCGCGCTGGGGTATCACCAGCTGTCCCACCTGGGCACCCTCGACGCCTTCTACATGGCGATCACCACCCTGTTCACGGTGGGCTTCCGGGAGATGGGCGACGTCAATGCCTATACCAAAGTGTTCACGATCTTCTACCTCATCGTCGGCCTGGGTGTGGCCACCTACGCCCTCTCGAACCTCACGGCCCTGCTCCTCGAGGGTGACCTCCGGGGCTACCTCATGGAGCGCCGCATGCTGAAGCGCCTGGACGACCTCAAGGACCACGTCATTGTCTGCGGCTTCGGCAAGATGGGCTTCCAGGCGGCCTGGGAGCTGAAGAAGGCGGGCGTCCCCTTCGTGATCATCGAGCAGGACGAGACCAAGGGCCGCAGCCCCCGCTTCTCCGGCGAGCTGATCCTCTACGGCAACGCCATGGATGACCTCACCCTGGAGCGCGCCGGGGTTCGCCACGCCCGGGGGCTGATCACCGCCCTCACCACGGATGCGGACAACGTGCTGGTGACCCTCACGGTGAAGCAGATCCGCCCCGACATGCCCGTGGTGGCCCGCAGCGCGAAGCTGGGCACCGAGCGGCAGCTCCGCGCCGCGGGCGCCGACCACATCGTGAGCCCCTACGAGATCGGCGGGCGCCGCATGGCGGGCCTGCTCCTGAAGCCCGAGATGATGAACTTCTTCGACGTGGTGCTGCAGCAGGAGCAGCTGGAGCTGGGCCTCGAGCGCATCACCATCGCGCCCGCCTCGCCCCTGGTCGGCCAGACCCTCCGGGAAGCGCGGCTCCGCCACGCCACGGGGGCGCTGCTGGTGGGCCTCGTCCACCCTGGGGCGGGGCTCCGCTTCAATCCTTCCGGGGATGAGCGCTTCCAGGCCGGGGACGAGATCCTGATCATGGGACCAGCCGATGCCCTGGAGACCCTGACGCGGCTGGCCGAGGGCAAGGTCTAGGCGGGAGCTCCGCTCAGGGCCTGGCGACCGCCGGCGTCGGCGGGGCCGGGGTCCGGGCCACGATGCCGTGGGGCAGGCGGCCCTCCATGTTCAGCAGCTCCCAGGCGGTGACGGCCATGGCTTGGGCCCCCTGGATCAGCTGGTCCGGGCGCAGGTGATCCGGGAAGTCCATCTGGCTGTGGTGGGTGCCCTCGAAGTAGTCCGCGGGCTCCTGGATGGCCGCGAAGGCGGGCACCCCGGCGCGGTCGTAGGAGGCATGGTCGGTGCCGTTCATGACCCGCAGGGGCAGCTCGCGCACACCCAGGTCGTTGAGGGGCGCGATGGCCTGGGCCATGAGTGCGCGGCAGTTCTCGCGGCCCTGGAGCTCGAAGCCCTTGACCATGCCCGTACCCATGTCGTGGACTAGGACCGCCTGGATGGCGTCCAGCTCGGCCTTGTGGGCCTCCACGTAGGCCCGGGAGCCCAGCAGGCCCTGCTCCTCGCCGCTCCACAGGATGACGCGGAGGGTGCGCCGGGGCTTGAGGCCCGTGGCCTGCAGGGCCCGCAGCACCTCCAGGGACACGGCGCTGCCGGTGGCGTTGTCCGTGGCACCGGTGCCCAGGTCCCAGCTGTCCAGGTGGCCGCCGACGATGACGACTTCATCGGCCTTGTCGGTGCCCTTGATCTCGGCGACGACGTTGTGGGCCTGCACGGGCTTGGCCGAGAAGGAGCCGCCGAGGGAGAGCTCCAGCCGCACCGGCTCCTGCCGAGCCACCTGGCGGAGCAGCATGCGGTAGGGCTCCTGCGGCACGTAGGCGGCGGGCAGGGCGGGCTTCTTGGGATCGCGTCCCGCGCCACTGGTGGTGAAGCTCAGGCCGTTCTTCCGGCCGGACATGGACAGGGTCGCCAGGGCGCCCTCGTCGAGGAGGAACTGGGTCATGGCGGTCTGCTCAGCCTGATAGGCCGCCATGTCGCCACCCCCGCGGCGGCCCAGGGGCGGCCGCTTGTCGTCGGGGTTGGTGCGCAGCAGGATCCGCCCCTTGAGGCGGCCCTTGAAGGCCTGCAGCTCCTCCAGGTTGCGGGCGTCCACCAGCAGCAGCTCGCCCTGCACGGGGCCCTTGGTGGCCGGCGACCAGGCCAGCTGATCCACGCGGAAGCGGAGGCCGTTCTGGGTGAGCAGGCGGGCGCTGTCGGTGCCCCGGGTCCAGGCCAGCCCGAAGTCGTAGGCCTCCTCGTGGACGTTCACGGCACCCAGCGCCTTCGCCTCGGCCATGGCCCAGGCCTGCGCGCGCCGCAGCGGCTCCGAGCCCGTGAGGCGGGGGCCGATCATGTCCGCCAGATACTCCACCCGGGCCACCACCGCCGAGTGTTCCTTGATCTCGCGCAGCAGCCTGCCAGCGGGGGTGTCCGGGTAGCTGGCCAGCACCGGTACCGGGGAGGGGGCTGGCGCGGCGGGCTGGAAGGGGGACTGGGCCTGGAGGGCGGCGGTCAGGGCAACGGTCAGCAGGACTGGATTGGGCCGCATGAGCAGGACTCCCGGGTGAGGTCTTTCCAGAAAACCTCATGTTGTGAGGCATGACAAGAAGTTATCGCAGAGGTAGACTGGTTCTGTTCGCAAATACGAGAAATGACGATGAACTCCCTCCGGCCTCTGGTTGAGCTCCTCAAAGCCCTGGCGCATCCCGTGCGCCTGCGCATCCTCGCCCTGCTGCGGGATGGGGAACTCTGCGTGTGCCAGGTGGCGGAGATCCTGCGGCTGGCCCCCTCCACCGTCTCCGAGCACCTGACGGACCTGCGCCGCGCGGGCCTGGTGCAGGAGCGCAAGGTGGGCCGCTGGGTGCACGTCGCCCTGACGGACGCCGCCGCCTCCCGCTCGGTGCTCGAGAGCCTCTGGCCGCTCATGGCCTCGGCTGCCGCGGAGCTGGACCGGGACCAGGCCCACGCCCGCGAAGTTCGTTGCTCTGCCACTGCGCCCGTCCCCTGTTTCGACCCGGTCGCAGATCCTGTCTGACCCCTTCTTAAACCCCTCCAAGGAGCCTCCATGACCACTCAGACCGCCCCTCAGGCCGACACCGGGCTTGCCGAGATCACCCTGAACCTCGTCGCCCTTGGCGCGGCGGTGGGCGCCAACGCCGAGCGGGCCTTCCGGGCCCACACCTCCCGCCTCGAGGCCCTGGGCGTCTCCAAGGACGACATGATCCAGGCCGTGAACATGGCCCTGCGGGTCAAGGGCGATCCCCACCAGATGATGCTGGCCCTGGCGGAGACCACCCTCACCGAGGGCGGCGGCTGCTGCGGCGGGGGCGGCTGCTGCGAGACCGAAGGCAAGGAGAAGGGCGACTGCGGCGACGACTGTGCCTGCGAAGCCGAGGGCAAGGCCAAGGGTGACTGCGGCGACGACTGCGGCTGCTCGAAGTAGGCATCCCGAGACCTCCGGAAAGCCCGGACAGGTCAGCATTGAGGTCTTGATTTCTTATTTCTAGAAATTTAGAATTAAGTCCCATGGCCGCCACCGACCCCATCCTCTCCCACATCACCCGACAGCTGAAGGCCCTGGCCCACGGCGGCCGGCTGGCCATCGTCCGCGCCGTGGTGCAGGGTCCCGTGGAGGGCACTCCGGCGGGGCAGATCCAGGCCCGGGTGGGCCTGCCCGCCTCGACCCTCAGCCATCACCTGGCCGACCTCACCGAGGCGGGGCTGCTCCGGGCCAGCCGCCAGGGCACGACCATCCGCTATGCCGCCTGCTTCGATCAGCTGCGGGCGCTGACGGACTACCTCTGGCAGGACTGCTGCGGCGGCGGCTGCCGGGATCCCCACTGCCTTTGATCCGAGGAGCCCCCATGGAAGCGACCCCGCATCCCACTCACCTGAAGATCCAGGACGCCTACGGGAAGATCGCCAGCATCGGCGGCGGCTGCTGCGGCCCGCAGTCGGGCTGCTGCGGGGGTGGCCGGTCCGGGGAGGTCGCCCAGGGTGTCGGCTACTCGGAGGCGGAACTGGCCACGCTCCCCGAGGGGGCCAACCTGGGCCTCTCCTGCGGCAACCCCACGGCCCTGGCCGAGCTGAAGACCGGGGAGATCGTGCTGGATCTCGGCAGCGGTGCGGGCATGGACGCCTTCCTGGCCGCCCAGCGGGTCGGACCCGAGGGCCACGTGCACGGCGTCGACATGACACGGGAGATGCTGGCGAAGGCCCGCGCCAACGCCGCCGAGTTCCGCCGCCGCACCGGCCTGGGCAACGTGACCTTCCACCAGGGCCAGATCGAGGCCATCCCATTGCCGGAGGCCTCCGTGGATGTGGTCCTCTCCAACTGCGTGCTGAACCTGAGCCCGGACCAGCCCAAGGTCTGGCGCGAGATCGCCCGCGTGCTTAAGCCCGGGGGACGGGTGTCGATTTCGGACATGGTGCTGCTGCGTCCCCTGCCCGAGGCCGTGCAGGAGAGTGTTCAAGCCCTGGTGGGCTGCATCGCCGGCGCGCCCCTCCTGACGGACCTGCAGGATATGACCGCCGCCGCAGGCCTGGTGGACCGGGCCTTCACCCCCAAGGGCGAGGCCATCGAGGCGATGCTGCCCGTGGACGACCCGCTGATCGATCACCTGCTGGCCCTGCTCCCGGCGGGCACGAAGCCGTCGGACTTCATCACCAGCATGATCATCTCCGCCCGCAAACCGGCCTGATTGGAGGTCCCCATGAGCGACAGCAAGCGCCTCTCCTTCCTGGATCGGTACCTCACGCTGTGGATCTTCCTGGCCATGGGGCTGGGGGTGTTCCTGGGCTACGCCGTGCCCGCCTTCAACCGCGCCATCAATGCCTGGAACGTCGGCACCACCAGCGTACCCCTGGCCGTCGGGCTCATCGTCATGATGTATCCGCCCCTGGCCAAGGTGAAGTACGAGGAGCTGCACCTGGTCTTCCAGAACAAGAAGGTGCTGGGCCTGTCCCTGCTGCAGAACTGGGTCATCGGTCCCCTGCTCATGTTCGGCCTGGCCGTCCTCTTCCTGCGGGACCGGCCGGAGTACATGCTGGGCCTCATCCTCATCGGCCTGGCCCGCTGCATCGCCATGGTCATCGTGTGGAACGACCTCGCCAAGGGCGACACGGAATACTGCGCCGGGCTGGTGGCCTTCAACTCGATCTTCCAGGTGCTGTTCTTCAGCGTCTACGCCTGGTTCTTCGCCACCATCCTGCCCGCCAAGCTGGGGCTTCAGGGCGCCGTGGTCAACATCACCATCGGCCAGATCGCCGAGAGCGTCTTCATCTACCTGGGAATTCCCTTCATCGCGGGGTTCCTGACCCGCTTCAGCCTCGGCAGGCTGAAGGGGTTGGATTGGTATCACCGGGTCTTCGTGCCGCGGATAAGCCCGCTCACCCTGATCGCGCTGCTCTTCACCATCGTGGTGATGTTCAGCCTCAAGGGCGACACCATCGTGAAGCTGCCCCTGGATGTGCTGCGCATCGCGGTGCCGCTGCTCATCTACTTCGTGGTGATGTTCCTGGTGAGCTTCTGGCTGTCCAGGAAGGCCGGGGCCGATTACCCCCAGAGCGCCACGCTGAGCTTCACGGCCGCCTCGAACAACTTCGAGCTGGCCATCGCCGTGGCGGTGGCGACCTTCGGCATCGCCCATGGCGCGGCCTTCGCCGCGGTCATCGGGCCCCTGGTGGAGGTGCCAGTGCTGATCAGCCTCGTCAGCGTCGCCTTCTGGCTGAAGGCCCGGTGGTATCCGGCCAGCCCTGAGCAGGTGGCGGGTGCGACCTGCTGCCCGGCGGTCGACCCCGACAAGAGGTGAGCCATGGGAGTCTTTGACGGCAAGGGCATGGTCATCCAGGGACTGCGGTTCCTTGGCCCGAAGGAAGCCCTCTGCGCCCTGCAGGACGGGGCGCTCCTGGTGGACCTCCGCACCGATGAGCTCGCAGAGATGAAGGCGTTCCGGGTGCCGGAGGCCATCCACCTCCCTCACCTGGAGCTGCCTGGGCTGCTCTCGGAGCTGCCTGGCAACCGTCCCCTGCTGCTGGCGGACACCTCCGGGGTGTTCACCAAGGACGCCGCGCACCTTCTCCTGGACCACGGCTTCGGCGAAGTCGCCTGCCTGAACGGCGGCATGCTCGCCTGGGACCAGGAAGGCCTGCCCCTCGTCACCGATCCCGAGGCCATCCTCCACGGCGAGTGCGCCTGTGTGATGACCTCCCGCAAGAAGAGGCGCCCCATGATCCGCTCCATCCTGTTCCTCTGTGTCGCCAACAGCGCCCGCTCCCAGATGGGTGAAGGCCTCGCGCGGCAGCTCTGGCCCGACCTGCGGATCCAGAGCGCCGGCAGCCGCCCCAGCCACGTAAATCCCTACGCCATCGAGGTCTTGGCCGAGCAGGGCATCGACGCCACCACCCACACGTCCAAGAGCGTCCAGGACATCGATCCGGCCACCGTGGACCTGGTGATCACCCTCTGCGCCGAGGAGGTCTGTCCCCTGTTCCTGGGGAAGGCGGAGCGCCTGCACTGGCCCATCCCCGATCCCGCCAGTGACGACCCGAGCCTGACGCCCGACGACCTGAAGGCGCGCTTCCGCGCCGGTCGCGACGAGATCCGGCGGCGGCTGGAGCAGCTGAAGGCCGAGCGGTTCTGATCCAGGCGCAGGGTCAGCGGGACAGCTCCAGGGCCTTGTCGCCCCGCAGCAGCTCGGCCAGCCCCAGCAGCCCATCCTCCAGATACTTCACATCGAAGCCCCGGGTCTTCAGGTAGGCCATGGCCAGGGCCGAGCGGTCCTTGTGCGGGCAGGCGGTCACCACGAGCTTTGTCTGGTCCAGCTCCTTGAGACGCTTGGGCAGCTCATTCAGGGGGATGTGCAGCCCGAAGCCCATGCGCCAGGCCGCGAATTCCTCGTGAAAGCGGATGTCGACCAGGACGGCCTTCTTCTCCTTCAGGAGCTTCAGGAACTCCTTGCTGCCGATCTTCATGTCCCGCCGTTCCGCGTAGTCGAAGTCGAGCAGGTATTGCTCGAGCGTGTACAGCGGGGCCTCCTGAGCCAGGAGGGGCGCACCCATCGAGAGCAGCATCAGCAGGGGGAGTGCGGTTCGCATGCAGGAGCTCCTCGGTGACAGGTGGAAGCCGATCCTTGAAAGAGGGCGGGCGAGAGGCTTTGTTCAGCTCTGGAACTTCGCCTGCCAGGCCAGGGTCAGCACCCAGAGGGCGCAGCCGGTCAGGAGTAGGCCCATGCCCCTGGGCAGCCAGCGGCCTAGGACGCGCGAGAAGTGGCTTTCGGCGTACCGAGTCGCCCACCCCGAGGAGGCACCTGCCAGGAACAGCAACAGCACATGGCCCAGCGCATAGGTGAACAGCAGTACGCCACCCCAGAGGACCTTCTTCTGCAGGGCGACGATGGTGAGCACGGCCGCCAGGGCCGGGGTGGCACAGGGGGCGGAGAGGGTGCCGGTGAGGCCACCCAGGGCGAAGGCGCCCAAGAGCCCCGCGCCATGGAAGCGCGCCAGATGGCTGTGGGAGGGCGTGGGGAGTGGGAACAGTCCCAGCAGGTGCAAGCCCATGCCCAGCAGGACCAGTCCCAGCAGGGCTTTCCAGCCCCAGCCCACATCGCCCATGAGGCTGCCGGTCAGGGCTGCGACGAGGCCCAGGAGGGTGAAGGCCGCGGCCAGTCCCAGCACGAAGACGGCCGAGAGCACCATGGGGTGGTGCCGGCCTTCCCGGGTGCCGCCGGTGAAGCCCACCACCAGGGGAGCCGCCACCAGGACGCAGGGATTGGCCGAGGTGAGCAGGCCGCCCAGGAACACGAGCCCCAGCTGCTGGTAGGCCGGGGCCTGGGCCACCAGATCCGCCAGGCGGCCAATCCAGGTGTCCATTACTTCAGTCCAGCCTTGGCCAGGGCGGCGAGAAACTCATCCTTGGGCCAGTAGCCGATGTGGCGGGTCACTTCCCTGCCGGAGGGATCGAACACCACCTGGGTGGGCATCACCATGATCTTGTGGGCCTGGGCTTCCCGGGGGTGCTCGGTGACGTAGAAGTTCCGGATCTGAGCCCGGGTTCCGAAGGCCTGCTGGAGCTCGGCCAGGACCGGCTGCATCTTCACGCACGGCACGCAGGTGGGACCGCCGAACTCGATGACGGTCCACTTCTTCGAAGTCAGGATCTGGCTCAGGCCCGCGGGCTCCAGCGCCGGGACATGGCCCTGCGCGAAGAGGGCACTCGAGATGGCGAACACGAAGGCGGCGAGGCGCGGGGAGGGCATGGGAGCTCCTGATGGCAGGCAGAGAGAAAGCAGATCCGGGCGTGACCTCAGCCCTTGAGCAGGGCCAGGATCTCGTCAGCGCTGGCCACGCGGCCCTGGAACTTCACCTGACCGTCTAGCGCGAGCGCGGGCGTGCTGAGGACGCCCCGGGCGACCATGGCGGCGTAGTCCGAGATCTTCACGACCTGGTGCTCTCCGCCGGACTGCGCGGCGGCTTCCTTGGCGTGCTTCTCCATGGTCTGGCACTTCATGCAACCGGGACCGAAGACTTCGATGAGCATGGGGGCTCCTAGAGGATGGCGTTGAAGAGGTAGCCCACCAGCAGGATGCCGAGGGCGACGACAGAGACGAAGGTCGCGATGAGCCGGGGGCGCATGACCTTGCTGAGGATGATGGTCTCGGGCAGGGACAGCCCGATGACCGCCATCATGAAGGCCAGGGTGGAGCCCAGGGCGGCGCCCTTGCCCAGCAGTGCTTCCACGATGGGCATGACGCCCGCGGCATTGGAGTAGAGGGGCACGCCGATCAGCACGGCCAGAGGCACGCTGTACCAGTGGTTCTTGCCGAGCAGGCCGGCCATGAGGCTCTCGGGCACGTAGCCGTGGATGAAGGCGCCCACCGCGATGCCCGCCAGGATGTAGGGCCAGACCTTGCCGACGATCTCCTTCACACCCTGGACGGCCAGCTCGATGCGGGCGGACAGGGTGGGGGTTTCCTCCTCGAGCTCACCCACGGCGGGGCCCTTCAAGGCGTCCTGCACCCAGCCCTCCAGGTGCCGCTCCATGTGGAGCTGTCCGAGGATGAGGCCCGAGGTGAAGGCGATGGCTAGGCCGGTTCCGGCGTAGAGGGCGGCGATCTTCCAGCCGAACATCGCGAAGAGCATCCCCAGGGCGACCTCGTTGATCATGGGCGCGGCCACCAGGAAGCTGAACGTCACGCCGAGGGGTACGCCCGCCCGCAAAAAGCCGATGAACAGCGGCACGGCCGAGCAGGAGCAGAAGGGCGTGACGATGCCGAAGAGGGAGGCCAGCGCATTGCCAAGCCCCGGACGCCGCCTGGAGAGGGCATCCCGCACCCGGCCCGGGTTCACGAAGGTCTGGATGAAGGTGACGATGAAGACCACCAGGGTCAGGAGCAGCAGCACCTTCGGCGTGTCGTAGAAGAGGAAGGCGACGGCCTCGCCCAGGTGTGACTTCGGCGTGAGTCCCAGGAGGCGGAAGGCGACCCATTCCGACACGGTGTGGTTCACAGCGTAGAGGAACACCCACAGGGGCAGGGCCAGCAGGAGCCAGCCGCCGCGCCGGAAGGAGGAGGACTGCAGGGATCCATCAGACACGGGCGGCCTCGCGCTCGGTTGGCGCATCCCGCTGGACCTTGGAACAGACCACGGGGATGGCGAGGGCTCTCACCGCCAGGGCCCGGGCCCGGTCCTGCTGAAGCTCGGGGACCGCGGCCGCCTCCTCGAGGAGGCCCTTGAGGAAGGGGGACGCGAGCTCCCGGGAGACCAGGGACATGAAGACCCAGCGGCCGTCCTTGCGCTCTGCCACGAAGCCCGCCCGCCGCAGCTCCCGCAGGGCCTCGGACACCGAGGACGCGGGCACCTGCAGGGTCTCGGCGATCTGGCAGTTGCACAGCTCGCCGAGCTCAAGGAGGGACAGCACCCGCAGGCGCAGTGGGTGGGAGACCGCCTTCAATCGCTCCACCAGGGTTCGCAGCTCCTCGGCCATGGCGGGCACCTCCTCCTGATCCTCCCTCGCACCTGCCGCGGTGTTGGGGGGACGGATTTCAGTATATATCGGAAATTAGCGAAATATCATTTTGATCCCACCTCAGGGCAAGGGCGCATCCCGGTGCCATGGGTCCCCAGGGCGGCCATTCCGGACCTGCTGCGGTAGGATCAAACCACTTAGCGAGGGAGCTCCATGCGCATCGGCATCCTGGGATACGGCCGCTTCGGGGTCGCCCTGGGCTCGCTTCTCCGCGAAGCGGGCCTCCCCTACCGCGCCTGGGATCCCGTGGCGCCGGTGCCGGCCGAGTGCCGGGCGGCCAGCGTGCTGGACCTGGTCGAGGGCCAGGAGGTCCTGGTGCTGGCGGTGCCCATCCCGGCCCTGGAGGGTGTGCTCAAGCAGCTGCG
>CAIPAY010000206.1 GCA_903863195.1 uncultured Holophagaceae bacterium
CAAGGGCGGCTGGGTGGACTACAAGTATCCCAACCCCAAGACCGGCAAGGTCATGCAGAAGACCAGCTACGTCGAGCCCCTGGACGGCAAGATCGTCGGCTGCGGGATCTACAAGTAGGGAGAGATATGGAACACACGTTTGACTCTCGTTTTGGCCAACAGCTATGTGATTCGATCGCCAGAGAGCTTGGTTTTGTCTGCAGTTTCATGGGGATTGGCGGCGTCATTGTCGCGTCCAGTGCGCGGGAAAGAATCGGGAAGGTCCACGCCATAGCCGCCCGTATCATGGCCGGTGAGATGAGCCAAAAGGCTGTCACGGCTGAGGAGGCCGCCCGCTCAAATGGCGTCAGGGAAGGCCTCAATATCGCCATTGACCTTGACGGTGTCCGGCTCGCGAGCTTTGCCATAGCCGGCGCGTTGGACAAGGTTGAACCACTGGCTCACGTCATGAGCCAGTTCGTCATTCTGGTGATGCGTGTTCAGTTCGCCGACAAGGCTCGGCTGGCCCATGTCGCAGCGCAGGTGGATCGGGCCGACCAGGCAGTCACCACTGCCTTTTCCGGTGCAGAGGGCGGCGAGGCGGCTGTCAATGCCCTGATGGCTGCGACCAGCCTCATCAGCTTGTTCATCGAGCAGATTCGGAGTGTTGCGCGGATGACCAATATGCTGGCCCTGTACGCCAGGATCGAGGCCGCGAGGGTCGGTGATGCCGGCCAAGGTTTTGCGGTCGTTGCGACTGAAGTCAAGAGTCTGTCAAACAGATCGGCCACCAGCACAGAGGAGATCACGAGGCAGGTCGGACAGGTACAGTTGGCCGCCAAGGGGGTCATCGGCTCCTTTTCCGCCGTGTCAAAGTCGGTCGGCTTCCTGAAGTCTTCCATTGCCCAGATCGCAGCGACCATGGCGACTGCAGAAACCCTTGAGAACGGGGCGGCAACCGCGCCCGCCTTCGATCCCACCTTCGGTCAGGAGCTGTGCGACATGGTTGCCGGACGACTTGGTTACGTTTGTTCCTTCATGGGAGAGCGTGGCGTCATCGTGGCGTCCAGCGCCCGAGACCGGATCGGCAACATCCACGCTGTGGCCGCCAGCATCATGGCCGGGAAAATAGACGAACGGGCTGTGACCGCCGAGGAAGCCGCGACCTCGGAGGGAATGCGGGAAGGCTACAGCGTCGGCATTGACCTTGGAGGCGTGCGGGTGGTCAATTTCGGGATCGGGGGGCCTCTGGCAGAGGTCACACCGCTGGCGCGGGTGATCAGCCGATTTGTAACCTCAGTCCTGGGGTCCCGGAGTGCCGATTCAGTCCGGAATCTCTGGGTCTCCCAGCAGATCGAGACAACCACCCAGTTCGCTTCGGATGCGGAGAGGGACGCGAAGGACGCCATCGACACAGTCGGCCTGTTGACCGAAGCGATCAGTCAGATCGGACACATTACGGGCCAGATCCGGGACATCGCAGAACAGACCAACCTCCTGGCGTTGAATGCCACCATCGAGGCTTCTCGTGCCGGCGCCGCTGGCAGGGGGTTCGCCGTTGTGGCGAATGAAGTGAAGACCCTCTCCAAGCAGGCGGGAGAAGCCACCTTCGACATCCATCGCCAGATCAGCCTGATCGAGCAAGAAACCCGCACTGTGCACGAAGCCATCTCGGCCGTATCCCGATCGGTCCACGAGATCACCACCCAGGTGGCCAGGATGGCCGCGTAGCCAGGGCATCCGCCCGAATGGCCTTACGCGTGGTCCTGGGGCTACTCCAGCCCCAGCCGTTCACGAAGCTTGGGGGTGGCGCCGCGGCTGGCCTCGAGCTCCACGCCGCCGGTCATGCGCACCAGGACCCGGGCGCCGCCACCGGAGGAGCGGAGGCCCAGCACGGCCTCGGGGCGGATGAGCAGGTGCCGGTGGATGCGCAGCAGCCCCGCGTCCGGGAAGAAGGCCTCCACCTC
>CAIPAY010000207.1 GCA_903863195.1 uncultured Holophagaceae bacterium
GGGAAGCCCCAGAGGCGGCTGGCCAGCTCGGGGTTGCGCACGAACAGGGCGTTGGTGACGTCCATGAAGGCGCAGGTGGGGTTGTCCTGGCGGAGGTGCTGGGCCCACATGGCCACGCGGACCTCTTCAAGCATGTTCACGGTCATGGCGTCGGTGCCCAGCCCTACGCGGACGCCCCGGGCGTTGAGCTTGACGATATCGGCGATCCCCACGGCGTTGTTCAGGTTGGACTGGGGGTTGTGGGCCACGAAGGTATCCGTGGCGGCCAGCAGGTCGATGTCCGCATCGGAGACGTGGACGGCGTGGGCCGCGATGCTGCCGGGACCCAGGAGGCCGTGGGCATGCAGCCGGGCGGCAGGGGTGGCGCCGTACTTCTCGAGGTTCACCGCCACATCCGAGGCGGCCTCGGCGGTGTGCACGTGGAAGCCTACGCCTACCTCGTGGCCCAGGACCGAGGCACGCTCAAGCGTTCGATCCGAGAGGGTGAAGGCCGCGTGGAGGCCGAAGAGGGCACGGAGGTGCGGATCCTGCTCGGCGGCGCAGCGGCGGGCGAAGGCGGCGTTCTCCTCCAGCCCTTCGGTGATGGTGGCCTCGCCATCCCGGTCCGACACTTCATAACAGAGGCAGGCCCGCAGCCCGGTGGCCTTCACGGCGCGGGCGATGTGGTCCAGGGAGCCGGTGATGGCGAAGGGGCTGGCGTGGTGGTCCACCAGGGTGGTGGTGCCCTTGCGGATGGCGTCCAGCAGGATGATCTGGGCGCTCATCTCCACATCGGCCAAGGTGAGCTTGCGGTCCAGCCGCCACCAGAGGTTGTCGAGCACCTCCTGGAAGGTCGCACTGGGGGCCGCCTTGCCCAGCCCCCGCACCAGCGTGGAGTAGAAGTGCATGTGGGCATTCACGATGCCCGGCATGACCACCTTGCCCCGGGCGTCGATCACCTTGTCGAAGGGCCCCGTGATCGCCCCCACGGGGGCAATGCGGGCGATGCGCCCACCCTCCAACAGCAGCGCCTGTCCCTCCAGCACCCGGCA
The DNA here is from genome assembly GCA_903863195.1 of uncultured Holophagaceae bacterium. Lineage (GTDB taxonomy): Bacteria > Acidobacteriota > Holophagae > Holophagales > Holophagaceae > Geothrix. The sequence goes on from CAIPAY010000207.1 coordinate 1,032, forward strand.
GGGGGCGCCGAAGGTGATCAGGATGCCGTTCTCGATGAGGATGCGGGAGGTCATGGATCACCTACTTTTTTCACCACCAAGGCACCTGGTGCCTTGGTGGTGAGCTGTTTTTTTAGGACGCCGCGACCTGCTCGTTGAAGGCCTTGATGAGGGCATCGAAGTGGGCGGCCTCTTCGGTGAAGAGCTCGCGCCAGTACTCGGGATCCCACTGGGCGCAGATCTCTTCGTAGGTCTTCCCCTGCTGCTCGACCCAGGTGTAGTACTTCAGGTTGTGGATGGCCTTCTTGTCGGTGAAGGTCAGCTCCTTGAAGTTGTCCACGGCCTGGCGCTCGATGCTGCCGATGTGGGCGGTGGCCGCATTCACGGCGGTGAAGGCACCGTGCTCCGTGGTCTGCTCGGCCAGGCGGGAGCGGTACATCTCCACGCTGTCCGTGAAGACCGTGAAGATCACATCGTTCTCGTCGAGCTCGAAGTACTTCGCCATCTTGATGGCCGCAAGCATGTTGCAGATGCCGCTGATGCCAAGCAGGCCCAGCTTGCCGATGGTGGCCTGGTCCACGCCGAGGCTGGCGAGGTGGGCCTGGCCCGCGGGCTCGTTGAAGAGGCGCAGCACGCGCATGCAGTCTTCGTCATCGATGGCGGCCACGGCGTCCGTGTTGCGGACGTTGTGGACCCAGGGCACGTGCTTGTCGCCGATGCCCTCGATGCGGTGGTCACCGAAGCCGTTGTTGAGCAGGGTCGGGCACTGGATCGCTTCGGTGGCGACGGTCTTGGCGCCGGGGTGCAGGGACTTCAGGTAGTCACCGGCGGCGATGGTGCCGGCGCTGCCCGTGGCACTCACGTAGCCCGCGAGGCGGGTCTTCTCGGTGCGGATGCTGTTGAAGATGTCTTCCATGGCGGGGCCCGTGACGTTGTAGTGCCACACGGGATTTCCGAACTCCTCGAACTGGTTGAAGATCAGGTGCTTGGGGTCATTCTTCAGCTCCCAGCACTTGTCGTAGATCTCTTTCACGTTGCTCTCGCAGCCCGGGGTCGCGATCACTTCGGAGCCGATCTCGGCCAGCCAGGTGAAGCGCTCCTGGCTCATGTTCTCGGGCAGGATGGCGATGGCGGTGCAGCCCAGCACGGCGGAGTCGAAGGCACCGCCGCGGCAGTAGTTCCCCGTGGAGGGCCACACGGCCTTGTGGTAGTCAGGATCGAACTCGCCACTCACCAGCCGGGGCACCAGGCACGCGAAGGCCGCGCCGACCTTGTGGGCGCCGGTGGGGAAGTACTTCCCGACGAGGCCGATGATGCGGGCCTTCACGCCGGTGATGGCCGCGGGGATCTCCACGTGGTTGGGGCCGCCGAAGAGGCCCGTCTCGGGATCGTTCTTCCAGGTGATGCGGAAGAGGTTGGCGGGATCGATGTCCCAGAGGCCCACATTCTTCAGGCGGGCCTTGACGGCCTCGGGGGCGGTCTCGGGATGGCGCATCTGGGCGAAGGTCGGGATGATGATGCCCCGCTCCTTGCAGCGCTTGGCGGTGCGCTTGACGACTTCGGCGTTGTAGGTCTTCACGATCTTGGACATGGGTGTTCCTTTCGGGGGTTTACAGGCTGAGGCTCTGGGCGCGCTGGATGATCTGCTCGAGCTTGGCGCCCGGATCCTTCAGCCGCGTGAGGAACATGAGGGCGCTGATCACGAAGGGCTTGTAGCTCGCCTCGTGATACGTCGGAATCCGATACTGCTCGAACACGTCCGCCGAGACTTCCCCGGCCTTGCAGCTCACGTCCGTGATGTCCGCCGGCAGGCAGTGCATATACAGCGCCTTGCCCCCCGCCGTCCGGTCCATCTTCGCCCGCGTGCACTCCCAGTCCGTGTGCTTCGCGTTGTTCGCCAGGCACTCCTTCTCCAGGTCCTTCAAACCCGCGTTGTCCGACGTCTTCAGCAGCTCGGTACGGCGCTCCATCACGTGGTAGGGCGCCCAGGACTTCGGATACA
>CAIPAY010000208.1 GCA_903863195.1 uncultured Holophagaceae bacterium
ATATTATGCACTACCTGAGATAGAGCTCAAGCGAAAATTCTGTGACAGATCATGATTAATTTGAATTTCATTTGATGAATTATGCATTTTTATGCATAATTCATGCATGAACGTGGACGCCCTCATCCTCCAGCTGCTGGCGGACGCCCCCATCTCGGACCAGGGGGACCTGTTGGCGCGGCTGGCCGCGCTGGGCTGCGAGCTCACCCAGTCCACCCTGTCCCGGCGCCTGAAGCGGCTGGGCGTGCAGAAGGTCCAGGGGCGCTACCGCCGGGGGGAGACGGCCCCCAAGGCCCTGCCCGAGGTCACCCTACGCGAGGCCCCGCCGAACCTGCTGGTCCTGCGCACCTCGCCGGGCTTCGCCCAGGCCCTGGGGTTCAGCCTGGACGCGGACCCCGTCGAGGGCCAGATGGGCACCCTGGCCGGCGATGACACCGTGTTCGTGGCTGTGCTGCCCGAGCGCCTGGCCGAGGTGAAGGCGCACCTCCTGCGGGTGCTGGCGGGTCGGTAGGTATTTCCATGTTCCGAACGACACCTAGCGCGCGGCCCGCTGCGGCAGGAAGGAAGTGCCATACTCAACCGTCACTGGGCCCCCGACCCACCCCGCTTCCGCAAACCCGACACGCAAATGAATCACGATGGGGCCCTTGAGTGCCACCCGCACGGTAAAGGTGCTGCTGACCCTGGTCGTGCTGGGAATGGGGGTGTGCCTTGAGGCTGGAGAGCGGCGCGTCTTCCGGGGCGATCTGGGTGGAAAGCCCGTGTTGCTTGAGCTTTCTGAACACCACAAGAAATGGGAAGGGCGCTATTGCTACGAGCAATATGGTGTGGACATCCCGCTGAAGGGCACCCTGGAGCAGCTCCAGGAACCAGCACCGACCCGGCCTGATGCGCCTGGTCCCGCGCCGGCGGCGATCTGGAAGGGTTCTCTCCTGAACAAGCGCTACTCGGGCACCTGGCATGGCAAGCGCTCCCTGGTGTTTCGGCTGGATGAGATCGCCCGCTACGATCCCGATCGCGTAAAGCCCGATTCGGTGCAGGCCACCACCGAAGCCATCACGCCAGGCATCGGCCCCGGGATCGCCTATGACGCTGAGATATCCCTGGCCAGCACACCCTACGACTACCTGAAGCTCACCTCGCACCTGGAGGAAGGGCCGGAGGAGTTGCGCGGGAGCCTCGCCTTGCGCTGGGTGAAGGAGACCCGCACCAGGATCGCCTATCCGCGCCTGTCGAGGCATCCCCGATCCGGCGCGGCGGCGGCCGCCAATCGCATCCTGGAGCAGCATCATTTCCGATTGGTGCTGGGTGCCCTGGGTTGCGCCGCCACCGTCTACGACCCGGAGCCCTCATCCGCCGCGGGAGGCTTCGGCGGCTTCAGCGAGGAACTGATCGCGGTGCCATACCTCTCGGCAGACCTGATGTGCGTCGTGGAAAGCGGGAGCACCTTCTGTGGCGGCGCCCATCCCGACAACCATTTCGAGCCCTACACCCTGGACCTGCGCAAGGGCGGGTATCTGGACTGGAACCGGCTGTTCAAGAACCGAAGGATCGACAGGAAGACAGGACGACCCGCATGGCAGGGCCAGCTGATCGCCAGGCTCGGAAGGCGGAAGGCGCCGGTAGATGCGGATTCGGTGGATTGTCGGTCCCTACTTCCGGACTATCTGGCGCTGCAGTTCGAGCATGATCGCAGGCTTCAGCTCTGCATCTCCGGCATAGGCCACGCAGGAGGGTGTTGTCTGGGGGTGGAGGGTGAGCTGCCGCTGCAGGACTACCGGGAGCTCCTTTCAAAGGAGGGCCAGCGTTACTTGGGAGTGCCTGCCGTGGTGAAGGGGACAGAACGATAGAACCGCAAGGACAGTCGTGGAGCGCCGGACGGCCTGGATTCCCGAGGGGCCGGGTTATGATCGGGGGGTCGAACTCGGAGCCTTGCATGGATCGTTTTGGAAGCTCGAAGCTGCGCATCGGCTGGGCGCTGGTCTGTCTGTTCCTCACGGGGCTGGTGATCATGGGCATCCGTGGCCAGCAGGGGGAGGGCGGCTCGCAGATCCTGCTCTTCGGAACGGCCGTGCCCCTGGGCGCGGACTCTCTGCGCTCCTACGCGGTGGGCAACCTGCAGGGGATCATGTACTGGATGGTGTCCCTGGTGATCCTGCTGGGAGCCTTCGGTCCTGTGACGCAGTGGACTGCGGCCTCGGCCCGGGGTGAGCGGCTCAGGGGCTTCTTCGCGGGCACGGGCCTGGGGTTCGCCCATGGCCTGTTCCTGTCTCAGGTGGCCCTGATCCCGGTGTGGGCCCTGAGCTGGCGGCTCATCGGAGAGGCCTGGCCCCCGGAGCTGCTGCGGGCTGACCTGCATGGCCTG
>CAIPAY010000209.1 GCA_903863195.1 uncultured Holophagaceae bacterium
ACCTTGCCGAATACCAGTGGCGCTACAACCGGCGCTTCGACCTAGCCAGCCTTCTGCCACGCCTACTTCACGCCGCTGCGAGAACCCCGCCCATGCCCATCAAGCTCCTCTATTTGGCTGAGAATGCTTGGTAATCAGGAAAAAGTAACAGGATCACCACGAAGACTCGAAGACGCGAAGAAAGAAAAAAGCAGTTATCTTCTGCAGTTCTTCGTGTCTTCGTGTCTTCGTGTCTTCGTGTCTTCGTGGTAGATCAGTTTTCTTTACTTTGTGCCTCAGCCTTCGACGCGATCAGGGCGCGCACGCTGAAGAGGACGGCGCCGACGAGGATGCAGCTGTCAGCGATGTTGAAGGTCCAGTAGTGCCAGGTGCCAAAGACGAAGTCGAGGAAGTCCACCACGGAGCCGCGGGTGAAGCGGTCGATGCCGTTGCCCAGGGCGCCGCCCAGGATGAGGCCCAGGGAAACGCGGTCCCAGGAAGGCGTCTCCCGGGCCAGGAACAGCTTGCCGAAATACAGCACGGCCACGGTGCCCGCCACCGCGAAGAGGATGGCCCGGGCCGGCCCCGGCAGCCAGGTGAGGCTGCCGAAGATGGCCCCCCGGTTGAACCCCAGGGTCAGGTAGAAGAACCCCTTGATGACGGTCAGCGACTCGCCCTCGGCCAGGGTGCGCAGGATCCAGGCCTTGGAGCCGAGATCCGCCGCCAGGGCAGCCGCCGGGAGCAACAGCCAGAGCAGGCGTTGCACTAGGACACGACCGAGGCGCAGCGCAGGCAGAGGGCCGCATCCTCGCCCTGGCCCTGCCCGCCCTTGTGGTTCCAGCAGCGCGGGCACTTGGGACCGTCGTGGGGGGTTACGGTCACGCCCGAGGCAAGCGCCGCACCCGAATCTTCGATTCGAGTGGTGGAGGAAACGACGAGCAGGTCATCGAGAGACTCACCCAGGCTGTCCAGCAGGCCCCAGTCAGTCGAGTCCTTGAGGGTGATCTCCACGGCGGCATCGAGGCTGGTGCCGACGATCTTGGCGGCGCGCAGGGGCTCCATGGCGGCCTGGACGGCGCCGCGGACCTCCCACAGCTTCTCCCAGCGGGGATCCGCCGCCGGGGCCACCAGCTCGGGGAAGCGCTGCTCGTGGACGCTGCCTTCGCAGCCGGGCAGGTGCTCCCAGGCCTCGTCGGCGGTGAAGCTCATGACCGGGGCCAGCAGGGTGCAGAGGCCCTTGGCCAGCTCCCAGCAGGTGGCGCGGCTGCTGCGGCGGCGGACGGAATCCAGGGCGTCGCAGTAGAGGCGGTCCTTGATGATCTCGAAGTACCGCCCCGAGAGCTCCAGCTGGCAGAACCCGTGGATGGCCTGGGTGGCGCGGTGGAACTCGAAGCGGGTGTAGGCGTCGCGGGCCTCCTGGGTGGTGCGGGCGAAGGCGTCCAGGACCCAGCGGTCCAGGGGCGCCAGGTCCGCGGGAGCCACGGCGTCCCGGGCGGGATCGAAGTCCGCCAGGGCCCCCAGCAGGAAGCGCAGGGTGTTGCGGATCTTGCGGTAGGCGTCGGCGCCGCGGTCGAGGATCTCCTTGGAGATGCGGATGTCCTCGCTGTAGTCGCAGCTGGCGGCCCACCAGCGCAGGATGTCGGCGCCGAGGGTCTTGAGGATCTCCTCCGGCGTGATGACATTGCCCAGGCTCTTGGACATCTTCTGGCCCTTGCCGTCCAGCACGAAGCCGTGGGTGACCACCTGCTTGTAGGGCTTGGTGCCCGTGGCGGCGAGGTTGAACAGCAGGGAGCTGTGGAACCAGCCCCGGTGCTGGTCCGAGCCCTCCAGGTAGATGAAGTTCCCGTAGTCGGCGCGGTTCAGCTCGGGATGCGAGGCGCACACCACGGAGGCGCTGACGCCGGAGTCAATCCAGACATCCAGGATGTCCGTCTCCTTCAGGAAGGTCCTGGAGCCGCAGACACACTGGGCGCCCGGGGGCATCAGGTCTTCCACGGGCAGGTCCGGCCATGCTTCGATGCCGCCCTGGGCGATGGCCACGGCGGCCTTCTCGAAGATGTCGGCGTGCACCAGCGGCTCGCCGCAGGCCTCGCAGCGCAGCACGGTGATGGGCGAGCCCCAGGCCCGCTGGCGGCTGATGCACCAGTCAGGGCGGCCCGCGATCATGGCCTGGATGCGGTTCTGGCCCTGGGCGGGGACCCACTGGGTCTGCTCCACGCCCTCGATGCCCAGCTCGCGCAGGGTGCGGCCCTTCCCGGCCAGCTCCGAGTCCATGGTGATGAACCACTGCTCGGTGGCGCGGAAGAGGATGGGGGTCTTGGTGCGCCAGCAGTGGGGATAGCTGTGGACCAGGGTCTCGTCATGGAGGAGGCTGCCGTCCCGGCGGAGCCGCTCCACCACCAGGGGGTTGCAGTCGAAGATGTTCTTGCCGACCAACTCCGGGTCGTTCACCGCCGCCACGAACTTGCCGTCGGGGCCGATCAGCTGGAGCAGGCCCAGGTGGTGGGCCAGGTTGAAGTCATCCACGCCATGGTCCGGGGCGGTGTGCACCAGGCCCGTGCCCGTGTCCGCGGTGACATAGTCCGCCAGCAGCACCGGGCTGTCCCGGTCGAGCCAGGGGTGCCGCGCCACCAGGGTCTGAAACTCCTTGCCGCGTCGGATCTCGACGGTATGCAGCGTTTCGCCAATTTTCTTCGAGAAGTCTTCCAGGAGCGAAACCGCCACCACAAAGTGGCGCTCCCCAGCCCGCACCACCGCATATTCCAGGTCCGGGTGCATGGCGATGGCGAGGTTGCTGGGCAGCGTCCAGGGCGTGGTGGTCCAGATGGGCAGCAGCAGGGGCGTCGGCAGCTCCATGCGCAGGGCCTCGGCCTCGGGCACCGGGAAGGCCACGGTGACGGCGGCGCTGCTCTTGTCCGCGTATTCCACCTCGGCCTCGGCCAGGGCGGTCCGGGCGCCGTAGCTCCAGTGGACGACCTTCAGCTTGCGGGTGACGGAGCCGCTCTCGAAGAGCTTGGCCAGGTGCCGCACGGTCTCCGCCTCGTAGAGCGGATCCATGGTCACGTAGGGGTGCTCCCAGGCGCCCAGCACGCCCAGGCGCTGGAAGGCGGTCCGCTGGGTATCGATCCACTTCTGGGCATAGACGCGGCAGCGCTGCAGGAACTCGGCGCGGCTCAGTTCCCGGCGCTTGGGGCCGAGGTCCTTCTCCACCGCGTGTTCAATGGGCAGGCCGTGGCAGTCCCAGCCCGGCACGTAGGGCGACTCATAGCCCTCCATCCAGCGGGACTTCACCACCACGTCCTTGAGGATCTTGTTGAGGGCGTGCCCCATGTGGATGGCGCCATTGGCATAGGGCGGGCCGTCGTGCAGCACCTCGCGCCCCTTGCCCTTCCCGGCGACGTTGTCGGCCCGCCGCTTCGCCTCGATGCGGGCGTAGAGCCCCTCGGCCTTCCAGCGCTCCAGGCGCTTCGGCTCCCGCTGAGGCAGGTCCGCCTTCATGGGGAAGTCCGTCCTCGGCAGGAATACGGAATATTTCTTGACCGGAGCTTGCTCGCTCATCGGCGCCCTCGTGCGTCGGGGGGCGCACCCAAGCGCCCCGGGGTTGATCCTCCAGTTCACCACGGAACCCCTGCTATCACAAGGGAAAGGACCCGGAGACCGGGTCCTTTCTGACAGGGCTGGGGCGGCTCAGAGCTGGCTGGTGCAGTGCTTGCAGCGGGTGGCCTTGAGGGGCACCTGCTCCAGGCAGGCGGGACACTCCTTGGTGGTGGCCGGCACCGGGGCCTCTTCCTTCTTCTTCGTGACCTTCTCAAGCAGCTTCACCAGCACCAGGAAGATGACCAGGGCGATGATCAGGAAGTTGACCGCGGCTCCCAGCACCGCGCCGATGCGGAACTTGCCCAGGACCCACTCCTCCCACTTGATGTTGGCTGGCAGCACGTAGCTCACCAGCGGCATCACGATCCCGTCCACGAAGGCCGTGACGATCTTGCCGAAGGCGCCGCCCACGACCACGGCCACGGCCAGGTCGATCACGTTGCCCTTCATCACGAATGCCTTGAACTCGTCCTTCAGCGACATGGCCTGACCTCTCATAAAGTCCGGCGGGGGCGGGGGCCCCCGCCGGTTTCCAGGCTACTTCGGCGCGGGGCCTTCGACGACGCCCGTGACCGTCTTGCGGACCTCGGCCTTGCCATCGCTGACCTTCACGTCGATCTCGACCCGGCGGTTCGTGGCCTGGCCGGCCTTGGTGGCGTTGTCGGCGATGGGCTGATCCGGGCCCACGCCCACAGTGGCCACCCGGGCGGCGGGAATGCCGGAAGCCACGAGGATCTTGGCCACCGCGTCAGCGCGCTGCTTGGCCAGGGCCTTGTTCAGGGCCTTGCCGCCCAGGGAGGAGGTATGGCCGCTGACGGTCAGGCTGTATTCGCCCGGGTAGGACTTCAGGCCAGCTGCCACCTTCTGGATGGCCGCGATGGCTTCAGGCCCCAACTCGGCCTTGTTGTTGGCGAAGTGCAGGACGGCCTCGTCCAGCACGATCCGGGCGGGCGGCGGGGGAGGCGGAGGGGGCACGGGCTTGGCGACCACGGGCGGCGCCACGGGGGGCGGGGGCGGCGCGACGGGCGCCACAGGCTCAGGCGCGAGCTTGGGAGCGGGCGGCGGCACCGGGGCGGGCTTGGGAGCGGGAGCGGGAACTGGCGCAGGCGCGGCCTTGCCGCCGCCCCAGGTGTAGCCGAGACCCAGGGAGACAAGGTACTCCGTGCGGGACTTCGGGAGCTCGACGCGGACCGCCTTGGCGCCCAGGTCCAGCAGGAAGTTGTCGGCGGGCTTGCCCATGAGCCCGAGCCCAGCGTGGTAGTTGAATCGCGTCGTGCTGTCGCTCTTGGTGGAATAGGGCGAGCCGATGTTGGTGCCGCCGATGCCTGCGGCCAGGTAGGGGTACCAGTTGGCGGCGCCGGGACGGAGGTTGTAGAGCCCAGACAGCAGGGCGTGGGTCTGGGTGCCCGAGATGGCGCCCGGAGCGTCCAGCTTCAGGTCATTGCGGATGGCGCGGAGGTCGATGCCCCAGCTGTCGGTGTACCAGTGGCCCACGCCCAGCCCGAAGTGGGTCTGGTCCTTCATCTTGAAGCCGCCGATCTTGGCGTCGGAGTCGAAGGTGGTCTGGCCGATATAGCCGGCGACCCAGGCAGTGCCCTGCTGGGCGGAGAGGCTGAGCGCGCTGCCGGCGATCAGGAATAGGAGCGTTTTCTTCAAGGGTGTCCTCCAGAGGCAGGTGATGTGACTTCTGTCACATGGTAGGCCCTGGATGGACTTTTTTGCAAGTTTGTTTTTCGTATTCTATGGACCCAAGTAGTTTCATTACCTACTTTTGGGTAATCGTTGATTTGTTTTTTTTCGACAAGCCGGATGACGTATCTAATTTATTCGCACGCGTTGAGATCAGGCCTCGGGGGGCGCCAACACCGTGATCAAGGCGGCTCCCGTCTCGACAGTGGCGCCCTCCTGGACGTGCACGGTCGCCACGGTTCCAGCGAGGTTGGTCTTCAGCTCGTTCTGCATCTTCATGGCTTCCATGACGACAAGGGTCTGGCCTTCCTGGACCGTGTCACCCTTGGCGACGAGGAGCTTCACCACCTTGCCGGGCATCGGCGAGGCCAGGATGCCGCCGCTGGCGCCCGCACCTCCGGAAGCTCCGAGCAAGGCCCGGCGGGGATCCACCAGGGCGAACTCGTAGGCGCCGTCATAGAGCATGGCGCGGTAGGCGTGGCTCTCGGGATCCAGGGACTTGGCCTGGTCCAGGCGCACCTCCACGGAGCGCGAGTCCATGAGGATCGAGTAGCAGCCTGGTTCCATTTCCTGGATGTCCACGGGGTGGCTCTCGCCCTCCCAGACCAGCGTCGTGACGCCGTCCAGGTGGATGAGCTCCACGTCCTTGGATTCCTTGCCGAGCGTCAGAGTTCGTTTCATCGGGACTCTCCTACAGCCGGTTGAACCGGCCCCATTGCTTCCAGACATCTGGCTTGCCGTCGCCGTTGGCGGCGGGCTGGGCGGCCCGGCGCTGCTCGGACTCGAGCTCGTGCAGCATCGCCGCGGCCACGGCGAACTTCAGGTCGGGGCCATGCCCGGTCTTCTTCCAGAAGGGCTGGTCGAGCATGCCCGTGTGCAGGGCGCCTTCCCGGAAGGGGCCGTGCTCCATCAGCGCCTCATGGAACGCGATGTTGTGCCGGATGCCGCCGATGCGGTACTCGCCGAGGGCGGCGCGCATGCGCTCGATGGCCTCGATGCGGGTGGGCCCCCAGGTGCTCAGCTTGCTGATCATGGGGTCGTAGAACATGGGCACTTCGGCGCCCTCGTAGACGCCGCCGTCATCGCGCACGTTGCGGCCACTGGGCGTGCGCAGGAAGGTGATCTTCCCGGGGCTGGGCATGAAGTTTTTGTCGGGATCCTCGGCGTAGACCCGGCACTCGATGGACCAGCCATTGAGGGGGATTTCCTCCTGGGTCATGGGCAGCTTCTCGCCCCGCGCCACCTGGATCTGCCACTTCACCAGGTCCAGGCCCGTGATCCACTCCGTGACCGGGTGCTCCACCTGCAGGCGGGTGTTCAGCTCCAGGAAGTAGAAGTTGCGGTGGATGTCCGCCAGGAATTCCACGGTCCCCGCGCCGACATAGTTCACGGCTTTGGCGACCTTCAGCGCCGCCTCGCCCATGGCCTTGCGCATCTCGGGGGTCACGTGGGGACTGGGGGCCTCTTCGATCACCTTCTGGTGTCGCCGCTGCACGGAGCATTCCCGCTCGTGGAGATAGACGTGGTTGCCGTGGTTGTCCCCGAAGATCTGGATCTCGATGTGCCGGGGCTGGACGATGGCCTTCTCGACGTAGACGCTGTCATCGCCGAAGGAGGACAGGGCCTCGCCGCGGGCCCGGGCCAGGGAGGAGGTGAACTCCTCGGGAGTGTGCACCAGGCGCATGCCCTTGCCGCCGCCGCCCATGGCGGCCTTGAGCATCACGGGGAAGCCGATCTTCAGCGAGGCCTCCAGCAGGGCCTCGTCCGCCATGGTCTCCTGGATGCCTGGCACCACGGGGCAGCCCGCCTCGATGGCCACCACCCGGGCGGCCGTCTTGGAGCCCATGCTTTCGATGGACTCGGGCCGGGGGCCGATGAAGGTGATGCCCGCGGCAGCGAAGGCCCGCGCCGCCTCGGCGTTCTCGGACAGGAAGCCGTAGCCGGGGTGCACCGCGTCCGCGCCGCTGCGGCGGCAGACGTCGATGATCTTCTCCAGCACCAGGTAGCTCTCCCGGGCCGGGGCGGGGCCGATGCAGTAGGCCTCGTCCGCCATGCGCACGTGGAGCGCGCCGCGATCCACCTCCGAGAACACCGCCACGGTGGGAATGCCCATCTCCCGACAGGTGCGGATGACCCGGCAGGCGATCTCACCCCGGTTGGCAATCAGGATCTTGGTCACAGGCATAGGTGGACCTCGGATTCAGGCATGATGGATGGCAATGCGTCCCTCCAGCCTAGCAAACCCCCTCGTCATCTTCACCATTTGCCTTCTCGGCCTGGCCTGCGGCCGGCGGGGTGATCCGCTGCCCCGGCCCCGGGCGGCGGCGCTGCCCGTGCAGGTGCGCCTGGAGGGCCTGCGCATGGCCCGCGTGGTGGTGCCTGCCAAGGACGTGGCCGGCGACACCCTGGTCGGCGTGGAGCTGGTGCGGGTGCTCTACCTGCCCCTCGGCCTGACCAAGCCCACCCCCGAGGATGTCTTCACCCGGGGCGAGGTGGTGCTGGAGCGGCGCCGACCGGACCTGCCCGGGCCCGGTGAGACCTTCCTCCTGGACCTCGGCTCGCTCCGGCGGCCCCAGGGCTGGCTCGTCTTCGTGGCCGTGCGCCTCGGCAACGTCGCCGGCCGCCCCAGCGAGGTCCTGCCCTGGCTCGATCCCGGGCTGTGAGCTCCAGTCCTACCGGCCGCTGTCCATGGCCTCGAGGCGCTGGCTCCACCACTGCACCACGGCCCGCGCGAGCTGATCTTTCGGGAGCGGTCCCAGCGGGTGGTGCGCGCCCTGGGGAGTGATCGGGGTCAGGGTGTTGGCCTGGGGCCCGAAGGCCCGGCCGCCCTGCACATCGTTCACCAGCACTGCGTCGAGCCCCTTCTTCTGGAGCTTCGCGGCCGCGTGCTCCAGGTGGTGCTGACTCTCGGCCGCGAAGCCGATCGCCCACTGGTCTGGACGGCGCGCGGCGGCGAGGGTCGCCAGGATGTCCGGGGTCCGGACCAGGACCACCATCTCGGGACCTTCTCCCTTCTTGGCCTTCTCGGAAGCGGTCTGCTCCGGCCGCTGGTCCGCCACGGCGGCGGCGGCCACCAGACCGTCGGCGTCCGCCCAGCGGGCCTGGCACGCCGCCAGCATCTCCTCGGCGCTGCGCACCCGGATGGTCTCGACGCCCCAGGGGGCGGGCAGGTCGCCGCCCAGCACCAGCTGGACGCTGGCGCCCGCGTCCCGGAAGGCCCGGGCCAGCTCGACACCCATGGCGCCGGTGCTGCGGTTGGTGAGGAGGCGGACCGGGTCCAGGTCCTCCCGGGTCGGCCCCGAGGTGATGACCACCCGCCGGCCCGCCAGGCCGCGCAGCTTCGGGGCCGCGAGCATCTGGATGGCCTCGGCGATGACCGCGACCTCCGCCAGCTTGCCGGCCCCCTCCTCGCCGCAGGCCAGGAGCCCCGAGCCGGGCTCCACCACCGCGTGGCCGAAGGACCTCAAGCGGGTCAGGTTCGCCTGCACGGCGGGATGCTCCCACATGCCGGTGTTCATGGCCGGGGCCCACAGCACCGGGGCACGGGTGGCCAGCAGCACGGTGCTCAGCAGGTCCGAGGCCAGGCCATTGGCCGTCTTCCCCAGGCTGTTCGCGGTGGCCGGCACCACGGCCACCAGGTCCGCCCAACGGGCCAGCTCGATATGCTCGACGGTGGGGTTCGCACGCCACTCAAACTGGTCGGGGTTGGCGCCGTAGCAGGGCTCGCCCGTCAGGCTGCTGAGGGTCAGGGGGGTGATGAACCGCGCGCCGGCCTCGGTGAGGATGCAGCGCACCCGGTGCCCCTGGTTGACCAGCAAGCGGGCCAACTCAGCGGACTTGTACGCGGCCACGCCGCCGGTAATGCCGAGGATGATCTGCATGGGTCGGGCTCCCGGGACCCTCCATCCTACTCCAGACACATTGATTGAGCCGCGATCCGGTGTTATGCTTCCTGGTTCGGAGAGCCCATGACCCAGCGCACCATTGTTCGTGTCCCGGATGAGATCGCCAACAAGTACCGCTTCGTCGTCGTGGCGGGCAAGCGCTGTGAACAGCTGCAGCGCGGCGCCTTCCCCAAGGTCGAGGTGGTCGTCCCCGTGAACAAGCACGGGCAGGCCCAGGATGCGCCCAAGCTGGCCTCCTTCTGGGGCCAGGTGGCCGTGGCCGAGGTCGAAGAGAACCGCATCGCCTTCGAGGAAGCGGAAGTCATTCCCCTCGACGACACCGTGGTCGTGCCGATCTCCAGCGAGTAGTCGTCCTCAGGAAATGCAGAAGGCCCCCATCGCGGGGGCCTTCTGCATTTCCTGAGTCACTTGGACTGACCGAAAAATAGCCCTTGCGCTCCGCGCTTGGAGGAACCAATATTCAACACCTGTTGAATTGGACCTCCATGCCAAGCCCCCTGCCCTCCAGAAGCCGCGGTCCCAAGCCCACCAAGGTGGACCCGGACCACCTGCTGGATGCCGCCCAGGCGGTCTTCGCCGAGGAAGGGCTGCGGGCCGCAAGCCTCCGGGCCATCGCCCGCCGGGCGGGCTGCGATCCCGCGCTGATCTACTACCACTTCTCCAGCAAGGAGGCCCTCTTCCTGGCCCTGCTGAACCGGCGCTTCCCCGCACTGCTGCGGGACATGGCGCGGCTGGCCGAGCCCACCGACCTGCGGCCCACCCCGCTGCGGCTCTGGGAGGTGCTGCTCATCTACCACCGGTATTTCAAGGATGACCCGGGCATCCGCGCCCTCATCCGCGGCGAGATCGTCCGAGGCGCCGAGGGGCTCGGGCACCTCATCGAGGACCAGATCCGGCCCATGGTCGGGTCCATCCGGCAGATCTTCGAGCAGGGCATCGCGCGCGGCGAGGTCCGCCCCGGGGTCCAGCCGCTCCTGGCCACGTTCTTCCTGGCCAAGATGCAGCTCGAGATCCTGGATGTGCTCCCCGCAGTGCTGCCCCTGCTCATGGAGCTGCCGCCGGAGGGCGCGGTCCTCACCGGCATGCGCGCCTGGCTGGAGATCCTCTGGCGAGGCGTCGCCCTGGATGCCTCCGCCCCCCTGCCCACACTGCCTTACCCCCAGGCCTGAAAGGACTCCCATGCGCTACCCCGACCTCGCCCGGATCACCCTCGTCGCTGCCACGGTGCTGCTGGCCACCGCCTGCCGCAGCCACCCGGAGGCCCGGCTCAAGCTCTCGGGTAACATCGAGGTGATCCAGATGGGCGCCAGCTTCAGGGTGGCCGGCAAGGTGCTGGAGCGCCCCGTGGACGAGGGCCAGGTGGTGCAGGCCGGGCAGCTGCTGGCCCGGCTCGACGCCCGGGACCTGGAGCAGCAGGCCGCCGGGCGCACCGCGGACGTGGCCACGGCCCGGGCTGTGCTTGACGCCCTGCTCGCGGGCTCGCGCCCCGAGGAGGTCGAGGCCTCCAAGGCCGCCCTGGAGCAGGCCAGCGCCGACCTCCGCCGCCTGGAGCCCGACGAGGCCCGCGTCCGGGACCTCTACCAGAAGGGGATCCTCTCGGTGCGGGACTACGAGGCCTCCCGGGCCGCCTTCGAGGCCGCCCGCGGCAAGGTCCGGCAGGCCGAGCAGCAGTACGCCCTCGTGAAGAAGGGGCCGAGGAAGGAAGACATCGACCAGGCCCGGGCCCGCTTCGAGTCGGCCAGCCAGGCCTTGGCCCTGGCCCAGACCCAGCTGGGCTACGCGACCCTCGTGGCCCCGACCGCGGGCGTCATCCTCTCGAAGAACGTCGAGCCCATGGAATACGTCGCCCCCGGCACCGCCGTGGTGACCCTGGCGAACCTGGGCCAGGTCTGGCTGCGCGCCTACGTGGAGGAGGCCGACCTGGGCCGCGTGAAGGTGGGCCAGCAGGCCTTCGTCACCTCGGACACCTATCCAGGGAAGCGCTACGAAGGCCGCGTCTCCTTCATCTCCTCCGAGGCGGAGTTCACCCCCAAGAGTGTCCAGACCCGCAAGGAGCGCGCGAAGCTCGTCTACCGCATCAAGGTCGACCTCCCCAACCCGGCCATGGAGCTGAAGCCAGGGATGCCCGTGGACGCCGAGATCGTGCTGGACGGCCGCTGATGGAGACGGTCCGGGCCCAGGCGCTGACGCGCCGCTTCGGAGACCTGGTGGCCCTGGATGGGCTCAGCCTGGCCGTGGAGGAGGGCGAGATCTTCGGCCTCGTGGGTCCTGACGGGGCCGGCAAGACCACTACCATGCGCCTGCTCACGGGCATCCTGGAGCCCAGCTCCGGCGAGGCCTGGGTGGACGGGCTTCCCGTGCGGGGCCAGGCCGAGGCCATCAAGGAGCGCATCGGCTACATGGCCCAGCGCTTCGGGCTCTACCCGGACCTCACGGTGCTGGAGAACCTCGACTTCTACGCGGACCTCTACGAGGTGCCCCGGGCGGGCCGCGGCGAGCGGGTCGAGCGGCTCCTGGCCTTCAGCAACCTCACGCCCTTCAAGCGCCGCCAGGCGGGCAACCTCTCGGGCGGCATGAAGCAGAAGCTGGGCCTGGCCTGCGCCCTCATCCACACGCCCCGGGTGCTCTTCCTGGACGAGCCCACCAACGGCGTGGATCCCGTCTCCCGCCGCGACTTCTGGCGCATCCTCTACCAGCTCCAGCAGGAGCGGGTGACCATCTTCGTCTCCACGGCCTACCTGGACGAGGCTGAGCGCTGCAACCGCGTCGGCCTGCTGCACCAGGGCCGGCTCCTGGCCTGCGACACCGTGGACGGCGTGAAGCAGCTGTTGAAGGGGACCCTCCTGGAGCTACGCTGCGACACCCCCTGGCAGGCCGCCGCCCACCTGCGCGAGGCGGCCCTGGGCACCGTGGCCCTCTTCGGGGACCGCCTCCACATCCTGGTCGAGTCGGCGGAGGAGGCGCAGCCGCGGATCGAGGCCGTGCTCCGCGCCGCGGGCATCGCCACCCAGGAGTTGCGGGTCATCGAACCCACCCTCGAGGACGTGTTCACCTCCGCGATTCCGGCCGGTGGCGCATGAGCGGGTCTGCCGTCACCCTGCGGGACCTGGAGCGGCGCTTCGGGGACTTCGTGGCCGTGAACCGTATCAGTCTGGATGTCAGCCGGGGCGAGATCTTCGGCTTCCTCGGCCCCAACGGCGCCGGCAAGTCCACCACCATCCGCATGCTCTGCGGGCTGCTGGAGCCCTCGGGCGGCAGCGGCACCGTGGCGGGCTTCGACATCCGCACCGAGCGGGAGCAGATCAAGCGCAGCATCGGCTACATGAGCCAGAAGTTCAGCCTCTACGACGACCTGACTGTCGAGGAGAACATCGACTTCTACAGCGGCATCTACGGGATCCCCCGGGCGAAGAAGGCCGAGCGGAAGGCCTGGGTGCTGGAGATGGCGGGCCTGCAGGAGCACCGCCGCCACCGCACGGGCCAGCTGCCCGGCGGCTGGAAGCAGCGCCTCTCCCTGGGCTGCGCCCTGCTCCACGAGCCCGAGGTGCTCTTCCTGGACGAGCCCACCTCCGGCGTGGATCCCCTGAGCCGGCGCAGCTTCTGGGACCTCATCCACCACCTGGCGCACCAAGGCGTGACCGTCTTCGTCACCACCCACTACATGGAGGAGGCCGAGTACTGCGACCGCCTGGCCCTCATCTACCGGGGCGAGCTGGCGGCCCTGGGGACCCCCGCCGAGATGAAGGGGCACCTCATGGTCGACCAGGTGCTGTCCGTCACCTGCGAGCGCTCCCATGAGGCCCTGGGGATCGCCGCGATGGTGCCCGGAGTCCGGGACGCCGCCCTCTTTGGCCGGGACCTCCACCTCATGACCGAGGATGCGGAGGCCCTGGCCCCCTCGCTGCGCCTGGCGCTGGAGCAGGCTGGGTTCCGTGTGGACCGCACCGAGCGCATCGAGCCCTCCCTGGAGGATGTCTTCGTGTCCCTCATCGAGGCCCGGGACCGCGCCGACGGCGCCCAGCAGGAGTTCACCGCATGAGCGCGCCGCGGCTGCTCTCCCTCCGCCGCCTCGCGGCCGTCGCCCGGAAGGAGTTCCTCCACGTCCTGCGCGACCGGCGCGCCCTGGGCATCGCCATCGTGCTGCCCATGATCATGCTCATGATCTTCGGCTACGCCCTCACGCTGGACCTGGACCGCGTGCCGCTGGCGGTGCTGGACCAGAGCCGCACGCCCCAGAGTCGGGAGCTGGTGGCCCGCTTCGAGGGCTCCCGCTACTTCTCGGTGGTGACTCGGGCCGCGGATACCCGCGAGGTCGAGACCGCCCTCAGCCGCGGCCAGGCCATGCTGGCCCTGGTGATCCCCGTGGACTTCGGCCGGCGCGTGGCCGCCGAGCGGACCACCCAGGTGCAGGTGCTGGCGGACGGCAGCGACGCCAACACGACCACCCTGGCCCTCGCCTACGCCGAGAGCATCGTGCGCGGATACTCCCAGGGGATCCTGGTGGAGAAGGTCCGGCGCCTCACCGGCAGCAGCCCCGCCCTGCCCCTGGAGCTGCGCGTCCGGGCCTGGTTCAACACGGACATGGAGTCCAAGGTCTTCATCGTGCCCGGCCTCATCGCCGTGATCATGATGCTCATCACGGCCCTGCTGACCTCCCTCACCATCGCCCGCGAGTGGGAGACGGGTACCATGGAGCAGCTCATCTCCACGCCCGTGCGCGGCCCGGAGTTGATCCTCGGCAAGCTCGCGCCCTACTTCGTCATCGGCATGGTGGACATGCTGCTGTCCGTGCTGGCCGGCCGGTTCCTCTTCGACGTCCCGATCCGGGGCAGCCTCCTGCTGCTCTTCGGCGTGTCCGCCGTGTTCCTGGTTGGCGCCCTCGCCCTGGGCATCTTCATCAGCACCCTGGCCAAGACCCAGCTCCTGGCCAGCCAGGCGGCCTTCGTCGCCACCTTCCTGCCGGCCTTCCTCCTGTCGGGCTTCATGTTTGACATCGGGAACATGCCGAAGCCCATGCAGGTGGTGACCTACCTGATCCCCGCCCGCTACTTCGTGACCATCCTCCGGGGCCTCTACCTCAAGGGCGCGGGCATCCCCGAGCTCTGGCCCGAGTGCCTGCTCATGGTGGCCTTCGCCACGCTGATGCTCCTGCTCGCCTTCCGCACCTTCAAGAAACGCCTGGACTGAGGAGGGACCCGCCCATGCTTGAACGCCTCCTCCGCATGCTCATCAAGGAGTTCATCCAGGTCCTCCGGAACCCCCGGATGCGGGCCGTCATCTTCATCGTGCCCGTGGTGCAGGTGCTCGTCATCGGCTACGCCGTGAACACAGACGTGCGCCATGTGCCCCTGGCCGTCTACGACCTGGATCGGACCCCGGCCAGCCGCGACCTCCTGGCCCGCTTCGAGGGCTCCGGCTGCTTCGATGTGGTGCGCCGCATCGGCTCGGAGCAGGAGATCCAGGCGGTGCTGGACGCGGGTGCGGCCAAGGCCGTGCTCCGCCTGAACCGGGGCTTCGCCGAAGACCTGGACAGCAACCGAACGGCCCAGGCCCAGCTGCTGCTGGACGGCTCGGACTCCAACACCGCCAGCGTCATCCTGAGCTATGCCTCCCGCATCGCCGCCGACTTCAACCGCGCCCGCATGGAGCAGCGCTTCGCCCGGAGCGCGGGCCTGCGCCTGGAGGCCGAGCCCGTCACGCTGGTCGCCCGGGCCTGGTTCAACCCCAACCTCGACAGCCGCAACTTCTTCGTGCCGGGCGTACTGGCCATGCTCGTGGCCGTGATCTCCATCATCCTCTCCAGCATGGCCATCGTCCGCGAGCGGGAGATCGGCACCATGGAACAGATCATGGTGACGCCCATCGGGCGGCTGGAGTTCATCCTCGGCAAGACCATCCCCTTCGCCCTCATCGGCTTCGTGGACGTGGCCCTCATCACCCTCGTTGCCGTCTTCTGGTTCCGGGTGCCCCTGCTCGGCAATCCCCTGATGCTGCTGCTGGGCACGGGGCTCTACCTGCTCAGCACCCTGGGCGTGGGCCTGTTCATCTCCACCGTGAGCGCCACCCAGCAGCAGGCCATGATGACGGCCTTCTTCTTCATGCTGCCGGCCTTCATGCTCTCGGGCTTTGTGTATCCCATCGCCAACATGCCCGAGGGCGTGCAGTGGCTCACCTACCTGAACCCCCTGCGCTACTACCTGGTAATCATCCGTGGCGTGTTCCTCAAGGGTCTCGGGCCCCAGGTACTCTGGCCCCAGCTGCTGGCCCTGGCCGCCCTGGGCGGCACCATGCTGGTGCTCGCCGCCGGGCGCTTCCGGAAGACCATGGCCTAGACCTTGAACTGCCGCATGAGCCCCGAGAGCTGCTCGGCGATGCGGGCCAGATCCGAGGCGGTGCGGGCGATCTCGTCCACGGTGAGGGAGACCTCCCGGATGCCACCGGCGGTCTGGGCCGTCTGTTGGGCGCTCTGCTCGATCTGCTGGGCGACTTCCTGGCTGGTGCGCGTCTGCTCGTCCGTGGCCGACTGGATCTCTCGCATCATGCTGGAAAGGGAACCGATGAAGCCCTGGATGTGGCTCAGGGCGCGCACGGCCCGCTCGACGGTGGTCTGGCCATTATCCACAGCCTCCTGGGTGCCCTCGACGATGGCTGAGATCTCCTTGGCGGAGGTGGCAGAGCGCTCGGCGAGCTTGCGAATCTCTTCAGCAACTACAGCGAAACCCTTGCCCATGGCACCGGCCTTGGCCGCCTCGATGGCCGCGTTCAGCGACAGCAGGTTGGTCTGGCGGGCGATGTCCTGGATGACCTGGACGCCCTGGATGATCCGGCCCGTGGCCTCCGTGATGGACTGCATGGAGGCCACCGTGGCCTGGCCGGCCTCATTGCCATCCTGGGTGGCCCGCACGGCATCCTGGGCCTGGGCTTCGGCGCCGCGGACGCTCTGGGAGACCTGCTCGATGGAGGCTGAGAACTGAGTGATGGCGGCCGCGATGCGTTCCGCTCCGGCCCTCTGCTCCTCGGTGGTGTGTGCGATGGAGGAGACGGTGGCGGAGAGCTCCGCCGCCGAAGCCGAGAGTTCCGTGGAGCCGCTGGCCACCTGGGTCGCCTCGCCATTGATCCGGTGGACCGTGGTGCGCAGCTGACCTTCCATGTTGCGGATGGCGGCCAGGACGCTCTCCTCGGCCCCTGTGTGGACAGCCACCGCCACGGTGAAGTCGCCCTGGGCCACCTGGCCGACAACCTGGGCCGCATAGGCGGGCTCGCCGCCGATCTGCCGGCGCAAGCCGCGGAATAGGTAGAGGGCCGAAGCCGTGCCGCCGAGGATGGCCAGCGTACCTACCAGGACGGACCAGATGACCGCCTTGAGGCGCACCTCGTCAAAGTGGGTGTCGGCGGCCTTGGCCTCCTCTCGCTTGGCCTGGGCCAGGAGCCCCATGGATTCCGTGATGCCCTGCACCAGCTTGTCGGACTCATCATCCAGGGCGCGGATGTCGGCGCCCAGATCGTCAATCCGCTTGGCCTTCAGGCTGGGCAGGACCTTGCCCTCGAAATGGAGGATCAGCGCCTCGCAGGCTTTCTGGGCCGCAGCGGCATGGGCTGCCTGTTTTGGGTCACTGGCGGCCTTGGTGAGGGCGGCGAAGTCCTGGATGCTCTCTTCCTTGACGGCCTTCCACTTCTTCTCGGTGTCGGCGAAGTCGCGGTTGATCACCGCGTCGGCGATGACCTGGTAGAGCTTGGGCCCCATGCCCGCCCCCTCCTCGGCCATCTGGGCCTGGACAGCCTTGGTGGCACCCTCATCCTGAAGCTGGCCCAATTCCCACATGAAGCCCATGGCCAGGGCTCCATTGATGAGCAGGCAGCCCAGGGTGATGGCCGTGGATAGGGTCAGCTGGCGCTTGAGGGACAGGGCCGCCATGGTGTCCTTTCGGTGGATGGCAGAGGATCTGAGCGGAGGGTGAGGGTGCCGACTCGCAGGCCCCCAACCCGTGCCACGCTCCAGGGCGCATTCAACTGGCCGAGTCCTGCCACCTACTGGTCGGTTGATGGCGCCTGCCTCGTGAATCTTGGGCCTGACCTTGGCTGGATCAGGACTCAGGCGGCCCCGGTCAGGCCGAACTTATAGCTCGCCAGACTGAGGCTCCCGAGCTGCCACTGGTCGAAGATCACGTCGGGGGGGGTGTTGCCCGCCGCGCCCAGGGCCACGAAGAGGGGATCCAGGTGCTCGGAGGTGGGCACGGACTCGGCGGCGCCGGGGGCCTTCTTCCAGTCCGCGATGGACTCGCCCGCGGCCAGGCGTTCCCGCAGCCAGCCCTCGAAGGCCAGGGCCCAGGGCCGCGGACCCGTGGCCTCGGCCCAGTCCAGCAGGCGGAGGTTGTGCACCACGCCGCCGCTGCCCAGGATCAGCACGCCACGCTCCCGCAGGGGGGCCAGGGCGCGACCCGCGGCTAGCAGTTGCTCGGGCGTCCGGGGCCGGGGCAGCGAGAGCTGGATCACCGGGGTCCTGGCTTCGGGATACAGGGCGCGCAGGGGCACCCAGGCGCCGTGATCCAGGGGCCGCTCGGGATCCAGCACCGCCTTGAGGCCCGCCCCGCGCAGCAGGGCCGCCGCCTCCGCGGCCAGGGCCGGAGCCCCCGGCGCCGGGTAGTCCAGCGTGTAGAGCTCATCAGGGAAGCCGCCGAAGTCGTGCATGACCCCCGGCACCTCCGCTGAGGAGAGGCGGAAGGGGCCCGCCGCTTCCCAGTGGGCGGAGCAGACCAGGACGGCGCGCACCTTCGGCAGGCTGCGGCCCAGGGCACCCAGCGACTCTTTCCAGGCGCCGCCCTCCAGGGCGAGCATGGGCGAGCCGTGCGCGAGAAAGAGGGACGGAAGAACCGTGGATTTGCTCATGAGCCATGATCGAACATCTTATTAGGTGTTGCAACTCTTTTTATGACTCTTGGCCCTGCAGGAGTCGTCGCCAAGGGTTAAGCTAGGACAGAGATTCCTTCGGAGCGCGCATTGAACCTCAGGCTTGGTGTCAACGTCGACCATGTGGCAACCCTCCGTCAGGCCCGGGGCGGGCATGAACCCGAGCCGGTGACGGCGGCCCTGCTGGCCCAGGGTGCTGGTGCCCATGGCATCACGGTGCACCTCCGGGGCGACCGCCGCCACATCCAGGAGCGGGACCTGCGCGTCCTGAAGGAAGTGCTGGCCGTGCCCCTGAACGTGGAGTGCGCGGCGACACCCGAGGCTCTGGAGGCCGTGGTTCCCGTCAAGCCCACCTGGGTGACGCTGGTCCCGGAGAGCCGTGAGGAGCTCACCACCCAGGGCGGGCTCGACGCCATCTTCCTGCAGGGCATGCTGAAGCCGGTCGTCCGCGAGCTGCGCAGCGCGGGGATCCGGGTCAGCCTCTTCGTGGATCCGGTCCTCGACCAGGTCAAGATGGCGGCCAAGCTTGAGGCGGACGCCGTGGAGCTGAACACCGGCACCTACAGCGAGCTGCCCATGGACGCCGATGCCACGCTGGAGCTGGGACGCCTTCGCGATGCCGCCCGGTTGGCCAGCCGCCTCGGCCTGAGGGTGCTCGCCGGCCACGGCCTCAGCCCGCAGAATGTGGGTCCCGTGGGCGCCATTCCGGAAATCGAGGAGCTGAACATCGGCCACAGCCTCATCGGGAGGGCCGTCTTTGTGGGGCTGGAGCGTGCCATCCAGGAGATGCTCCAGGCCATGGGAGAGTTCCGGGCATGAGCAACCTCCGGGGCACCCTGGACAGCATCTCCCTGCTAGATGTGGCCCAGCTGCTGAACGCCAACCGCAAGACCGGCATGCTCCAGGTGAGCTGCGGCAGGGCCAGCGGCGTGCTCTATTTCTCTTCCGGCAATGTCATCCATGCCGAGACCCTCGCGGCCCAGGGCGAGCTGGCGGCCTTCGAGATCCTGGAGTGGGCCTCGGGGCAGTTCGAGTTCCTGACCACCCAGGTGCAGGTGCCCGTCTCCATCCGGCGCACGGTGCCCGACCTGCTCATGGACTCGGTCCGTCTGCAGGACAGCCGCCGCCGCCTGAACACCATCTTCCCCGACCTCAAGGTGGTGCCCTGGCCCACCCTGCCGGCCCCGCAGCTCTTTGTAGGGCTGAAGCTGTTCGCCGAGGACCGGAAGATCATCCCCCTGTTCGACGGCTACCGGGACTTCCAGGACGTCATGAGCGCCTCGGGCCACCATGATGTGGCCGTCCGGCAGGCGGCCTCGGTCCTCCGGGATGCCGGGAGGCTCGAAGTCCTCGACCCGAATGTCAGCGTCCGGGTGGTCCCGCTGAAAGCTGGACTTTTCCGGAAGGCCCGTCACCTGGAGCTGCCGAAATCCCTGGAGACGGCGTGGACCGCTATGGGTCCCTACCAGCGGGGGATCCAGCACCTGCGCGTGCTCTGGCCCAAGGGCCCCGCAGTGGAGCGGGTGACCTTCCAGCCGGGGCTCCCGGACTTTGAGCTGGCGGTCCCACGAGAACTCATGGAGGCCTGGGGACTTACCGAAGGGTCTCTTGTTAATGTGAGGCCCGCACCCTGAGGTCAAACCGGAGTCGCCATGACTGAGCCCCTCGAAGATCAGCCCCCGATCGACCTGCCCGAGACCGATCCGCCGGATACCGACCCGCCCGAGGACCTGGTGGCGGACTTCCAGGCCCGCCGGGAGCGTCTCGATCAGCGCCTGCTGAGCCTCGAGCAGCTCATCGGGGACCTCCGCAGCGAGCTCCAGGGAGACTCCCAGGCCAGCCTGCATCGTCTGGCGGAGGCCGCCCAGGACATGGCCAACGGCCGGGTCTACCAGAAGGTCGACATTGAGGCGAAGGGCGAGCTGGGCGCGCTGGTCACCAGCATCAACCAGACCCTTCTGAATCTGCAGCAGCTCGATGCCTCGGTGAAGCACCAGAGCACCCAGGTGCCGGAGCTTGCCTCCCAGCTGGATGCCATCACCACGGACACCGAAGAAGCCACCCAGAGCGTGATGAACCGCCTGGACGCCCTCATGGCCGCCTCGGACGAGGCCACGCGGGCCCTGCAGGCCTGCCAGGAAGCCGGTCGGCTGCGCGAGAAACACCAGGCGAACCTGCACGCTTCCGTCTCGGCCTTCCTGGAGCGCGCCGCCGGGGGCGAGGATCCCAACATCCTGGCCCAGGAGATCCTGGAGTATCTCTTCGCCCATCAGCTCGCCACGCCCAGCGCCGAGGAGGATCTGGCCCCGGCCAAGCGCCTCTTGCAAACGGTCAGCGACGAGTCCTTCGAGATCCTGAACATCCTCCAGTTCCAGGACATCACCCGGCAGAAGATCGAGAAGGTCGTGACCCTGCTGAAGCAGTTCCAGGGTGGCCTGAACCGCCTGCTGGTCATCTTCAACATCAACGCCGGCGATGCCAACGAAGGCGTTTTCGCGGACCGCAAGGTCGCCACCCAGGACCACATCTTCGACACCAGCCTCGAAGCCGACAGCCGCAAGGACAGCGTCGACGACATCATCGCCCAGTTCAAGCGGGCCGGCGGGAACTAGGCCCGAACAACTGAAGGACCTAACCACGAAGACCACAAAGAACACAAAGGGCACAAAGAAAGGATTTCATTTACCGCCCTTGCTTTTCTTTGTGTCCTTTGTGCCCTTTGCGGTTAATTCATTCTTATCTCTGTGGTGACCTGGTCTCTTCAGACGATGACGACTTCGAGTTCCCCAAGGCCGTCGATGCCGCAGCGGATGCGGTCGCCGGGGACGAGGGGGCCGACACCGGCGGGGGTGCCGGTGTAGATGAGGTCGCCGGGGGCGAGGGCCACGTAGCGCGAGATGTGGGCGATGACCTCGGGCACGCTCCAGATGAGATGGTCCAGGTTGCCCCGCTGCCGCTCGGTGCCATTCACGGACAGCCAGATGGCCCCCGCGGAGGGGTGCCCGGAGGCCGCCGCGGGCGTGATCGGCGAGATGGGCGCGGACTGGTCAAAGCCCTTGGCCGTGTCCCAGGGCTGGCCCTTGTCCTTGGCCTGGGCCTGCAGGTCCCGGCGGGTCAAGTCGATGCCCACGGCGTAGCCGAAGATGCACCGCTCGGCCTCGGCGGCGGGGATGTCGCGACCGCCCTGGGCCAGGGCCACCACCAGCTCGACCTCGTGGTGCAGGTTCGCCGTGGCGGGCGGATAGGCCACCGCGCCGCCGCCCGGCACCACTGCGTCCTGTGGCTTGCCGAAGAAGAAGGGCGTCTCGCGGGTGGGATCGCTGCCCATCTCTCGGGCATGGTCGGCATAATTGCGCCCGATGCAGTAGATGCGCCGCACGGGAAAGAGGGCCGTCGTGCCGTGGACCGGAATGGCGGGCGAGGGGGGAACGGGGATCACGGCTTCCATGGTCGGACTCCAGGGGCAGGGTTCAAGGTTTGTCAGTCCGGGCCCGGGGGTGGGCCTTCTCGTAGGACCGGGCCAGCTCTTCCAGGCCGAGGTGAGTGTAGCGCTGGGTGGTGCTGAGGCTGGCGTGGCCGAGCAGTTCCTGGATCGCGCGCAGGTCCATGCCACGGTTGAGCAGGTGCGTGGCAAAGCTGTGCCGCAGGGCATGGGGACTGATGCGCGACCGCAGGGCCGCCGAGTCCAGGGCCGAGCGCAGCAGGGCCCGCACGCTGGTGGGGGAGAGCCGGCCGCCCCGCTGGTTCAGAAAGATCGCCGGGCTGGGCGGGAGTGCCTTGCCCGCCAGGAAGGCCGAGCGGTGGCTGAGGTAGGCCTCCAGGACCGCTGCCGCGTGCACGTGATAGGGCACCAGCCGCTCCTTGCGGCCCTTGCCCAGGACCCGCAGGGTGCGCTCCTCCGGGAGCAGGTCCTGCAGGTCCAGACCGACCAGCTCCGAGACCCGCAGGCCCGAAGCGTAGAGCAGCTCCAGCAGGCAGGCCAGGCGGGCGCTGAGGAAGTCCGTGGCCGGCGGCAGGTCCAGGAGGGTCGTGCTCTCGCCTTCGGTCAGGAAGGCCGGGAGCCGCTTGGGCAGGCGGGGATTCCTCAGGCCCGTGGCCGGATTCCTCGGAATGCGTCCCGTCTCCCAGAGCCATTTGAAGAAGCTGCGCACCGTCGAGAGGATGCGGGCCTGGCTGGCGGGATCCAGGCCCCGGTCCCCCATCTCCAGGGCGAAGCCCCGCAGGGTCCGGGGACTGATCTCCCACTGCTCCCAGTGGGCGCGGAGGGCGTGGTCTAGCAGTTTGTCCAGATCTCCCTTCTGAGCCCTTGCCGTATGGGGAGATACGCCACGGGCCCGCTGCTCGAGGCGGAAGGCCTGGATTCCTTCCCCCAGCATCGGCCTGTCCATCCCTGTTACCATGCGGTCAATTCCCCAATCCCTGGAGTCATTGTGGCGCAGCCAATCGAAACGATTGCCCAACTTTTCTACCAGGCCGTCCAGCACAACCTCCCCGATGCCCTGGCGTTCAAGCGCGACGGGGTCTACGTGCCCATCTCCCACGTCGAGGTCGTGGCCCGGGTCGAACGGCTCGCGCTGGCCATGGCGGCTCGGGGCCTCGTGGCCGGAGACCGGGTGGCGATTCTCTCCGAGAACCGCCCCGAGTGGTTCATCTCCGATTTCACCTGCGCGATCCTGGGGCTCCCGGACGTCACCATCTACGCGACCCTCAACGCCGCCCAGGCGGCCTTCATCCTCCGGGACAGCCAGTCCCGCTGGGTGCTCTGCTCCGACCGGAGCCAGCTGGACAAGGTCCTGACCCACTGGGACGCGCTGCCGGGCCTGGAGGCCGCGGTGCTGTTCGACGGGGAGCTGCCAGAGGGCACCGGCCGGAACCTGGTCACCTGGGCCACGCTCATGGCGGAGGGCTTGGCCATGGAAGCCCGGCGGCCCGTGGTGCGCACCTGGGGCGAGCAGCGGAAGGCCTCGGACCTCCTCACCCTCATCTACACCTCGGGCACCACCGGTGATCCCAAGGGCGCCATGCTCACCCATGGCAACCTGGTCTCCAACGTGCTCACCTCCCTCGAGGCCGTGCACATGAAGGAGGGCCACCGTGCCCTCAGCTTCCTGCCCCTCACCCACATCTTTGAGCGCATGGCGGGCCAGTTCCTGATGGTCCAGATCGGCGCCTCCATCTACTACGCCGAGAGTGTGCTCACCGTCGCCGCGGACCTCATGGAGGTGCAGCCCACGGTCATCGCCTCGGTGCCGCGCATCTACGAGAAGATCTTCGGCCGCATCTACGAGGGCGTCGCCTCGGCCAGCGCCGTGAAGCGTCTGATCTTCCACTGGTCCATGGAGGCCGGCCGCAGTGTGGTGTCGGACCTCTACGCGGGCCGAAAACCCGGCGGCTGGAACGGCTTCCGCTACGGCATCGCCCGGAAGCTGGTCTTCGACAAGATCGCGGCCCGCCTCGGCGGCCGCTTCGAGCTGGCCGTCAGTGGCGGTGCGCCCCTGGGGCCCCGGATCATGGAGTTCTTCTGGATCGTCGGCCTGCCCATCCTCGAAGGCTACGGCCTCACGGAGACCAGCCCCGTCATCACCATCAACCGCTTCGGCGAAGTCGTGCCGGGCTGCGTGGGGCGGCCCCTCTACAAGGACTGCGACGGTCGACCCTTCGTGAAGATCGCCGAGGATGGCGAGATCCTCTGCCAGGGACCGAACGTCATGGTGGGCTACTGGAACAACGAGAAGGCCACCCAGGAAGCCATCGATGCCGACGGCTACTTCCACACCGGCGACATCGGCCACATGGACGATCAGGGGCGCCTCTACATCACGGACCGGAAAAAGGAACTCATCATCACCAGCGCCGGCAAGAAGGTGGCCCCCCAGCCCATCGAGAACATGCTGAAGGAGGACAAGTACATCTCCCAGGCAGTCCTGATCGGCGACCAGCGGAACTTCATCAGCGCCCTGATTGTGCCCAATTTTGATGGCCTGGCCCGCTGGGCTGGCTACAAGAAGATCCTCTTCACAACGCACCACGAGCTCCTCCAGAACCCGCTGGTGCTTGCGAAGATGGCCAGCCGACTGGAGCGCATCAACCAGCACCTGTCGAACTTCGAGCGCGTCAAGAAGTTCACGCTCCTGGCGGATGAGATGACCCTGGAAGGAGGCCAGCTGACCCCCTCCCTCAAGGTGAAGCGCCGGGTCGTCAACCAGCTGTACGCAAGCCAGATCGAGGGCATGTACGGCGGCTGAAGGCCGGATCACCCCTCTGTCCGGACAGCGGTTCTGGTAGCCTTGACGCTCAATAGCGCTCAGGAGGATCGTCATGCGTGCCCACCTTGCCCTTGCCTGCCTCCTGCTGTCCCTGGCCGCCCTCGGCTGCCGCGCCCCGCAGGCCTCGGCTCCGGCGAAGGCACAGGCGCAGGGACCTGCCTGGCTGACCACTCCCAGCGGGCTCGGGATCCTGGACCTCGTTCCCGGAGTTGGCCCTTCGCCCACCCTGGGGCAGAACTGTACGGTGGAAGTGCTGGGCTGGATCGAGGAGAAGGGCGAAAAGGGCCGCCTCATCCTCGACACCCGCAAGCGGGGCTTCCCGGCCAAGTTCCCCCTGGGCGTGGGCCGCGTGATCAAGGGCTGGGACGAAGGACTCGCCACCATGAAGAAGGGTGGCAAGCGGCTCCTCCGGATCCCGCCCCCGCTGGGCTACTCCCCTCGCGAGGCCAGGGAGGACATCCCGCTCGATGCCAACCTGCTCTTTGAATTTGAACTCGTCGATATCCGCTAGCGCCGAACCTCCCCCTCCAGGTTCCCGTGGCCCCGTCCGCCCCTCTGCCTCCTGATTCCAAGCGACGGTCCTCGGCGCCGCTGGCGGCCCGCCTGGGGCAGAACCGGCCCCTCCTGCGGTCCTATCTGGCGGTGGCAGCCATCATCGTCATCATCGAGTTCACGATCATGGTGCTCCTGGAGCCGCTGTTCGGCAGCGACCACCTTTCCATGGCCTTCGTGGACTCGGGCGTCCTCATCCTGGTGGCGGGTCCGGCCATCTACTACCTGCTGGCCAGGCCCATGGCCCGGGGCCTCTACGAGAAGGCCGAGGCCGAGCGGGCCGTGCTGGAGCTGGTGCAGCGCAACCAGGTGCTCCACCAGGATGCCGAGCGGCGGCTGCAGTCCGAGGTGCGGGAGCGGACCAAGGCCGATGCCCGCATCCAGTTCCAGGCCCGGATCCTCTCGGTGGTGCAGCAGGCTGTGGTGGCCACGGGCAAGGGCGGCGTGATCCTCTATTGGAACCGCTTCGCCGAGTGGCTGTTCGGGTGGTCCGAAGACGAGATCCGGGGCCAGACCCTGGCCAAGGTCACGGGCTTCACCTCGGAGGCTGCGCGAACAGGGCTGTCCGGCTTCGGTGCGGTCAAGGGCTGGGCCGGAGAGGTCCGGGCCCACCGGCGGGACGGGTCCACCTTCCCGGCCTACCTGACCTGCTCGCCCATCTGGCGAGAGGATGGCTCCATCGCCGGATTCGTATACACCTTCATCGACATCACGGAGCGAAAGGACGCCGAGACAGCCCTCCAGGACTCCGAGGAGAAATACAGCACGGTGGTGGAGAACTCCCCCACGGGCGTCTTCATTTACCGGAACGGGAAGCTCGTGTTCGGCAACCAGCGGTTCTTCCAGATGGTGGGGCGCTCACTGGATGAGTTGACGGCCATGGATGTGGCGGACATTGTCCATCCCGAGGACTGGCCCGGGGTGCGCGAACTCTGGCGGCAGCGCCTGGCGGGCCAGGGGGCGACCCAGGACTACGAGTGCCGGATCGTCAACGCCATCGGCGACGTGCGCTGGATCGCCGGCCGGAGCGCCCTGATCCGCTACGGCGGTGAACCAGCCCTCCTCGGCAACATCCAGGACATCACGGAACGCCATAAGGCCCAGAAGGCGCTCCTGGACTCCCAGGAGGCCCTCCATCGGCTGAGCGCCCGCCTGATGTCCACTCAGGAGGGCGAGCGCCGGCGCGTGGCGCAGGAGCTTCACGACAGCATCGGGCAGTCCCTCAGTGCCGTGAAGTTCATGGTGGAGCGGGCCCTGGATGAGCAGGAGGAGGCCGTCCCGACCTCCGAGCGGGGCAAGACCCTGCAGGCCGTGGTCCCCGTGATCCAGGCCGCCGTGGAGGAGGTCCGCCGCATCTCCATGGCCCTGCGTCCCACCACGCTGGACGATCTGGGCCTGCTTGCCACCATCGCCTGGTTCACCCGGGAGTTCCAGGTCACCTATCCGCACCTGGAAGTAGTCCGCCACATCGAGGTGGAGGAGTTCGAGGTGCCGGACGCGCTCAAGACGAACATCTTCCGCATCCTCCAGGAGGCCATGAACAATGCGGCGAAGTACAGCCAGGCCGCCACAGTCACCGTGGTCCTGAGGCAGGTTCTCAGTGACCTCCAGCTGATGGTCGTGGACGACGGCATTGGCTTCGATGCCGGTGAGCGACGCACGCCCGACCTCACGGGCGGCTTCGGCCTGGTCTCCATGCAGGAGCGGGCGGAGCTCTTCGGCGGCTCCCTGATCGTCACCTCGGCCCCGGGTCAGGGCACCGTGATCCTCGCCCGCTGGGCTCAGTCCGAGGAGACTAGCTCGTGACCAGGCCCTTCTCGATGGCGTAGGTGGTCAGGGCGGAAACCGTGTGGAGGTTCAGGCGATCCATGAGGTTCGCCCGGTGCTTCTCCACGGTCTTGGGACTGATGCAGAGATACTCCGCGATGTCCTTGGTCCGGTAGCCCTCGGCGATAAGCTTCAGCACCTCCCGCTCCCGGGTGGAGAGGTCGTCGAAGCTGGGCCGGAGCGGCTTCCCGTCCCGGGAGCCCAGGTAGCCGGAAACCACCGTCCCCGCGATGGCGGGACCCAGGTAGCGCTCGCCGTTCAGGACGCTGCGCACGGCCAGGGTCAGCTCCGATGCGGAAGAGTCCTTCAGCACGTAGCCGTCAGCCCCGGCCTGGAGCGCCGTGAATACGTAGTCCTCGGTCTTGTGCACGGTCAGGACCAGCACCTTGGTCTGGGGACTCAGCCGCTTGATCTCCTTGAGGGCCTCCAGGCCGTTGGACCGGGGCATGGAGAGGTCCAGCAGGATCAGGTCCGGATTGAGCTCCTGGACCGCCCGCACTGCCTCCCGTCCGTCGGTGGCCTCACCCACCACCTCCAGGTCCGGCCGGGTGCCCAGCAGTGCCTTCAGGCCCTCCCGGAGGATGGTGTGGTCCTCCGTGATCACCAGCCTGTGCGTCTGTTCCGAGGTCATCAGGGGTCTCAATTCAGGTGGGCGTGTCCAGCGAGGGTAGCCTTCTTCTGGCCGCTTTGCACAGGGATCACCGCCCCTGTCCAGAATCACTGTAGCCGGTCATTGACTAGGATAAAACAAATGTCCACACAAGAAGCTCGGTCTCGGAACAGGGCCTCCGACTTGATGTTCAAGGGCGGTATTCCCCCGTCCCCCCGCTAGAATCAGTCTTCCTCTGGAAGGAAGTCCTGATGCCCAGCACCCGCCTGTTCCTTGCTCTCCTGCTGGCCTCGGGCCTCGCGGCAACCCCCTCGAAGCCAGGCGCCAGCGCCAAGGGTCCGGTGCCCAAGGGCAACTGCGCCGTGTGCGGGATGGTCGTGGCGAACTTCCCCGACTGGGCCGCGGTGGTCACCTTCCGGGACGGCAGCCAGGCCTGGTTCGACGGCCCCAAGGACCTCTTCACCTACCTGCTGGACCTGAAGCGCTACGCCCCGAAGCGGGCCGCGGGCGACATCACCGCCATCCAGGTGCGGGACTACTACGCCCTGAAGCCCACGGACGCCCGGAAGGCCTCCTTCGTCCTGGGCAGCGACATCATGGGGCCCATGGGCAAGGAACTGGTGCCCTTCGGCAGCGAGGCCGGGGCCCGGGACTTCCTCAAGGACCACCACGGCAGAAAGGTGCTGGGCTTCGCGGAAATCAACCTGGGCACCCTGAAGGAGCTGGAGTGACGGCTATCCTGGGAGGGGACACCCTCCCGAGGTCCGCCTGATGCGCAAGTCCACCCTCTGCCTGGCCGTCACCGGCGCCCTCTCGGCGCTGTTCCTGGCCATGCTCGTCCACGCCCGGACCCAGGAGCGCACGGCAGCCTCGCGGCGCCAGCCCAGCGCCGAGCTGGTGAAGCAGCTGGGCCTCACGGACCTCTGCCTCTTCACCGAGGCTCGCTACACCCGGCATCCCGCCATGGCGGACCGCCACGCGGCCTTCCAGGACCACCCCATGGCCCTGGACCACTTCCCCTCCGGCTCCCTCCTCGCCCCGCCCGCCTTCCCGAGTCCCCATGCGCCCCCCCCTCCAGCGGTACCGGAACATCCTTGATTTCGCCCTCTCGTCGCTGCTGCGGCGGAAGGGACGGAACCTCGCCCTGATCAGCGTCTACACGCTGGTGGTGTTCGTGATCGCGTCCCTGGTCTTCTTCGTCCAGGCCCTCAAGCGCGAGGCCCACGAGCTGCTCGCCCAGGCCCCGGACATGGTCGTGCAGCGCATGGTGGCGGGCCGCCACGACCCCGTGCCCCTGGCCCAGGTGGAGGCCATCCGCAGCATCCGCGGGGTGGACGGGGTGCAGGCGCGCCTCTGGGGCTACTACTACGACCCGGTCTTCGGCGGGAACCTCACCGTGCTGGCCACGGAGGACCCGGCCCTGGCACCGGACGCCATCTGGATCGGTCAGGGCGTCGCCCGCAGCATGCGCGTCCGCGAGGGCGACTTGATCCCCCTGCGCGGCTACGACGGCCAGTCCACCCTCTTCAGCATCCAGAAGGTCCTGCCCGAGTCCTCCGAGCTGGTCTCCTCGGACCTCGTCCTCATGGCGCCGAAGGATGTCCGCGCCCTCTTCCACTTTCCCGAGGGGCTCGCCACCGATCTTGCGATCCAGGCGGGCAACCCCCGCGAGCTGCCCACCATCGCCACCAAGATCGTCGAGCTGTATCCCGATTCCAGACCCATCCTCAAGTCCGAGATCCTGCGCACCTACGAGGCGGTCTTCGACTGGCGCGGCGGGCTCATGGTCGTGGTCCTTGGCTCGGCGGTGCTGTCCTTCATCATCTTCGCCTGGGACAAGGCCACGGGCCTGTCCGCGGAGGAGCGCAAGGAGATCGGCGTGCTCAAGTCCCTGGGCTGGGAGAGCTCGGACGTCCTGCTGCTGAAGTTCTGGGAGGGGACGGTCATCTCCGTGACCGCCTTCCTGAGCGGCGTGCTGCTGGCCTACGCGCACGTCTTCTTCTTCTCGGCCTCGCTCTTCGAGCACGCCCTGAAGGGCTGGTCCGTGCTCTTCCCCCGCTTCCGGCTGATCCCCGCGCTGGACGGCTACCAGCTCACGGTCCTCTTCTTCCTGACGGTCCTGCCCTACACCGCCGCCACCCTGGTACCCTCCTGGCGCGCGGCCACGGTGGATCCCGACGCGGCCATGAGGTCCTGACCATGATCGAGCTCTCCCAGGTCGTGAAGACCTACCAGGCCGGGCTGGCCACTCCATTCACCGCCGTAGATCGGGTCACCCTCAGCATCCCCGCCGCCCGCCTCACAGTGCTCAAGGGCCCCAGCGGCTCCGGCAAGACCACCCTGCTCACGCTCATCGGCTGCATGGCCCGCCCCACCTCGGGCCGGATCCACCTCCACGGCCTGGCCGGGGACGCCCTGCCCCACCTGGCCCCGGCGGAAGCGCTGGAGATCACGAGCCTGCCGGAGCGGTTCCTCACCGCCATCCGCCGCCGCACCTTCGGGTTCATCTTCCAGCAGTTCAACCTGGTCCGGGGCATCTCGGTTCTGGAGAACGTCCTGCTGCCCACCTACCCCACGGGCGAGGATCACCGCGCCGTGGAGGCCCGGGCCATGGCGCGCCTCGAGAGCCTCGGCCTGGCGCGGCACCTCCGCTCCTCCGTGGACCGCCTCTCCGGCGGCGAGGCCCAGCGCGTGGCCATCGCCCGGGCCCTCATCAATGATCCCGCGGTGATCATCGCGGACGAGCCCACGGCCCACCTGGATTCCCGCCTCTCGGAGGACTTCATGGGCCTCATGAGCGAGTTCAAGGACGCGGGCAAGACCCTGCTCATCACCAGCCACGATCCCATCGTCTACGACTCCTCGCTGGCGGACCTCGTGGTCGAGATGCGGGATGGTCGCGTGGTGTCGGGAACATGATCCAGCACCCGGGCATCCTCGCCCTGCTCGTCGCCTCGGGCATCGTCAGCCTGCTGCTGGCCGCGGCGGGCTGGCAGGGCTTCCGGATCCTCCTGGGCTGGGACCTGCACAGCGGCAGCGAGGTGCAGCTGGACCTGGAGCGGCGCACCTACCTGGTGTCGACCCTGGTGGCCAACGCCCTGCTGATCCAGATCCTCTCCCTGTTCCTGTTCATCTTCACGGCGGATGGCCTGCACAACCAGTTCGTGGGGGCCATGTGCGCCGCCGGGTCCCTGGCCGTGAACGCCTACGGCTACCCCACCCTGCTCATGAAGGTCGCCACCTGCCTGCTGGCGGGGGTCTGGCTCGTGCTCCACCGCGCGGACACCCAGGGCTACGACTACCCGCTGATCCGCCCGAAATACCTGCTGCTGCTGGTCCTGGTGCCCCTGGTGCTCACGGAGACCTGGCTGCAGCTGAGCTACCTCACGGGCCTGAAGGCGGATGTGATGACCTCCTGCTGCGGCAGCCTGTTCGGCCAGGGCCGGCAGGGCTTCGCGGCCGAGCTGGCAGGACTGCCGCCGCGGCTGATGCAGCCCGTCTTCGCGGGCACCTTCGCAGTGCTGGTGGCCACTGGCTTCCTGCTGCTGCGCTTCCGCCGGGGGGCCGGCCTGTTCTCGGCCCTCAGCCTGGCCTTCCTGCTCGTGGCCGTGGCCTCGCTGATCTCGTTCTTCTGCCTCTACATCTATGAGCTGCCCACGCACCACTGCCCTTTCTGCCTGCTGCAGCGGGAATACGGCTTCGTGGGCTATCCCCTCTACGCCACCCTGCTGGGCGGCGCCATCGCCGGCCTCGGCGTCGGCGCCCTGAACCTCTTCCGGAGCCGGGAGAGCCTGACAACGGTGCTGCCGCCCCTGCAGGCCCACCTGGCCTGGACCACCCTGATCCTGGCGGCCCTCTTCACCCTCATCGTGGGCGTGTGGATGGCGCTGTCACCGCTGCGGCTCTGAGATCCCTTCACCACTGGAAGCAGACAAGAGGGCTTTGCCACCAAGACACCAAGACACCAAGAAGGACAACTGCAACTGCCGAAGGGATCACCACGAAGACGGAAAGACCACGAAGAAGGAAGGCAGACACTTCTTCGTGGTCTTGGTGGTCTTCGTGGTTAAAACTTCAGCTCTTGTCCTTCTCTTTCTTGGTGTCTTGGTGTCTTGGTGGTGATCCTTTTGCACTGATTGCCAATTGGAATCAAGCGCCCATTAAGCGCGG
Organism: uncultured Holophagaceae bacterium; assembly: GCA_903863195.1. Taxonomy (GTDB): domain Bacteria; phylum Acidobacteriota; class Holophagae; order Holophagales; family Holophagaceae; genus Geothrix. The sequence goes on from CAIPAY010000209.1 coordinate 31,503, forward strand.
CTGCTGAGGTAGCGCCGCAGGGCCTCCTCGGTGTCGGCGCGCTGGAGACCGGCCCGCTTGGCCACGCGGATGGCCTCTTCCAGCGGCACCCCCTTGTCGAGCACCAGCCAGGGACACACCGCCGCGGCGGCGCGGTTGCCGTCCCCGCAGTGGAAGAGCACCCGGGAGCCCTTCGGGAGGTCCTTCAGGAAGCTGCGCAGGAAGTCGAAATCGCCCGCGGGCGGGGCGGTATTGATCGCATAGCGGAGGTACTGGATGCCCAGCGTCTGCATGCGGATCGACTCCGCCTCGCAGTTCATGCTGGGCTCGCCGTCCCGCCGCAGGTCCACCACGTGGGTGAAGCGGTTCTTCTTCAGGGCGACACAGGTGTCCTCGTTGGGGAGTCCCTTCAGCACAAAGACCCCCGGGCGCACCTCGACGGCGCGGGGGATGACGGAATCCTGAGCCTGGAGGACCAGGGCCGGGAGCAGCAGGAAAAGGGCACGGGACATGGGACCCTCCGCGACTTGGCCTGGCAGCCCAGGCAGCTTCGCAAAGACCACCGGCCGAGCCCCCCTTATCAGGGGCTGAATCCGAACCCGGCTGGGCGGGTCTCCACACCCCAAACATAGGCCATAGGCCAGCTTAAACAATGCCGATGCTGCTGAGGGGGCTCAGACCGTGCGCGAGAAGGCCGTCTTGGCGCTGAGCCCGGCCAGGTAGGCGTCGAAGGGCTGGACCAGGTTGCGCACGAAGCGCCGCCCCAGCTGGGTGATGAAGATGCCCTCGGGCCGCAGCTCCACGGTGCCCTGGGGGATCTCTTCCTGGAGCTGCGCCACGGCGTCCGCGAAGAAGACGGGACCGTCCAAGCCGAACCGCTGCTTCAATTCATCCCAGCGCAGCTCGAAGTGGCCCATGAGGTGATGGATCACCCAGCGCCGCAGCTCGTCGTCCTCGGAGAGCCGGTGGCCCTTGTGGATGGCGAGGTGGCCGTCGGTGATGCTGCGCTCCCACTTGGCCAGGATCTTCTCGTTCTGCGCGTAGACCCCGGCCACGTTGGAGATGGCGCTGGGGCCGAAGCCCAGCAGGTCCGAGCCTGCGGCCACGGCGTAGCCCATGAAGTTGCGGATGAGGCGGCCCTCCAGCACGGCCTTGGCCATGGGATCGCTGGGATGAGCGAAGTGGTCCATGCCGATGGCCACGTAGCCCGCCTGCTCCAGGACCTCCGAGGCCAGCAGCAGCAGGTCCAGGCGCGTCTCCGGCGTGGGCAGGGTCTCCGCGGGGATGCTGCGCTGGAAGGGCATGATGCTGGGCAGGTAGGCAAAGCCGTAGATGGCCATGCGGGACGGCGACAGCTCCAGCGTGGACTCCAGGGTGCGCCGGAAGGTGTCCATGGTCTGGCCTGGCAGGCCGTAGACCAGGTCCAGGTTCACGCCCTCGAAGCCCAGCTCCCGGCACTGGCGCATGGCGTCCAGAGTGTGCTGCCAGGTCTGGCCGCGGGTGATCAGGGCCTGCACGCCCTCGTCGAGATCCTGCACGCCGAAGGAGACGCGGTTGAAGCCCAGCTCCCGCAGGGTCGGCAGCTGATCGGGCTCCAGGAAGGTGGGGTCCACCTCGATGGCAATCTCGGCCCCCGGCAAGAACTCGAAGCGCTCCTTGAAGAGGTTGAAGGTCCGCCGCAGGTCCGCCGCCTTCAGGTAGGTCGGCGTGCCGCCGCCCCAGTGGAGCTGCAGGGCCTTCCGGCGGTCCTTGAGGTGGGTGCAGACCAGGTCCAGCTCCTGGGTCACCGCCGCCAGGTAGGCCTCCACGGGGTCGTACTGGGGACTCACCACCACGTTACAGCCGCAGTAGGCGCAGCGGCGGGGGCAGAAGGGGATGTGCAGGTACAGGGACAGCGCCTCGTCCGGGCGGGCGTCGGCGCGGTCCAGGGCCGCGAGCACCTCGGCCTCGGGGAAGTCCTCGGACCAGACCGGCGGCATGGGGTAGCCCGTGTAGCGCGGGCCGGGACGGTCGTAGCGGCGGATCAGGTCCGCGAGCCCGCTCATGCCTTGACCTCGTCCAGGACCGCCTGGAGCACTGCGGGATCGGTCTCGGGGGTGAGCCCGTGACCGAGGTTGAAGATGTGCGGGTGCCCCTTCATGACGTCCACGATGGCCCGGGCCTTGCGGCAGGCGGTCTCGGGGCCCGCCAGCAGGGCGATGGGATCCAGGTTGCCCTGGAGGACCATCTTCGGGAA
>CAIPAY010000210.1 GCA_903863195.1 uncultured Holophagaceae bacterium
GAAAAAGGTTAATCGATGACTTCGACGCCCATGGAGCGGGCGGAGCCGGCGATGGAACGAATGGCGGCCTCAAGGCTGCCGGCGGTAAGGTCGGGCATCTTCACCTTGGCGATCTCGGTGAGCTGCGCCTGAGTGATCTTCCCGACCTTGGTCTTATTGGGCGTGGGACTGCCCTTGTCCAGACCGAGCTTCTTCATGATCAGCACGGCGGCGGGCGGGGTCTTCAGGATGAAGCTGAAGCTGCGGTCGGCGAAGACGGTGATGACCACGGGCAGGGTCGTGCCCTTCTCCACCTGGCCCACGGACTTCGCGTTGAACTGCTTCACGAACTCCATGATGTTGACGCCGTGCTGACCGAGCGCGGGACCGACGGGAGGAGCCGGCGTGGCCTCGCCCGCAGGCAGCTGCAGCTTGATGTATCCAGTAATCTTCTTGGCCATGTCTTGTTCCTTTCAGCCAGCGGGGGACTCTGCCGGATGGCAGCTACGACCGCCTTATGGGTTGGATCGGCTAGCGCTTTTCCACCTGGATGAAGTCGAGCTCCACGGGGGTGCTGCGACCGAACACCGTCACCATCACCTTGATGGTGGAGCGCTCTTCGTGGATCTCGTCCACATCCCCTTCGAAATTGGCGAAGGGGCCGTCTATGATACGGACCTTTTCGCCCTTCTCAAAGTGGTATTTAGGCTTGGGCTTCTCCTGGGTCTCTTCCGTGTGGTGCATGATCTGGCGGACTTCCTCGTCCGTCAGGGGCGTGGGCCGCTTCTTGTTGGCCCCCACGAAGCTGGTGACCTTCGGAGTGTTGCGCACCAGGTGCCAGTCGGCGTCGGCCATCTCCACGGAGCCATCGGGCTTGTGCTCAACCTGGATCTGGACCAGCAGGTAGCCGGGGAAGGACTTGCGCTTCTTGACGACGCGCTCCTTCTTGCCGGACTTTGCGTCGACCTTCATCTCCTCGTAGGTCTCCTCCGGGATCTGGATGTCCCCGAAGCTTTCCGAGCGCTCTTCCATCTTGATGCGCTGCCGGAGATGCTCCATCACCTTGGCTTCATAGCCGGAGTAGGTGTGGATGATGAACCACTTCAGCTCGCGGCCCTGGGGCTGCGGGGTGGTGTCCTGGGGGGTGCTCACGAGATCAGTCACGGATGCCTCCACTTAGCGCGTCTTCAGCCACAAGGCTGCGAAGCCCTTGGAGAGGACCCAGTCCACGGCCCAGAGGTAGACCCCGACGAAGACCGAGATGACCACCACAGTCCAGGCGGACGTCAGGACCTTCTCTTTGCTGGGCCAATCCACCCGGCTGAGTTCGGCCGAGAGATCCTTTGCCTGCTGCTTGATGGCACCGATCACGTGGGACCCCGTTGAATGGACATGGATCTGAAAAACCTGGCCCCGAGCGGGAGCGCCGGGGCCTGGAATATGGCAGGGGAGACAGGCTTCGAACCCGCGACCTGCGGATTTGGAGTCCGCTGCTCTACCAACTGAGCTACTCCCCTGTGGGAACCGCCCGGACACCAGATGGCGCCGGGCGGGAACCCTCGGGACCGGAGGCTACTTCGCCTCGCGGTGAACCCGGTAACCGCCACAGAAACGGCAGAACTTGTTGAACTCAAGCTTGCCTGTGGTGGTCTTCTTATTCTTGGTGGTGCTGTAGTTCTTGCGTTTGCATTCCTGGCACTGCAGGTGAATGATGTCGCGCATTATGACCTCCTGGTCGGAGGGCGGATCGGGCTTTAGGCCAGGATCTCGCCCACGTTGCCGGCGCCTACCGTGCGGCCACCCTCGCGGATGGCGAACTTGAGACCCTTGACCATGGCGATGGGCTGGATCAGTTCGACGGTCAGGGTGACGTTGTCACCAGGCATCACCATCTCACGGCCCTCTTCGAGCTCGATGGAACCGGTCACGTCAGTGGTGCGGAAATAGAACTGGGGACGGTACTTGTTGAAGAAGGGGGTGTGGCGGCCGCCCTCATCCTTGGTCAGCACGTACACCTGGGCGTTGAACTTGGTGTGGGGGGTGATGCTGCCGGGCTTGGCGAGCACCTGACCGCGCTCCACGTCCTTGCGCTCCACGCCGCGGAGCAGGATGCCGGCGTTGTCGCCAGCCTGACCCTGGTCCAGGGACTTGCGGAACATCTCGACGCCGGTGACGACCTTCTTCACGGTGTCGCGGAGGCCGACGATCTCGATCTCCTCGCCAACCTTGACGATGCCGGCTTCGATGCGGCCGGTCACCACGGTGCCGCGGCCGGTGATCGTGAACACGTCCTCGACGGGCATGATGAAGGGCTTGTCGACGGCGCGGGCCGGATCGGGAATGTAGGAGTCCACCGCAGCCATGAGCTCATGGATGCAGGCGCAGTCCGGGTGCTCCGGGGTCTCGGCGTGGTCCAGGGCCAGGCGGGCGGAACCCTTGATGATGGGGATATCGTCGCCGGGGAACTGGTAGAGGGACAGCAGGTCACGGATCTCCATCTCGACCAGCTCGGTGAGCTCGGGATCGGCGATGTCGACCTTGTTCATGAAGACCACGATGTAAGGCACGCCCACCTGACGGGCCAGGAGGATGTGCTCACGGGTCTGGGGCATGGGGCCGTCAGTGGCGGCGACCACCAGGATGGCGCCGTCCATCTGGGCAGCGCCCGTGATCATGTTCTTGATGTAGTCAGCGTGGCCGGGGCAGTCGACGTGCGCGTAGTGGCGCTTCTCGGTCTGGTACTCGACGTGGGCGGTGTTAATCGTGATCCCGCGGGCCTTCTCTTCGGGCGCGGAGTCGATCTGGTCGTAAGACTTCGTCTCGCCACCGAACTTCTTGGCCAGAACGTAGGTAATGGCGGCAGTCAGTGTGGTTTTGCCATGATCCACGTGGCCGATGGTGCCGATATTTACGTGGGTCTTGGAACGGTCAAATTTCTCTTTGGCCACGGATACCTCCTGAAAGGTGGAGTGAGAATGAAGGGAGAACAAACTGAAGCAGGTGGAGCCCACAACCGGGCTTGAACCGGTGACCTCTTCCTTACCAAGGAAGTGCTCTACCACTGAGCTATGTGGGCCTTGAACCTTGACGCCGACCGGACATGTCCGGCTGACGGGGAGGGTGGAGCGGGAAACGGGGTTCGAACCCGCGACATTCAGCTTGGAAGGCTGACGCTCTACCAACTGAGCTATTCCCGCGGTGGAAACCCGGGGACGTGATTCCAGAGCTCCGATGGTGCTGGAGGACTGGTGCCGAGAGAAGGATTCGAACCTCCGTAACGCGATGCGTGGCAGATTTACAGTCTGCTGCCATTAACCACTCGGCCATCTCGGCATACTCGTCCGGTGCCCCTCCCGGGGCTTGTCAATGCTTTTCGGGAGAACCCGAAAACCATCCCATTGGAACCCCTGCCGGGGCTCCATGTCAGGGGTCACTGCGAGGCAGGGCTTTCCTGACAGGGAACTCGAAAGGTATCACGGCAACCGAAGCGCCTCAAGTGGAAACTTCCGGAGTGCTGCTCGGCTGCGGCGTTTCCGCTCCGCGCCTGGCGAGCACACGGAAGAGCGTCACCGCCGCGGCGGCCGAGACGTTCAGGCTTTCGACCCCGCCGGGCATGGGAATGTGCAGCAAGCCGTCGCAGTGCTCGCGGATCTTCTGGTGCAGGCCCTCGCCCTCAGCGCCCATGACGAGCCCGGTGGGGCGGTCGAAGGCCTCCAGCAGGTAGTCGCGGCTGCTCTCGCCCAGGGCGAGTCCGTAGATCCACAGACCGGCTGCCTTGAGGTCTTCGAGGGTTCGGCTCAGGTTCACCACCCGGCACACCGGCACCCGTCCCGCCGTGCCCGCGCTGGCGCGGACCACGGTCTCGTTGACGGCGGCGGAGCGGCGCTCGGGGAGGACCACGCCGTCCACTCCGGCGGCGGCGGCAGAGCGCAGGATGGCGCCCAGGTTGTGGGGGTCGGTGATGCCATCCAGGATCAGCACCAGTGCGGCATTGCCCTTGTCGGCAACCCTGGCCAGAACGTCATCGAGCTCCGCGTAGGCGAAGGGGCCGCCCTCTCCCAGGATCCCCTGATGACGCTGCCCAGGGCTGCGGCGGTCGAGGCCCTCCATGGGCTCACGGTGGATCACGACACCGGCCTGGCGGGCCGCGGCCACCAGCTTCGAGAGCCGCCCCCAGGCGGCGGGGGCGATCCACAGGGTGTGGAGCTCACCCCGGGCAAGTGCCTCTTCACAGGCATGGGGGCCGGGAAAACGCATGGCCAGGTTCCTCTCTAGAACGACTTGCGGAAGCCCAGCGACAGAAGGTGCCCCATGGCTTCCATGCGGGACCGCGTGCCGACACCACGGTAGCCCGTCGAGCTCCAGACCCCACCCAGCCGGGTGGTGTCCTGGTCCTCGCTCTGGCGGTACTGGTAGCCGAAGTTCAGCTCTCCGCCCCAGGTCTTGTAGCCGGCGCCGATCGAGAAGTCCGCCGTGCGCGAACCGCCCAAGAGGGGCTCAGTCACGGAAGCCTGGACGCTGGGCTGGTCGAGGAAGAAGCCCGCCCGCAGGGTCCAGAACTTGCCCAGCTCCAGCTCCGAAGACACACCGACGCCGAGGTGCCCCTTGGTGGTCGGAAGCTCACTCGGACTCCGGGTGACCCCTGTGGCCGTCTTCACACTGGCGAAGGCCGGCACGGTCAGGCTCGCCGAGGTCCAGCGGACATCGGTCTCCAGGGTGAGGCCAGGGGTGATGCGATGGCGAACCCCGACTGCGGTCTGAGAGGGGAGCTCCAGGGTGGTGGTGCCCACCTGGGGCGTGGAAGCCGCCAGCAACGCAGCGGCGCGGGCGCCGGTGCCCTGGGCAGCACTGCTGAGGCCGTCGTTGGCATAGAGTCCCAGAACCGAGCCCCGGTAGTCCGCCTTGAGGCTGAGATCGCCCTTGAGGCCCGACTGGTGCGTGAAGCCGAGGGTCCAGCGCGGGTTCATGGCCCACCGCAGCCCCAGGGAGTAGCTGGGCACAACCTTGTTGCCGCTCTCGCCGACGCGCTGCTCGACCAGGCCATCCACAGCCGTGGAAGCCGAGCCGGGCACGCCCAGACGCAGCACCGTGGTGGCGTCAAACCCGAGGCGCGCCACGCCTAGACCAACTCCGAGGGAGACGTTGGGACTGAGGGACCAGGCCAGCTGCCCTTCCAGGCGGCGGGCGGAGAAGTCGAGGCCATCCCCAAGGAAGCGGCTCGGCGCGTTATCCAACAGGTTCCGGTGAAAGAGGTAGGGCTCGTCCAGCTTGAGGCCGAGGGTCAGGGTCGGGGAGGTCCGCACGGCCAGTCCGAAGCCGCCGATGCTGCGGTTGCGGTTGGTGCTGAACGTCGTCTGCTGGTTGGACTCCATGCTCTGCTGGATGCCCGAGAGCTCGAGGCCGAACGCCACGTAGGCGCTGCTCTTGTCCCTCAGGGAGGACAGCAGCGCGGGATTGGCGGTGGCGGCCTCCAGGCTGAAGCCGTAGGCCACCTGGACGCCACTGCGGGCGATGCCCACCGGGTCCACGGCCGAAAGGGCTATGCCCTGGGCCAGGGCCGGCAGAGCCCCCAGCAACAGCCCCGCTCCGATCATTCCACGAACCACATGCGCCATATCGCCCTGCCTCCGAGACACGCTTCTTTAATGGCTCGAACCCCCAAAGGGTTCAAGCCCAAGGCTCCAGGATCGCCAAAAGGGGCCATTTAACCAAGCGAAGGATTCCGATCATCGCTCCGATTCGCCCATGAACCGCACCAACAGGCGGTCCACGAGTTCCCAGACTTCCAGGAGGGCCGCCAGGCACATCACCAGGCCGAAACCCAGGGCCACGGCCCGTCCCCAGGGTCCCATGAGGGTCCGGCAGAGGCCCGGCCACTGCCAGAACTGCGCCGGCAGACGCAGGCGCCCATAGAAGGCCAGGGTGGACAGAAGCATCCCGCCCCACAGCAGGTAGAAGAACCTAAGCGCTCGGAAGAGGACGTCCCGGGAGAAGGGACGGGGTCGGGTGGCAGGCATCGAGGGACCAGCATAACCCGGGTCGAGGCTCACTCTGGCAGCTCGATGAAGAACCGGGTGCCTTCTTCCCAGTTGGTCGTGAAGCCGACCTTCCCGCCCAGGACCGTCTCGCCCAGGACCTTCATGGCGTAGGTCCCAAGGCCCCGGCCGCGGGCCGCCTTGGTGCTGAAGGACCGCTGGAACACACGATCCACGACCTCCGGTGCCAGGCACCCGGGGTTCTGGACGAAGAAGGTCGGGTGCCCAGCGCAGACCTGGTACCAGAGCTTGGCCTGGCCCCCCTGAGGCAGCGCCTCCAGGGCGTTCTGGACCATGTTGCTGAGGACTCGACACAGGATCGACGGATCGGTGCGGACCGGTGCCGTCTGCGCGGGCGAGGGCAGCCGGAGCATGCGCGCCACGGCCGCCGGGCCCAGGGATTCCTCCAGCCGGTCCAGGATCTGCTCTGGTGAGACCAGCCGGAGGTCCACCACCACCTCCCCGCTCTCGGCCAGGAGCAGTCGGTGCTGAGACTCCACCTCCGCCTTCAGGTGGCCTGCGACATCCAGCACCCGCTCGGCGACCACGGCAGGCTCGGCCCCGGCCCCCCGGAGCATGTCGGCCCAACCCTTCAGGCCCTCCAGGGAGTTCATGAGGTCATGGATGAAGATCCGCTCCAGCGCGTTCCGCCGCTTGGTCGAGCTGATGTCCTGGAAGGTGACCAGCATGAGCCCCTGCCCCGCCACCGAGAGCGGCATCGCCCGCACGTTGAACTCCCGGGCCTCCCAGCGGCCCTCCCGGCGGATGCTGATGAGCCACTCGCTGGTGGCCGCCTTCCCGGTGTCCCGGGCGATCGTCACGGCGTCCATCATGCCGCAGCGGCCGCAAGCCCGGGCCGTGCCGCAGCCATCGGGGCCTTCCGCCCGGTGGACGCACTCAATGGCCTCGCCCACCCGGACCCCCTGGTGGTCCGCGACGCCTTCGCGCACCAGCGCTTCGATCAGGATCGGGTTGGCCGCCACGATCTGACGCTGCGCGTTCATGATCACGGCATAGGTATCCACTGCCTCGAGCACAGCCCTGGCCACGAGATCCCCGAGGCAGAGATCCGCCTGCCCGGCCACCTCCGTGGGCGTCGCCCTGCCCGGCGGAGCAGAGGACGATTCCTGCTCACGCGGAAGCCTGTCCTCTTTCATGGGTGCCTCGTGCCGCAAGTATGCCCGGGGGCCACTCAGGAAAAAACCATTCTCTACCGAGGTCAGAACCCGAGCTGCTGCCAGCCGAGCCGAAGGATCAGGGCGGTCACGACGCCGATGAACACTCCCCGGACCCAGCCGCTCCCCTTGGTCAGGGCCACGTGGGCGCCCAGGTAGCCGCCCACCCCGTTGGCGGCGGCCATGCCCAGGGCTACGGAGGGCAGCCAGCTCCCCTGCCCGACGAAGAGGACCATGGCCGTCAGGTTCGAGGCCCAGTTGACGCTCTTGGCCAGGGCCGAGGCCCGCAGGAAGTCTGAGCCCAGCACGGCCACGAAGAGGAAGATCAGCACCGAACCGGTCCCCGGCCCGAAGAACCCGTCGTAGAACCCGAGGGCCAGGGCGATAAGGGCCGCCAGGCCGCGCCGGTGGTTGAGGCCGAAGCGCGGCGCGTGCAGGTGGCCCAGGTCCGGCTTCAGCAAGGTGAAGGCCAGCATGGCCACCAGGAGGCCCAGCATCACCGGCCGCAGGAAGTCCCCGTGCACCCGGTAGGTGAGCCAGACCCCGACCGAGGCGCCCAGCCCCGAGGCCAGGACCGGTCCCACCATCTCCCGCCAGGCGAGGGTTCCCGAGCGCAAAAACTTTCCCGCCGCCATGCTCGAGCCTGCTACGGCGACGACCTTGTTGGTGCCCAGCAGGGTGGGCAGCGGGGTTCCCACCGGCAGCGCGAGCATCAGCGCTGGCACCGTGATCAGCCCACCGCCGCCCACGATGGCGTCGATGAAGCCCGCCAGCAGCGCGGCGAGCATGAGGAGGAGCAAGACCGGGAGGCTGGGCACCGGGGGCGATCAGACTTTGAGGATCTCCACTTCCTTGTGCTTCATGGCCTCATCAATCTCCTTGATGTGGGCGTCCGTGAGCTTCTGGATGTCCTCCAGGGTCTTCTTGGCCAGGTCCTCGGAGATGTGACCTTCCTTGAGCTTCTCCAGCTTCTTGACGTCCTCGTTGGCGTCGCGGCGGATGTTGCGCACACCGGTCTTGATCTCCTCGCCCAGGCGATGCAGCACCTTCACCAGGTCCCGGCGGCGCTCCTCGGTGAGCATGGGGATGGGCAGGCGGATCACATTGCCGTCATTGGAGGGGTTGATGCCCAGGTCGGACTTGAGGATGGCGGTCTCACAGGCCTTGATGGCGCTCTTGTCGAAGGGCTGCACCACCAGCATGCCGGCCTCGGGCACGGAGACCGTGGCCATTTGGTTCAGGGGCACGGTGGAGCCGTAGTAGTCCACGTGGACATTGTCCAGGAGGCTGGCGTTGGCGCGGCCCGTCCGGATGGTGGCCATCTCCTTCTTGAGGGCCTCCACAGACGAGTGCATGCGGCGCTTGGTCTCCTGCAGGACGGCATCGGTTGTCTGGGCGGTCATGGGCACCTCGAGAGCTCGGGAAGGCTTCCTTTATACATCAGGATGGCCTTGGTTCCACGCGAGGTAAGCTGCGGGGGACAACACAGACACCCCGTCGCGGAGGTTCTCAGGGAAGTGCGCAAGGTTCCCCGAGACAAGAACCGCGCCGGTGGCCTTGGCAAGCGAGAGAAAGACCAAGTCGTCCTGGTCGGGTCCGTCGAACGACCAGGGAGCAGGTTCGGGTTCGTGGAACGCTACCTGGAGCAGCCGAGGAAGCCACAGGGGAGGGAAGCCCTTTGGGCGGAACTTCGGACGGTTCAGAACCTCTCGGTATTCCAGCATGATCGAGGGACAGACGTGAATGGGTGCCTGTCTGAGCAGCACAAACTCCACGATTCGGGCAACGTCACTCGCAGGTTTCAGCGCGGCGGAGACGAGGACGTTGGTGTCCAGGACGAGGGCACGACTCACGCTGAGTGCTTCCGGCGACGGAGGGCCTTCCTTGCCTCCCGGATCTCTTCATCAACCTCTTCCAAGCCAAGTCGATCCAGGCCCACCTCCACCGCTCGCACCTGATCCTGGCGCAGGGCCATGACCGCCGCGAGGCCCTCGGCCAGATCCATGACGGCCGAACGATTTTCGGGCGTCACGGGGAGAAGGACGAACTCCTGCTCGCGTCCGGCGAGCAGCCAGGGCTCACTCTGGGGAGCAATCCCAAAGGCCTTGGCGCCCTCACGCTGGAAGTCTCTTAGTGAGATCGTCTTCATGATGGCCTCCCATGGATATTGTCGTCATTTTGGCGACAACATCAAGACAAGGGTGTGCGCCTTCGGTGCTCTTACGTTCTGGTAAAATAACAACCTATCTGGAGGTTCTGATGCGCACCTTCCACCTGCTGGCTCCCCTGGTCTCCCTGGCGTTGGCTGCGGCGCCGACCA
>CAIPAY010000211.1 GCA_903863195.1 uncultured Holophagaceae bacterium
CACCCGCTGGCTGGCCCGCAGCCGGGCCGTGCCCCTGCAGGACCACCAGGCCCTCTTCGCCATCAACCAGGGGGGCACCCACCTGGACCTGCGCCGCCGGCACCTGGCCGAGGCCCTGGAGCTGGATGCCCGGACCCCCTTCCAGGGTTTCGCCGTGGGGGGCCTCAGCGTGGGGGAGCCCAAGCCCGAGATGAACGCCCTGCTGGCGGAGTTCGTCAAGGAGCTGCCCGCCGACCGGCCCCGCTACCTCATGGGGGTGGGCACGCCGGAGGACCTGATCTTCGGCATCGAGCACGGGGTGGACCTCTTCGACTGCGTCCTGCCCAGCCGAGAGGCCCGGCACGGCCGCGCCCTCACCAGCCGGGGGCGCCTGAACCTCAAGAACGCCCGGCACCGGGACGCGGACCGCCCCCTGGACCCCGCCTGCGGCTGCTACACCTGCGCCACCTTCAGCCGGGCCTACCTCCACCACCTGTTCCGCTGCGGGGAGCTTCTGGGGTTCACGCTGAACACGATCCACAACCTGAGTTACACTGTGGGGCTTACCCGCGCCGCAAGGCAGGCATTGCTGGAAAACAGGTTTCCCGCCTTTGCCCAGTCCACGCGCGCCGGATGGTTGACTGAGGAGCCCTAAATGAACTTCGCCCTTATCGCACAGGCCCAGGCTGGTGGCCCTCCGGGCTGGACCCAGTTCGTGTTCATCGGCGGCATGGCCCTGATGTTCTACTTCCTCCTCATCCGGCCCCAGAGCAAGGCCCGGAAGGCCCAGGAAGAGCGTCTCGCCAAGCTGAAGGCCGGCGATGAGGTGGTGCTCAGTTCGGGCCTCTACGCCACCATCGACCGCGTCGAGGACAAGGACCTCTGGCTCAAGCTTGGCGGCTCCGTCGTGAAGGCCCGCCGCTCGGCGGTGGCCTCGCTGGCGACCGAGCCTGAGATCAAGCAGAACTGAACCTCCTGACCTTCCGGGCCGGATCCTCCGCCCCGCATTCTGTAAGGAGCGCCCCGTGACCAAGCGGAGCCTCTGGCGCCTCACGATCGTCCTCGCCGTGCTGTTCGGCTGCGGATACTTCTTCACCCCGCTCTCCAAAGTGAAGCTGGGCCTCGACCTTCGGGGTGGCGTCCACTTCGAGCTGGAGGTCCAGGGCCAGGAGGCTCTGACCGCGGACCTGCGTGACAGCAAGGACCGCATGGCCTCGCGGCTTCGCGAGAAGAACCTGCCCGGCGCCACGGCGCGTGTGGAAGGTGAGGCCATCCGCGTGGACGGCGTCAGCGCCGACCAGAAGGCCACGGTCGAGAAGGTCGCCAAGGACTTCTTCCCGGGCTACGCCCTGGCGGCGGACGGGGACGTCTACCGGCTCACGCAGAAGGCCGACTACCAGAAGAACCTCAAGGACGACGCCAACAAGCGCGCCTTGGAGGTCATCGAGAAGCGCATCCGCGACATCGATCCCGCCAACGTGCTGGAGCCCGAGATCACGGCCAGCGGCGCCGAAGGCAACCGCATCGTGGTGGAGATCCCCGGCATCGAGGAGGGTGACCGCGAGCGCATCAAGAAGCTGCTGGCCACCCCCGGCCGGCTGGAGCAGCGGCTCCTGGCCAAGGTGCCCCAGTACTACTTCTCGAGCCGGGAGGAGGCCCTGGCGGCCTTCAAGGGCGCCATCCCTCCCGAGTTCGAGCTGCTGCCTGAGATCGAGAGCGAGCGCCAGGCCCGCCGCGGCGGCCAGCCGGTGGTCAAGGCCAAGCCCGGCGAGGAAAAGATCAGCCGCTGGGTGCTGCTCGAGAGCCGCGTCGCCGTGGATGGCGCCGACATCATCGACTCGCACCGCGCCTCCAACTCCCAGACCGAGGCCAACGAGGTCAACTTCACCCTGAACAAGAAGGGCGATGACGACTTCGCTCGCCTGACGGGCACCGCCTCCGAGGAGAACCGCCTCATCGCCATCGTGCTCGACCGCAAGGTCGTCACGGAGCTCAGCGCCAAGGAGAAGATCATCGGCGGCGCCGTGCGGGTCAGCGGCAGCTTCTCCGCCCAGGAGGCCGACGATCTCGCCAGCCAGCTGCGCAGCGGCGCCCTGCGGGCCCCCATGAAGTTCCTGGAAGAGCGCGTCGTGGGCCCCGGCCTCGGCCGCGACTCCATCCATGCCGGTGTGCGCGCCGCCCTGGTGGGCTTCATCACCATCATCGCCTTCATGGTGTTCTTCTATCACTGGTCCGGCGCCAACGCGATCATCGCCCTCACCGTGAACGTCATTGTTATGATGGGCCTGTTGGGCTCCTTCCGCGCCACGCTCACGCTGCCCGGCATTGCAGGCTTCGTGCTGACCCTGGGCATGGCCGTGGACGCCAACATCCTGATCTTCGAGCGCATCAAGGAGGAGCTGGCCCTGGGCAAGAGCGTGCCGGGCGCCATCGATGCGGGCTTCGACCGGGTGTTCTGGACCATTGTGGACAGCCACGTGACCCAGCTCTTCGCCGCCCTGCTGCTCTTCATCTTCGGCACGGGCCCCGTCAAGGGCTTCGCCGTGACCCTCACCGTGGGCGTCGTGGCCTCGCTGTTCACCAGCATCTACATCAGCCGCTTCATCTATGACTGGATCCTGGAGCGTCACCCCGGCACCAAGGTGCTGTCCGTGGGCAACCACACCTTCTTCAAGGGCAGCTCCTACGACTTCATGAAGTACAAGGGCACGGCCCTGGCCATCACCTGGGGCATCATCGTGCTCACGTTCCTCTGGGTCCAGCCCTGGAACCTCACCCACAACAAGCGCATCCACCTGGGCATGCAGTTCGTGGGCGGCAATGACATGACCGTCCGCTTCCGGGGCGCCATGGCGCCCGAGACCATCCGGGCCACCCTGGCCAAGAGCGGCTATCCCGACGCCACCGTGGTGGCCTACGAGAACGCCGACAAGGGCATCCAGGACTTCTCCGTCAAGGTGAAGGCCAAGAAGGACGGCGACCAGAAGGACAGCACCATCCAGGCCAACGCCCTGCGGGCCATCTTCAAGCAGATGGATCCCGAGGCTGCGGGCAGCACCCTGCCCATGCTCAACCTCGAGGGCTCCAAGAACCTCACGGACGTGCTGGCCAAGGCCAACCCCCTGCGGCTGCCCGGGGACGATCAGGCGCTGCTGGTGGCCTACACGCCGCTGGCGGAGAAGGCCATCGCCGGTCGGGACAAGCTGTCCTCGGGGCTCTACCAGACCTTCAATGACCTGCCGAAGGACCTGCCGGAAGCCGTCAAGGACACGGTGCAGAAGAACTACCGCATTGGCGGGGTGGGCATCCTCAAGGATGAGAGCTTCTCCCCCAGCATCTCCGGCGAGTGGACAAGCAAGACGCTCACGGCCGTCGGGTTCGCCATGCTGGCCATCCTGGTCTACGTGATCTTCCGCTTCACCACCAGCTTTGCGGTGGGCGGCATCGTGGCCCTCATCCACGACATCCTCATGGCCCTTGGACTCTTCGCCGCCTTCGGCTATGAGTTCAACGTGCCCGTGGTTGCGAGCTTCCTGACCCTGATGGGCTACTCCATGGCCGACACCATCGTGGTCTTCGACCGAATCCGCGAGAACAGCCACCGGCCCGAGTACCGCCGGGCGTCCATCACCAAGCTGGTGAACGACTCCATCAACCAGACCCTGGGCCGGACGATCCTCACCTCGCTGTCCGTGCTCTTCGTCAGCGTCTGCCTCTGGCTCTTCGGCGGCCCGGCCCTCCACGATCTGGCTTTCCCGCTGGTCATCGGCGTCATCACCGGCACCTACTCGTCCATCTACATCGCCGCCCCCGTGGTGGTCTACTGGGACCAGTGGTTCGGCGGCAAGGACAAGTTGAAACAGCACGCGTAGTTGATCTGTTCACCCCTAAGAATCGTGGCCCGTTCGGGCCACGATTCTTATCTGCGCTGCGCGCCTAGAGCCACCCTGCAAGCATCTGCTCCAGCTCCAGGGCCGAGAAGGGCTTCTTGAGCACCCTGACATCGGGGAAGCGGCTCAGGATCTGCGGGATCCGCTCGTCACTGAAGCCGGTGGCGAACAGCACGGGCTGGTGCGGCCGGAGGCGCCGGAGGCGCTCCAGGGTCTCGCTGCCGTCCATGCCCGGCATGCTGAGGTCGAGGACCACCAGATCGGGGTTGAGGTCGGCCTGGATCAGTTGCAGGGCCTCCAGGCCGCCCGCCGCGATCTGCACCTGGTGCCCCAGGATCTCCAGCAGCCGCTGGACCGCCGTGCGAATGAGCTCCTCGTCATCCACCAGGAGGATGCGCAGCGACTTGGGGGGCAGCATCTGGCTGGGCGCCGGGGAGGCCATGGGGGCCGCATCCTCTTCCACCGGTGGAAAGGTTAGCCGGACCTGCGTGCCCACCCCTTGCCGGCTCTGGAGGTCCACGGTGCCGCCATGGGCCTTCATGGTGCCGTAGACCTGGGACAGGCCAAGGCCCGTGCCTTTGCCCAGGGCCTTGGTGGTGAAGAAGGGCTCCAGGGCCCGGTTGAGGGTCTCGGGGCTCATCCCCTCGCCGTTGTCCTCCACCGTGAGCTCCAGGTGCCGGTGGCCGATCCTGCGGGTGCGGAAGTGGATCCTGCCGCCCTGGGGCAGGGCATCGCAGGCGTTCATGCAGACGTTCATCAGGGCGTTGCTCAGGGCGCTGCTCTCGCCGAAGATCGGCGGCAGGTCCGCTTCCAGGTCCAGCTCGAAGGCTATCTTCTTGAGCGTGGTCCGCTCCAGGAGGTCCACCTCGCTCCGCACGAGCTCGTTGAGGTCCAGCTCAGTGGCCGACGCCAACTCCTTGCGGCTGAAGTCCCGGAGGTTGCGCACCAGGTCGCGACCCCGGGTGGCCGCCCGGAGCAGCAGGTCCGCATCCTTCAGGAGCTCGGGCTCGTCCCGGTGCCGCCCCTTGAGGATCGAGCCCACGGCCATGATGGTGGAGAGCACGTTGTTCATGTCATGGGCGACCCCGCCCGCCAGCCGGCCCACACTCTCCATGCGCTGGAGGTGCTGGACCTGGGCCTCGAAGGCGCCCCTCTCCTTCTCGATTCGGCTGCGCTCGGTGGTGTCGAAGAAGGTGACCACCGCCCCGACCACGACCCCCTCCTGATACTGGGGATAAGACCAGTACTCCACCGGCATGCAGGTGCCGTCGGCCCGCCAGAACACCTCGTCCCCGCTGTGGCTGCCCTTGCCCTCGGCGAGGGCCCGGAAGATCCGGCAGGACGCCAGCGGGTGGGGCGACCCGTCCCGCAGGGAGTGGTGGATGAGCTGGTGCATGTTGTGGCCCACCAGGGCCGTGGCCTCCGCATAGCCGAGGTTCTCCAGGAGCGCCCGGTTGCAGAAGGTGCACTTGCCCTGCAGGTTGATGCCGAAGATCGCCTCGGTGGTGGAGTCCAGGACGCTGGCCAGGAGGGCCGTGCGCTGGGTGAGGCTCAGCTCGGCCTGGTGGCGCTGGGTGATGTCGATGGCGGTGCCGATGTAGCGGAGCAGGTTGCCCGTGGCATCCAGCACCGGATAGGCCCGGGACAGGAGCCAGCAGTCGGCGCCGTCGGGCCGGTTCACGCGCCACTCGAAGTCCAGCTCCGCCTTCTGCTCGACCGCGCAGGTCACGAGGGTGGTGACGCGCTGACGGTCGGAGGGATGGATCGCCTGGATCCAGGCTTCATGGGAAGGGGCCACGCTGCCCGGCTCCAGGCCGTAGAGGCGGAAGAGGTTGTCCGACCAGCTGTTCCGGTTCGACCCGAGGCTCCAGGTCCACCAGCCGATGGTCGCCAGGTTCTCGGTCATCTTCAGCAGCGCCTCCTCCTCCCGGAGGGCCATGGCCTTCTCCTGGTAGCGCTGCTTGAGGTCGCGGGTGAGCGTTGCCAGCTCATTGGAGGTGCCGCTGAGGACGTCCAGAGCCTCGGCGGTGGCCGGCAGGATGCGCTCGCCGATGAGGATGGACTGGCCCTGGTAGGGGAAGCAGTAGGCCTGGAGCGAGGTGCCGATGACCATGGGGTCCACCAGCTTCAGGTGGCTCGGATGCTGCTCAAAAGCCCCTGGATCCGCTTCCACGGGCTGGCCGTTCTGCCTCAGGACAAACCGGGAGAGGTGCTGTCCTTGCAGGGACTCCCGAGGCTGGTAGAGCCCCTGGAAGGCGGCATTGCACTCCTGGATTCGTCCCCTCTCATCCATGCGGACCAGGATGACCGATTTGGAGACCCGGGCCAGGAACCCGGCCAGCAGGGAGACCAGGGGCGGATCGATCTCAGTCCAGCTCATCACCGGCCTCGAACCAGGACTCTGCCAGCAGGCAGGCCCCGGCGGCGTCCCTGGCCTCCCCGTCCGCGCCGATGCTCGCAGCGAGCCCCGGGGTGTCCTGGAAGACCCGTCCCCCGACCATGATCCGGGGGGTCCAGGCGCCCGCGTACTGGCGGATCCTGGCGATGAGCTCGGCAGTGTTCCGCAGGTTGAAGGACATGGTCACCGAGAGGGCCAGCACGGTCGGGCGGAAGTCATCCAGGGTCGCGAGGAGCGCCTCGGAGGGGGTGTCAGCCCCGAGGAAGCGCGTGTGCCAGCCCCGGACCTCCAGCAGGTCCGAGATCATCCAGGCGCCGATCTGGTGGTGCTCGTTGGGGCTTGCGCTCACCACGCAGCGCTTCCGTGGATGGGTCGGAGACTCGATCTTGGCGAAGGCCTTCGACATCATCCGGATCACCAGGGATGAAGCCATGTGCTCCTGGGCCGTGGTGATCCGGGCCTGCTCCCAGAGCCGCCCGATCTCCCGCATGGCGGGGTCCAGCATCTCCAGGTAGAAGCGCTCCAGATCCTGAGGCGCGGCCATGTAGTCCCGGGTGACGGCGTCCGTCCAGGTGGAGTCTCCCGTCACCAGTGACTCGACGAAGGCTGCCAGGACGCTGCCGTCCTGCGCAGGGCCTGCGGCGGACTCCTCCGGGCGGTTCGCGGCTTCGATGATGTCGTTGTGGTGGTCGAGCATCCAGTCGTAGACCGCCAGCAGGGGGGCGGCGGCCGAGTCGGGGATCTGCTCGGTGATGGCCCGCCGCCAGGCCCGCAGCTCGACGGGGAAGTAGTCCATGGAGACCCCGCGGGCGCCGTAGACCCGGTAGACCCAGGGCAGGGTCTTCACCAGCAGCTGCGTATTTCCCAAAAAGAAGACGTTGTCCATGAACTTGGCATGGTTCGCGTGGTTCTGCTGGATCAGGTCGAAGGGATTGGGCCCGATCAGCTGGCCCAGTTGGGGGTGGTGGATGATCGCCTGGTCCACCGCCGCCGCCAGGAGCTCACGGTGCTCGTGATACGCCAGGCTGGAGGCCGCGGGGGGCATGCCTGGGCCTTCATGGGCACCGACCTGCATATTGGACCCCCGGATAAACTGATTCCTCGGCAGGGGCGGGGCAGATACTTAAATTATTTATGAATCTGGTGTCGATATTTTCTGGAGCAGACCCGCTAGAGACTGCCCTCCCAGCTCACCCAGCCGGCCCGGCCGGGGATGTCGCGGCGGGTTATGGTCTTGGCGGGGGGCTGGGCGGCCAGCAGCTCGGGCAGCCAGTCGGCATGGGTGCGGGCCCGGACGCCGCGGTCGTTGAGGCCGCCCAGGAAGGCGTCGAAGGTCCCGAAGAGGGCGCCCCCCTCGACCTCGGTGTGGAGGGCATAGACGTTCAGAGTGTCCTCGCGCACCAGGTCCCAGACCTCGCGGTTGACCTGTTCGGGCGTGCGGCCGTCCAGGCCCAGCAGCTCGTCCAGGGTGGGCAGGGTGGTGGGGATCTGCAGGGTGCGGAGGGGCTTACCCTGCACGACGGGGTAGAAGGGCGCCAGCCCCCGGCAGTCCCCGGCATAGGCCAGGCCGTAGGCTTCCTGCAGCTCGAGGGTGGTGTCGTTGCACCGCCAGGCGGGGCTCACGGCGCCCAGGGGGCTCTCCCCGAACACGGTGCCGAAGGCCTCGTGGGCCCGGTCGTACCAGTCCGCCAGCCAGCGGCGGGACTTGCGGTCCAGCAGGTCGTGATACTGCACGTGGTCCCAGGCGTGGATGCCCACCTCGTGGCCGGCGGCCCTGGCTGCCAGCATCTGCGTGGCGGCCTGCTTCCAGATGATGGGCGCCGGCAGCAGCACGCCGTATAGCATGGTCTTCAGGCCGTAGAGCTTGGTCGCGTTGGTGCGGCGCATCTTGGCCAGGAACCCCTTGCGGAAGATGCGCCGGATGGCCTTGCCGCTGTTGTCGGGGCCGAAGCTGAAGTAGAAGCTGGCGCGCATGCGGTGCTTGTCCAGCAGGCGCAGCAGGGTCGGGATGCCCGCCAGGGAGCCTTCCAGGGTGTCCACGTCGACGCGGAGGGAGATGGTCTTCAAGGGGTGCCTCGCATCCCTCTTTGCAATGAAGGGAAGAAAAACAACTTTGCCACCAAGGCACCAAGGCACCAAGAAAAACGGCAGGTCTTCAACTTGGCAGTTCTTGGTGCCTTGGTGTCTCGGTGGTGATCCTTTCCTTTTGAATATCGGAATCGATTCACCCATGCATCCGCGAAGCCGCCGGAGAGCAAGGCGCCGCTATACTCGCCGGATGTCGACTCCGCGCCCCACTGGAATCCTGCGCTCCTTCCCGCCTGTCTTCTGGCTGGCGAACGTCATGGAGCTCTTCGAGCGGGCCGCCTACTACGGGCTCAACTCGGTGCTGGCGGTCTACCTGACGAACCAGGTCGCGGCCGAGGGCCTGGGCTTCACGGAGCAGTCCGTGGGCTTCCTGCAGAGCTTGATCTACGCCTTCACCTACGTGATTCCCATCGCCGGCGGGGCCCTGGCGGACCGCTACGGCTACCGACGCATGCTGCTGTTCGCGTTCTCGATCCTCAGCGCGGGCTACTTCATCGCGGGCAACGTGACCAGCTACGGCGCCGTGTTCGCCGCGCTGCTGCTCATGGCCACGGGCGCGGGCCTGTTCAAGCCCATCATCTCCGGCACCCTGGCCCGCACCACCACCGAGGAGAACTCGGGGTTCGGCTTCGGCATCTACTACTGGATGATCAACATCGGCGCCTTCCTCGCGCCCCTCGTGGTGAGCGTGCTGAAGGGCTTCTCCTGGCGCTACGTCTTCATCGCCTCGGCCCTCTACTGCGCCGCCATGCTGCTGCCGACGTTGTTCCTGTTCAAGGATCCCCCCAAGCCTGAGAACTCCAAGAGCCTGCGGGAAGTGGCCCACAGTGCCGCCATGGTGCTGGGCGATGCCCGCTTCATGCTGATGATCGTGGTCTACTCCGGCTTCTGGATCCTCTACTTCCAGAACTTCGGCTCCGTGCTCTGGTACCTCCGCGACTTCGTCGACGCCACGCCCGTGAACCGGTTCTTCGCCTCCTTCGGCGTGCCGCTCCGGTTCGATGCGGAGCACGTCACCGTGGTCAACGGCGGCACCATCATCCTGCTGCAGGTGCTGGTCAGCCGCATCGTGAAGAAGTTCCGCCCCCTGCCGACCATGGTCGGCGGCATCGTCATCGGCACTCTAGGCTTCCTGTGCCTGGCGGCCTCCACCAACGTCTGGGTCTTCATCCTCGGCATCTCAGTGTTCTCCATCGGGGAGATGACCGCCCACCCGAAGTATTACAGCTACGTGGGGCTGGTGGCTCCCGAGGACAAGAAGGCCGTCTACATGGGCTACGCCTTCCTCTACGGCGTCATCGGCAGCCTCATCGGCTCCAGCCTGGGCGGCTCCCTCTACGGCTCCATGCTCAAGCCCCTTGTCGGCCACCCGGGCGCCGCCGCGGCCGCGCGGCAGTTCTGGCTGCTGTTCGTGGTCCTGAACATCACGGCCGCCGTGGGACTGGTCATCTATGACCGGATCTTCGCCAAGGAGACGCCCCAGACCCGCGAGCTGGCCCGGAAGGTGATGCTGGGGATCTACCTGCTGCTCCTGGCCCTGGGCGTGCTCTTCGTCCGGTCCGCGGTCTTCGGCGGGCCCGAGGTCTCCTACAAGACGCTGGTCCAGGCCGTGATCATGCTCCTGCTGGGCGCCAGCGGCACCCTGGTGAGCCTGCGGAAGCGCTGAGGCTGGACTTGTTGTTTAACTGAGACTCATTCTCTTGTGTCAGGCTGCCCGGGGCGCCTGGAAAGTCGCGCTGCCACTGCATTTGCAGGGGTAGCTAGAATTTGATTAAAAAGCCCCGATCTTGGGCGTTATCCGAATTATGATCAACGGCATCCCATCCCCCCTGTCCCCGTCTCAAGGAGGTTCCACCATGCAGAAATCCCTCCACATCGATCCCAACAAGTGCACGGGCTGTCTCCAGTGCGAGATGGCGTGCTCCTGGGAGAACCACCACAGCTTCACCATCGCCAAGTCCCGCATCAAGGTGTTCTCGTTCCACGAGGCCGCGCGCTTCGTGCCCTACACCTGCACCCAGTGCGACGAGGCCTGGTGCATGATGGCTTGCCCCACCGAGGCCATCAAGCTGGACCCGGTCACCGGCGCGAAGATCGTGCTGGATCCCACCTGCGTCGGCTGCAAGGTGTGCACCATCGCCTGCCCCTTCGGGACCATCAACTACGTGGCCTCCAGCGGCAAGGTGCAGAAGTGCGACCTCTGCGGCGGGGCGCCCGCCTGTGCCAAGGCCTGCCCCACGGGCGCCATCACCTTCGTGGATGCCGACTGGACGGGACTGGAAAAAATGCGCCAGTGGGCTGACAAGACCGACACCAACCCGGCAACGGTGTGAGGAGCGACTGCCATGGCATGGACTAAGAAGGTTCTTCGCGTCAACCTCACGGCGGGCACCTGCACCACCGAGCCGCTGAACCAGCAGTGGGCCCAGGACTACCTGGGCCAGCGGGGCCTGGCCACCAAGTACCTCTGCTCTGAGATCGATCCCAAGGTCGATCCCCTGGCTGAGGGGAACAAGCTCATCTTCGTGACCGGTCCCCTCACTGGCACCATGGCCGCCACGGGCGGCCGCTACTCCGTGGTCACCAAGGGGCCCCTCACGGGCGCCATCGCCTGCTCCAACTCCGGCGGCTACTTCGGCGCCGAGCTGAAGTTCGCGGGCTGGGACATGGTCATCTTCGAGGGCCGCTCGGCGAAACCGGTCTACCTGCTCATCATCGATGGCAAGGCCGAGCTGCTGGACGCCTCCCACCTGTGGGGCAAGACCACCTGGCACACCGAAGAGACCATCAAGAAGGCGCACCAGGATCCCCAGATCCGAGTCGCCTCCATCGGCCGCGCCGGTGAGTCGGGCGTCATGTACGCCGCCATCGTCAACGACCTGCACCGCGCCGCGGGGCGGTCCGGCGTAGGCGCGGTCATGGGCTCCAAGAACCTCAAGGCCGTGGCCGTGCGCGGCACGCTCACCGATGCCTACCAGGTGGCCAACCCCGAGGCCTTCTTCACGGCCGTGGACGCGGGCAAAGCGGTGTTGGCGGCCAACGGTGTAACCGGCGTGGGCCTGCCCACCTACGGCACCCAGGTGCTCATGAACATCATCAACGAGCTGGGCGCGCTGCCCAGCTACAACCACCGCGAGGCGCAGTTCGAGGGGGCCAACGCCATCGGCGGAGAGGCCATGCACGAGAAGCGCCCCACGGACGGCAAGCCCAACCTCGTTAAGAACGGCGCCTGCTTCGGCTGCACCATCGCCTGCGGCCGCATCTCCCGCATGGATCCGAACCACTTCAGCGTGAAGGACAAGCCCCAGTACCACGGCGCCTCCGGCGGCGTGGAGTACGAGGCCGCCTGGGCCCTGGGCGCCGCCAATGGCGTGTCGGACCTGGAAGCCCTCACCTACGCAAACTTCCTCTGCAACGAGGACGGCTACGACCCCATCTCCTTCGGGGCCACCGTGGGCGCGGCCATGGAGCTCTATGACCTGGGCATCCTCACCGAGGCCGAGGTGGGTCTCAAGCTGACCTGGGGCTCGGCGGAGGCGCTGGTCAAGCTCGCGGAGTGGACCGCCGTCGGCGAAGGCTTCGGCAAGATCATCGGCCTCGGCTCCAAGCGGCTCTGCGCCAAGTACGGCCGCCCGGAGCTGTCCATGACCGTCAAGGGCCAGGAGTTCCCGGCCTACGACGGCCGCGGCCTGCAGGGCATGGGCCTGGAATACGCCACCAGCAACCGCGGCGCCTGCCACGTCCGCGGCTACATGGTCTCCCCCGAGGTGCTGGGCATTCCCGTGAAGATGGAGCCCCAGGCCACCGAGGGCAAGCCTGCCATGCTGAAGGCCTTCCAGGACCTCACCGCCGTGGTGGACTCTGCCGGCATCTGCCTTTTCACCACCTTTGCCTGGGGCCTGCAGGACATCCAGCCCCAGATCCAGGCCGCCTGCGAGGGCGACTGGTCCGAGGAGCGGCTGCTCCTGGTTGGCGAGCGCATCTGGAACCTGGAGCGCGAGTTCAATCTGGGCGCGGGCCTCAGCAAGAAGGACGACACCCTGCCGCCCCGCCTGCTGACGGAGGCCATCAAGACCGGCCCCCAGAAGGGCGCCGTGTGCCACCTGGACAAGATGCTGCCGGAGTACTATGAGGTCCGCGGGTGGAGCGCCGAGGGTGTTCCGACCGCCGCCACCCGCACCCGTCTCAGCCTCTGACCCAGCCCAGGATCCTCATGCGACACGTCATCATCGGAAGCGGTCCCGCGGGGGTGGTTGCCGCGGAGACCCTGCGCAAGGCCGACCCCGCCGCAGAGATCTTCATGCTCTGCGGCGAAGGGGAGGCGCCCTACTCCCGCATGGCTATCCCCTACCTGCTCCGGGGGGACATCGGCGAGGAGGGCACTCACCTCCGGAAGACTGCGGACCACTTCCAGCGCCTGCGCATCGGTCTGGTCCAGGCCCGCGCCCACGCCGTCAATACCGCCGCCCGCACCGTCGACCTGGGCGGGGGTCAGTCCCTGGCCTACGACCGCCTGCTCATCGCCACCGGCTCCCGGCCCAGCCTGGAGAAGATCCCGGGAATCGACCTGCCCGGGGTCCAGGCCTGCTGGACCCTCGCCGACGCCCGCGCCATCCTGGCCAAGGCCAGGCCCGGCACCCGCGTGGTCCAGATGGGCGCCGGCTTCGTGGGCTGCATCATCATGGAGGGCCTGCTCTCCAAGGGCGTGGACCTGACGATCCTGGTGCGCAGCGGCTACATGGTCCGCCGCATGATGAATCCCGCCGCCAGCAACATGCTGCGGCGCTGGTGCGAGGCCAAGGGCGTGAAGATCCTGACCCGCACCCAGCCCAAGGGCCTGAGCCAGACGGACGGTGTGCTGCAGGTGGACCTGGGCGAGGGCCGGGTGCTGCCCGCCGATGTCTACCTCAGCGCCGTGGGCGTGGACCCGAACCTGGAGTTCCTGGCCGGCAGCGGCATCGAGATCAACCAGGGCATCGTGGTCGACGCGAACCTGCAGAGCAGCGTGCCCGGCATCTACGCCGCCGGGGATGTGGCCGAGTCCGTGGACTGCCTCAGCGGCAAGCGCCAGGTCAACGCCATCCAGCCCAACGCCGTGGAGCAGGGCCGCATCGCCGCGCTGAACATGGCCGGCAAGCCCACAGCCTTCCATGGCAGCCTGGTGTTCAACGTGCTCACCACCCTGGGCCTCGTCTCCTCGTCCTTCGGCGAGTGGGAGGGGGTGCCCGGTGGCGAGTCCACGGAGCTGCTGGACGAGGCCCGCTACCGCTACATGAACCTGCAGTTCGACGGCGACCGCCTGGTCGGCGCCAACACCGTGGGCTTCACCGACCACGTCGGCGCCCTGCGCGGCCTCATCGAAGGGAAGCTGCGGCTAGGTCCCTGGAAGCAGCGCCTGCTGGACGATCCCACGCTGGTCATGCCGGCCTACCTCGCGGCGGCGCATCGCCTGGCATGAAGATCACTCTCAAACTGTTCGCGTCCCTCAGCATCCGCCTCCCGGCGGAGGCCCGGTCCAGCCACTGCCTGCAGCTGGACCTTGATCCCGGCACCACGGTCCTGGATGTGATCCACCTCATGGGCCTGCAGTCGGGGGAGTGCGCCATCGTGCTGGTGGACGGGGTCTGGGTGGCCACGGGCGACCGGGCCGCGAAGGTGCTGGAAGAAGGCCAGGCCCTCGCCATCTGGCCGCCCGTCGCCGGTGGCTAGGGACAAGGCCCCCAGGGAACAGCGGCTGAGCCTGGAGATGACCATCAGCCGGGAGGACTTCCTGCGCCTGCTGCCTGAGGCCGTGGGACTCACGCCGGTCGCGGAGGCCGACGGGGTCTTCCGGCATGCGGAAGGGACCCGCCGCTGGTCTCTGGCGCTCCAGCCCCTGGAGCCCCTTCGGCTCGGGCGCCTTTCGCTGGTTAGGCACCACGTAGAATTAACCTTCGAAGGGCACTCGGAGGCGGAGGTGGCTGCCTTCATGGCCCGCTTCTACCGGGGGTTCCAGCGAGGCGGAGGGTAGGGCTGCTCCGGAGCCGCTGGTCTGAAACAGCTGAAATCTCTGAAGATTAATTCTCCGGGATCCTTCTGTCCGGTGGCAGCATAGATGTAGGAACACGCATTGTTGGCTCGTGGCTCCGGAGGCTTGCGCCACCGGGCCTTGGGCACCCAGGAGACCCATGCTCGGACTGACACCACCTCCCCGATTCCCTGGCCGACCGGCCTGGCTGGCGCTGGGTGCGGCCCTCTTCCTGGCAGGTGGCAGCCTGGCTGCCGCGGGCAAGGGCGACCCGGCGCCGGAGGTGCAGCTGAAGGACCAGAAGGGCAAGGGGTTCTCCCTGGCGGCGCTCAAGGGCCAGGTGGTGGTCGTGGACTTCTGGGCCTCCTGGTGCGGCCCCTGCCGCAAGAGCATGCCCGAGCTGGACAAGCTCCAGAGCCGGTTCGCGGGCCAGGGCGTGAAGGTGGTGGGCATCTCGCTGGACGAGGAGACGGCTGCGGTCAGTGCCTTCCTGGAGCAGGTCCCGGTGCAGTTCACGATCCTGCAGGATGCCACGGGCCGCACCGGCGAGGCCTTCTCGGTGGTGGCCATGCCCACCACCTTCCTCATCGACCGCGAGGGCCGCATCGCGGCCCGCTTCGAGGGCGGGGCGCACGTCCAGGAGGAGGCCGCCGCCGTGGCGGCCCTGCTGGCCGGCAGCCCGGTGCCGAAGGAAGTCCGCGTCGCACCAGGGCTGCAGGCCACGGGCAGCCTGAAGGCGTGGCGCCGGGGCCACCTGGCCGATCCCATCATGAGCCTCGACGGGGACACCCTCACGGGCTTCTTCCGCGAGCACATCCACGCCAGCAAGGAAGGGGCCGCGGGCAATGGCGGCGCGGCGGGAGGTGGCTGTGGCTGCAACTGAGCGCGCGCGCAAGGTCCGGCGGCGGGGCCGCCTGGCACTCCAGGGCCTGCCCTGGATGGTGGCCGGCATGGGCATCCTCACGGGCCGGGTGGCCCTGGCCCAATCTGCGGTGGAGCTGCGCTATCTCTTCTACAACGAGGCCGACGGCCGCACCCAGGTGAAGAGCCCCACGCTGCTGGTGCACCACGAGCTGAGCGAGGCCCTCGGGCAGATCGATCTGCTGCTGGCCCACGACAGCGTCTCCGGAGCCTCGCCCACGGGCGGCTATCCGACCCTCAGCGTCACGACCACCACCTCTGCCTCGGGCACTTCCCATACCAACGCCGCGGGCAAGATCCCGATGGTTCAGTATATGGACGAACGCAACGCCCAGGGCTTCACCTGGGGTCGCCGCATCGGGGCCCACCTCCCCACGGTGGACATCTCGCACTCCGTGGAGAAGGACTACACCTCCCAGGGCTTCGGGCTCTCGGATGCCTGGACCATGGCCCAGGGGCGCGGCACGCTCCACTACGGGCTCTCCCTGGCCAACGACACCGTGGCCCCGGTGACCAGCACCCTGCGCCTGCCCAAGAAGACCCGCGGCTACGCCCTGGGCTGGACCTGGATCCTGGGCGCCGAGGACCTGATCGACTTCAGTGCCTCCCGCATGAAACTGAGCGGCTACCTGGACGAGCCCTACCTAATCGTGACCGTGGGCAGCCTCACCCAGGGTGAGCACCGGCCGGACACCCGCGTCCGGGACGCGTTCCTGGTCAAGCACGCCCACTACTTCGAGTGGGACGGGGCCCTCAAGACCTCCTACCGCTACTACACCGACGACTGGGGCATCAAGGCGCACACCTTGGACTTCACCTACGACCAGCACCTGGACGAAGGCTGGATCCTGACGCCGCGCCTGCGGGCCTACAGCCAGCGGGCCGCCTCCTTCTACGGCGCCCGCTTCGACGCGGCGCAGCCCTTCATGTCCGCGGACTACCGGCTGTCCGCCTTCAGCAGCCTCCTCCTGGGCTGTGCCGTCGCCGTGGACCTCACGCCGGGGCTCACTCTGAGCCTGGGCGCCTCCTACCAGTTCCAGTCGGGTCGGGACCAGGTGACCCCACTCAAGACCGCGGCCAGCGGCAGCCTCCCGGCAGTCTATGCGGGTCCCGCCACCTCCGCGGCCGACGTCAACGCCACCACCGTCACCCTGGGCCTGAAGTGGAAGTACTGACCCCGCCCATGGAGCGGACCCTCTACACCGTGCGCTTCCCGCTCATGGGGGGCGACGCGCTGCTGAAGTTCGTGGACGGTCGGGGCGAAGCGGCGGCCACCCGCCTGGGTCGCGAGGCGGTGGCCGAGGCCCGGCGCATCGAGCAGAAGTTCAGCCGCTACCGCGCCACGAGTGTGGTGGGCCAGCTCAATGACGAGGCTGGCGGCGCTCCGCTAACGGTGGATGACGAGACCGAGGCCCTGGTGCGGAGTGCCCTGGACCTGGCGCGCCTGACCGGGGGCCGTTTCGACCCCACCGTGGGGGTGCTGCGTCAGGTCTGGGATTTCCGCCGGGCCGAGGTGCCCAACGAGCAGGCCCTCCAGGACCTGCTGGTGCGCGTGGATCATCGGGCCGTGGAGCTGAGCCATGGCACGATCCGCCTGGCCCGGGCGGGCATGGCGCTGGACCTGGGCGGCGTCGGCAAGGAATACGCTGCGGACCGCGTGGCCGAGCTGCTCAAGGCCCGGGGCGTGGAATCGGCCATGGTGAACCTGCTTGGGGATGTGCGCACCGTGGGGCGGCGGGGCGATGGCGCGCCCTGGATCATCGGCGTGCAGGATCCCCGCGACCGCGCCCGCTGCCGCTTCGCGATCCGCGCCCAGGCCGACTGCGGGGTGGCCACCTCCGGGGACTACGAGCGCGGCTTCGAGTCCGGTGGCGTGCGCTACCACCACCTGCTCGACGCCACCACGGGCTGGCCCGCCCGGGGCCTCGCCTCCGTCACAGTGGTGGCGCCCACGGCCGCCGAGGCCGGGCGGCTCGCCACCGCGTCCTTCCTGCTGGGGCCGGAGCGCGGCCTGCAGCTGCTGGAAGCGGCCCCCTCGGTGGAAGGCGCCTTGATCACCGAGGCCGGGGAGCTCCTTGCCACCTCGGGCATGGCCCGGATTTCCGACCTTCCTGCTGGAGCCTGAGCCGATGCGACGCGTCCTGATCCCCTTCCTGATGGTGGCCGCGCAGGCCCTCACTGCCGCGGGCTTCGACCCCGCCAAGGATGTCTCGCTCAGCGTGGCTGGGGGCGCGCTGTCCCTGACGTTGCCGGACAACGTGCACCTCAAGGCGCGCAGCTTCAAGGTGGCCCTGGTCTCCAGGGGATCCCTCACCTGCGCCTCCCTGCCTGCCACCAGCGAGATCGACGACGCCGGTGACCCGATCCTGCGCGGCACCGTGCGCCTCGCGCTGACGGGCCGCAAGCTGGAGGACCCGGTCCGGCTGCTCGTGACCTACCAGCCCTGCACCGAGGGTCCGGATGGCGTCTGCTTCCTGCCAGTCAAGCGCACCGTGGCGGCGTCGGCGGAGGAGATCCCCGGCACCAACTAGCGTGCGGTCGAGTGGGAGCGATCCGTGCGGCGGGCCTGGATGAAGCGGTGGATGGGCTCGAGATCGGTGCCCGGCAGCGGATGGAGCACGATGCCCAGGCGGGTGGGATAGTCCTGGCCCTCGAGGAAGTTCAGGTGCCGCACCTCCCCTGGGCAGTGCAGGATGGCGCCATCCGGTAGCTCGGCGTCGATCTCCACGGCGGCGTGGAGGTCCACCATCAGGGCCTCCTCGAAGGCGAGGCCCACCCCGGTCTCCGTGAGGTTCACCAGGAGGGCCTCTAGCTTGCGGTCCCCCAGAGTCACGCGGACCTTCAGGGGCGATTGATCGGGCCCAGCCACCCGCATGTCGCGGCGGCGGTGCAGGTGGGCGGGCTCGTGGGGCCACCGGAGGTGGAGCAGGGTGTGTCCCTCCTCGTCCTGGATGGGCGCCAGCAGCTCGGACTCCAGGCTCAGCACCTCGTCGCCCAGGAGGATGGTGAGGGTCACCGGGGTGCCTTCCACGGGCACCAGGTCCCGGGCGTGGAGGCCGGACAGCTCGAGCGTCGAACCCGCGCGGAAGCTGTGGATCCGCAGGTCGCCCAGCAGCCGGGAGTTGGCCTTCTGCAGGCGGAGGCTGGCCACCGCCCGGGTGAGCCGGGCCTGGATCAGGAACTGCTCGAGCACGTGGGCAGAGAGGAAGGAAACATTGACCATGGAAGGACTGCCTTTCAGATGCCCTGGCTCAGCCGGTGGGCCAGGTTGGGATGCAGCCCAGCGGCCAGGATGGCTTTGGCTGCGCCCTTCACGTCGTAGTCGAGGCGGTGGAGCCTCAGCCGGAGATGCTTGGGGTCGTAGGTCATGAAGGAGGCGCGGGGATCGCGGTCCCGGGGCTGCCCCACGGAGCCCGGGTTCACCAGGTAGCGGCAGTGGGGCTGCAGCTGGAACCACTCGCCGGGTTCCAGGGAGATCCAGTTCAGCTGGTTCCGGCTCTCATCCAGCTCGAAGCAGCCGGGCACGTGGGTGTGGCCGAAGAAGCAGAGCTGGCCCTGGAAGGCGTCGAAGGCCTGGCTGACCTCCCGGATGTGGAGCAGGTAGGCGTCCTCGTCCATGGGCGCCCCGTGGGCAATGAGGTAGTCGTCCCCCACCCAGACGGGTCCGGTGGGCGCCTCGGCCAGCAGCCGCCAGTTGTCCTGGCGCAGCCTTTCCCGGGTCCAGTCCGCGGCCTGCCGGGCCGGGAGGCTGAAGGTGTTGTCAGGCTCGAGGCCCGCACAGACCTTGTCGTGGTTGCCGCGCACCAGGAACCGGGGGCGCAGCTCGCGGATCTTGTCCAGCAGCTGGTTGGGGTGGGCACCGTAGCCCACCAGGTCGCCGAGGATCACGAACCGGTGGATCGCCCGCCTGCGGGTGAACCGGAGCACGGCGCGGAGTGCGTGCAAGTTCGAGTGCAGATCGGAAAGGATCAGGTCCACGGGGTGCCTGGGGGTTGGCTAACAGTCTAGCAAGGCGGCGGCCAACTCCCGGGAACTGTGACCAAATGGGATGGCCATGGGGGCCAGGGACCAGGCGGGCACCCGCGCCGCCCAGCGGGCCATGAAGGCCGCGCGGTCCTGGGCGAGGGGCCGGTTCGGATCCTGGCCCACCCGCGCCCAGGCGCGCAGGGGCGACTCGGCCAGCCACAGTGCCGCGAAGCCGCTGGCGGCCACGGTGGCCCGGTTGGCCGGAGCCTCCCATGCGCCACCTCCGAGGGCCACAACGGCCGGGCTCCCCAGCAGGGAGGCCAGGTGTTCCGCCTCGAGGGCCCGGAAGGCCGGCTCCCCGGCTGCGGCGAAGATGGCGCTGATGGGCTGGCCCTGCCGCTGCTCGATGACTGCGTCCAGGTCGTGGAAGGGCAGGTCCGTCCGCTGGGCCAGTTCCTTGGCCACGGTGGTCTTCCCGGCGCCGCTGCCGCCCAGGAGGACGACGCCCTGGCCGGCTCGGAACGGGGGACGCACCTGCCAGCGCTGCCGCTGGACCGCCCAGCCCAGCGCCGCGAGGTCCCCGCCCCGGTGCAGCTCGCCCACCATGGCCAGGGCCTCGGCACCCGCGGCGAAGCAGTCGAGCGCGTCAGCGACGGTGAGGCCGCCGATGGCGATGGGCGAGAGGTTCCGGGCCCGCAGGGCCGTGCAGCCGGCCCGTAGACCCTCCAGGCCGATGGGCTCCGCGTGGTCCGCCTTGGTGGCCGTGCCGCGGAAGGGGCCGACGCCGGCATGATCGCAGCCGGCCTCGGGCGCTTCCCACTCGGCCGGGGCATGGGTCGAGGCACCGAAGTGACAGCGGCCCAGGCCCGGCAGCCGTGCCGCCTCGGTCGCGGGCAGATCACCCTGGCCCAGGTGCAGGCCCCAGGGTGCCAGGCCCTCCCGGGCCGCCAGCATCGCCAGGTCCGCCCGGTCATTGATGCAGAGCTGAGGCCAGCCGCCATTGGCCGAGGCCTCCGCCAGCGCCGCCCGCAGCTCCACCCACTGGGCTCGAGAATCCAGCGGCTTGCCCCGGAACTGCACCAGCGGAAACCCCGCCTCGCCCAGTCGCCGCACCTGCGCCGACAGCGACTCCGCCCGGGTGGCGTCGGTGATGGGGTAGAGCGGCGGCAGGGACAGCATCCCACCAGCTTACAGCCCGGACTCCCAGCCTCAGAACAGAACACGGAAGAGAAAAACCACAGATCCACGGCGAAGACAGGCCCTCAAGAGAAGGGAAGGGATCCTTGAAAATGAATTTTTAACCACAAAGAACACAAAGGGCACAAAGGAAGGAGGGCTTGGTTTTTTTGTGTTCTTTGTGTTCTTTGTGGTTAAACCGCTTTTCTCTGTGGTCAGCTGTTCGGCTTCCGGCCCTACGCGGCCTCGCCCTCGGCGAACTGGAGGCGGACGAGCTTGGCGTAGACACCGTCCTGGGCGATGAGGCCGTCGTGGGTGCCGCGCTCGACCAGGGCGCCCTGGTCCAGCACCCAGATCTCGTCGGCGTCCCGGATGGTGGAGAGCCGGTGGGCGATGGTGAAGGTGGTGAGGCGGTGGCTCACGCGCTCGATGACCTTCTGGATCTTGGCCTCGGTCTCGGAGTCGATGTTGGCGGTGGCCTCGTCGAGCAGCAGCACGGCCGGCTCCAGGTAGAGCATGCGGGCGAAGGCCAGCAGCTGGCGCTCGCCGGCGCTGAGCTTCTGGCCGCGCTCGCCCACCTGGGTGTCCAGGCCCAGCGGCAGGCGCTCGACCAGGTCCTTGAGCTGGCTCTGCTCCAGCACCGAGTCGAGGCGGGCCAGGTCCAGGGGCCGGTCCAGCACGATGTTGTCGCGGAGGGTGCCCGAGAAGACGAACACATCCTGCAGCACCAGGCCGAAGAGGCTCCGCAGCTCGCGGACCTTCAGTAGGCGCACGTCGGTGCCGTCCACGGTGATGCCCCCTGCCTGCACATCGTAGAAGCGCATGAGCAGGTTGATGAGGGTGCTCTTGCCCGCGCCGGTGTGGCCCACCACCGCCACGCGGCGGCCCCGGGGGATGACGCCGCTGAGGCTGCGGACGACCTTCCGGCCGCCTTCCTCGTAGGCGAAGGTGACGTCCTCGAAGCGGATCTCGCGGGTGAAGGCCGCGGACAGGGCTGCCGGGTCCTCGGGGATGGCCTCCTGGTTGTCCAGCAGCTTGAAGATGCGCTCGCTGGAGGCCAGGGCGGTCTGCATGACGTTGTAGCGCTCGGCCAGCTCGCGGATGGGCCGGAAGAAGCGCCCAGACTGCTGGATGAAGGCCAGCAGCAGGCCCCAGGTGATGGCCCCGGCCTGGAGCTTGAAGCCCGCATAGAAGATCAGGGCCGCCAGGGTGCCGGAGGTGATGAACTCCACCACCGGGAAGAACACCGCGTAGGCGAAGATGGTGCGGAGGAAGGCCTGGAAGTAGTCCTCGTTGATGGTCTGGAACTGCTGGGCGCTGCGCGCCTCCTGGGCGTTGACCTGGACCAGGCCCATGCCGGAGATCTGCTCCTGGAGGAAGGCGTTGATGGCCGCGTAGCGCCGCTGGGTCTCGCGGAAGGCATCACCCGCCCGGCGCCGGAAGACCTCTGTGGCCACCAGGAGGAAGGGCAGAATGCCCAGGGCCACCAGGGCCATGCCCGCGTGGGTCCAGAACATCCAGGCCACGATGGCCAGCAGGGACAGGGCGTCCCCCACGATGGCCACGAAGCCCGAGGCGAACATCTCGTTGAGGTTCTGGACATCGCTGGTGACCCGCGTCATGAGGCGGCCCACGGGATTGCGGTGGAAGAAGTCCGTGCTGCGCCCCATCAGGTGGGCGAAGAGCTGCACCCGGAGGTCGAGCATGGCCCGCTGACCCACCCGGGCCAGCAGGAAGTAGCGGGCGAAGCTGACCAGGAAGCCGGCGACGAGGATGCCGAAGAAGCCCGCGATCAGGGGCGCGGCGCCCCGGAGACTGCCCTGGCCCATGAAGCGGTTGATGAGGCGCAGGGTCAGCTCCGAGGGCAGCACCTCCAGGAAGGCGCCCAGGGCCATGAGCACCAGCAGGGCCAGCAGGGAGGCCCACTGGGGCCGCAGGTAGCCCGCCAGGCGCCACAGCAGCGCGTGGCGCATGGGTCGCTGGTCCACCTGATCGGACCGGAAGAAGGCTCCCTGTTCAGACATGGGCTCATTGTCCCACACCTGGAGCCCGAGAGGCGGTGCCTCGCCGGAACGGGGCGCGACCTGTAAACTGGAGCTTCCGTTGGAGACCCCATGCGCCCTTGGACCCTCTTTCTCATCGCCACCAGCCTTGTCGCCCAGGCGCCGGCTCAGGCCAGCCTGGACAAGGCGACGGAGGCCCGGCTCCGGAAGGAGGTGACCTTCCTCGCGGCCCCGGAGCTGAAGGGGCGTGGCAACGGCTATCCCGAGCTGGAGCTCGCCGCCCGGCGCATTGAGAAGGAGCTCAAGGCCCTGGGCCTGAAGACCCAGCTCCAACACTTCCCCTTCATCGCCAAGGTGGTCCGGGAGCGCCAGGACGCGGCCCTGGTCCACGGCGACAGCCTCCGGCCCCTGGTGTGGGGCAAGGACATCGAGGCGCTGGGCCTCAGCGCCGACGCGGGCTTCCGGAACCGTCCCCTGGCCTTCCTCGGCTACGGCGTCCAGATCCCCGGCGGCTACGATGACTTCGCGGGCATCGACCTGAAGGGCCACGTGGCGGTCATCGCCCGCACGGTGCCCGACCTCGACATCTTCGCCCACCTGCCGCGCATGGATCGCAGCCTGCTGGCCCGGCTGAAGCGCCTGGAAGCCGCCAAGGTGGCCGGCGTCATCGTGCTCGAGGAGAGCGGCGTACGGTCCCTGCTGCGCGAAGAGGGCCCGGTGAAGCTGGAGATCCCCGTGGTCGGCATCACCGCCGAGGCCCTCGCCGCCAGCTGCGGCGACCTGGTGGCCCGGCTGAAGACCATCAAGGAGACGGGCAAGCCCGCCAGCCAGGACTTCGTGCTGGCGCCCTGGACGGCCCTGAACCTCGACCTGAAGCTGAGCCGCGAAGAGGCCCAGGTGCCCAATGTCGTGGCAGTCATCCCCGGCCGGGATCCCAAGCTGAAGAAAGAGTTCATCGCCATCGGCGCGCACATGGACCACCTCGGCATGGGCGAGCGCCACAGCATGGCCGGCGCCGAGGGGCGCGGCCAGATCCACCCCGGGGCCGACGACAACGCCTCTGGCACGGCCATGGTCGTGGAGCTGGCCCGCCAGCTGAAGCAGGCCAAGCCGAAGCGCTCGATCCTCGTGCTGCACTTTGGCGGGGAAGAGGAGGGCCTCCTGGGCTCCCAGTACTGGGTGCAGCACCCCACCCAGCCCCTGGAGTTCGTGAAGTTCATGCTCAACTTCGACATGGTGGGCCGCCTGGACCTGAAGGCGCCCAAGCTCATGATGGGCGGCCTCGGCGCTCCGAAGTCTGCCGTGGAGGCCGCGCAGAAGTTCGTGCCCAAGGACTTCTCCGTGAGCGCCGATGTCGGCGCCAGCGTGGGCGGCTCGGACCACATGACGTTCTCCCAGGCCAAGATCCCGACCTTCTTCTTCTTCACGGGCATCCACGGGGAGTACCACCGGCCCACGGACACGGCGGAGCTCATCAACTTCGCGGGCATGGCGCGCCTCGCCGTCTTCGGCAAGGCGGTGACGCTGGACCTCGCCAATGCGGACGTGCTGCCAGCCTGGGACGCCGAGACGGCCAAGATCCCCATGAAGGGCGACGGCGGCCCCATGCGCATCGCCTTTGGCACCCTGCCGGACTACGCGGACAATGCCAAGGGCTTCCGCATCAACGGTGTCAGCAAGGGCTCCACCGCCGAGACCATCGGCATGCAGGCGGGCGACATCATGGTGCAGTTCGGCGACAAGCCCATCAAGAGCATCTATGACTACATGGGCGTCCTGGGCAGCTACAAGCCCGGCGACAAGGCGGTCGTCCAGTGGCTGCGCGGCGACCAGCTCATGAAGGCCGAAGCAACCCTGAAGGGCCGCTAGTGAGGCTGGCCACGCCCTCCGGGTTCGCCACCGAGGTCTTCCTCCTGGAGGCCCCGGAGCGCGAGCTGCTGCCCGAGGGCCCGTGGACGCTCGTGGGCGATCAGGCCCTGCGCGAGGCCTGGCTCGGCGCCGGCATGCCGGAACCGCCCCAGGCCCTCTGGGTCTCCGTGCCGGAGGAGGACAAGAACCTCCGGGCCATCCTGCCCTGGCTGGAGCACTGGGCCCGGGCGCCCTTCCACCGGGACCTCACGGTGGTGGCCCTCGGCGGCGGCGTCCTGTCGGATCTCACGGGCCTCGCGGCCGCCCTCTACCTGCGCGGCGTGGCGTGGCAGGTGTGGCCGACCACGCTGCTGGCCATGGCCGATGCGGCCCTGGGCGGGAAGACCGGCGCCGACCTGGAGGCCGGCAAGAACCTGGTGGGCGCCTTCCACGCCCCCCGCCGCCTGGTGGCCTGCACGGGCTTCCTGGCTTCGCTCCCCGAGCGGCACGTTGAGAATGGCCGCTGGGAGTTGATCAAGACCGCCCTCATCCTGGGCGAGATGGCCTGGGCGGAGGAGATGCTCCAGGAGGGACCCGTCAGGTTCTCCTGGGTCGAGCGGGCGCTGGCTTTCAAAGCTGGCGTGGTCCACCGCGACCCCCGGGAATCCGGCGAGCGGCGCCTGCTGAACCTGGGCCATACCCTGGGCCACGCCCTGGAAGCCGCCTCGGGCTACCAGCTGCTGCATGGCGAGTCCGTGGGCCTGGGCCTGCTGGGCGCCTGCCTCCTGGCGGAAGAACAGGGCCTCAAGCCCTTTCCGGCGCCGCTGCTGCAGGCCATGGCCCAGCGTCTGGCGCCGCTGGCGCCCCTGGTGGCGCCCTGGTCGGCCTGCCTGCCGCTGCTGGCGCGGGACAAGAAGGCCCGGCGCGCCGCCGAGCCCGCGGACGCCGCTTCGGTGATCGAGATCTACTGCATCCTGCCGCGCCCGGGCGAGCCGGCCATCCAGCGCCTGCTGCCGCCCAGCATCTGGGAATCCGCCCACGCCCGCATCCTGTCCCTGCTCCGCCAGGAGTTCCCCCGTGCCTGACCTCCGGTCTCCCCTTCTCGCCCTGCTCCTGGCGGCGGCGCCTGCCTCCGCTGAGGAGGTGCGGGCGCTCATGCTCCAGGCCCGGGCCCTCCAGCTGCGGGGCGGGGGAGAGGACCCCAAGGCCGCCGCGGCGCTCTACCGCCGCGTGCTCGCCCAGGTGCCGGAGAGTGCCGAGGCAAACCTCCGGCTGTCCGAGGCCCTCCAGGAGGCGGAGGAACCCGATGCCGCCGTGGCCCCCGCCCGGCGCGCCGTGGAGCTCGCCCCCCAGAACGCCGAGGCCCAGGCCCATCTGGCCCTGCTGCAGTACCAGCGCATGCAGAAGGATCCCTCCCTGGGCCCCCAGGCTGCGAAGGAGCTGCGGGCCGCGGCCCAGCGCCTGCCCCAGGATCCCGAGCTCTGGGCGCGCCTGGGCGAGGTCTCCGAGCAGCTCAAGGACGGTGAGGGAGCTCTCAAGGCCTGGCTGCGCCTGGGCCGCATGCGGCCCGGCTTCAGCCCCGCTTGGGAGCGGGCCCTGATCCACGCGCGGGCCACCCAGAGCTATGAAGGCAAGCGGGAAGCCCTGCTGGCCCTCAATGCCCGCGGCGCCGAGGATCGGCACCTGCGCCTGCTGGAGGAGTTGGCCCGGGAGCAGATCAAGCTGGGCTACCTGGCCCACGCCGAGGAGAGCTTCCTCCTGCTGGCCCGGCACCTGCCCCAGGAGGCCGGACTCTGGGAGAACGTGTCGCTGATCCGCATGCAGACCTCGCGGTTCGCGGAAGCGCTGGAGACGCTGGCCAAGGCTGAGGCCATCAAGGGCAGCCCGAACCTCACCTTCCACACCGCACGGGCCCTCATGAACCTGGGCCGCTTTGCCGAGGCCGAGGCCCGCCTGAGCGTGCTGGTGGCGCAGCCCATCGAGGCCGACTGGATCGGCGACGGCGCGCACATGCTCTATGCCGAGGCCCTGCTGCTGCAGGGCAAGGGCAAGGTGCTGCTGACCTTCCTCCAGAACCGGCCCCCCCGGCCGCGCACGGACGGCGAGGCGCAGGTCTTCAAGGTGCAGGCCCACGTCAGCCAGGACGACTGGCCGAATGCCCTGGCCGCCCTCCGGGACGGGGTTGCCCGCTTCCCGCTCATGCCCTTCTTCAAGCAGGCCGCGAAGCTGCCGTCGTCGTCTCTCGAATACCGGTTCTTCTCGAGGAAGGAATCCCGCACCGCCGTGGAGAACCTGCATCTCGAGGGCATGGCTGCGCTCTGGCAGGAGTTCTCGCGCTGGGACAAGTGCCTGGAGGCCCTGGAGCGGGCCCGCCGCCTGGTGCCCGCCAGCGGCGTGGACAGCCTGATCCTGCAGAGCCAGGCCCTGGATCAGCTCGACCGGCACGCAGAGGCCATGGCCGTGCTGCGCGAGGCCCAGAAGCTGGAGCCCGCCAACTCCCTCGTCCAGAACAACCTCGGCTACCTGCTCCTGGAGCAGGACGTCCAGCTCGAGGAGGCTGCGGCTCTCATCGAGGCCAGCGCCAAGGCGACGCCTGACAATGGCAACGTGGTCGACAGCCTGGGCTGGGCGCAGTTCAAGCTGGGCCGGATCGCCGAGGCGGAAGCCACCCTGCGGAGGGCCGTGGACCTGAGCCCCTTCAGCCCCGAGGTCCGCAAGCACCTCGGCGAAGTGCTGGTGAAGCAGGGCAAGCTGGCCGAGGCCGCCGAGCAGTGGGAGCGCGCCCTGGCCTTCGTCTTCCCGGAGCGGGCCGGGCTCGAGAAGCGCCTGGGCGAGCTGCGCGTGCGCATCGCCAAGGAGGCTGCGGCCAAGCGGGAGGCGGCGGCCTCCGAGACCGCGCCGAAAGCCGCCGTGCCGGACGAGGACGAGGAGGAGGACTGATGCTCCTCCAGCCCCCCCCGGCCCTCACCGAAGCCGCGCCCGCCAAGGCGCCGGTCCGTGCCATGTACGGCTGGGGCTACTCGGGTCCCGATGGCGAAGGCGTCGGCACCCTGAGCCTCCTCATGGAACCCAAGAGCGGTCGTCTCATCCTGGAGCTGCACGCCCAGGGCGAGCGCCTGGTGCTGCTGGAAGGCGACCGGGCCGCGGGCTACCACCTGCTGGCCCCCCGTCAGAATCTCGATCAGCGCGCCGCCACCCTGGCGGGCCTGCCCTTGCCCTTCCTCCCCCAGACGCCCAGCGTCGAGGCCCTGCTGCGCCTCCTGCGCACCGGCGAAGGCCCCGGCGTCAGCGTCACGAAGAAGGACGCCACCGGGCCGCTCAAGCTGCACTGGGTAGGCAAAGACCCCAGAGGCAAGACCGAGCAGGTCTGGCTCGACCGCAAGCGGTGGGAAGACCCCAAGTGAGTCCTGGGTGGGCTGGGGAAGAAAAAAAGGCTCACCACTAAGACCACGAAGAAAAGCGGAAAAGAAAATTAACCACAAAGAACACAAAGGGCACAAAGAAAGGCAGGTTCGCCCTTTTTGTGTTCTTTGTGTTCTTTGTGTAATTTGTGGTTAAAAAAGTCTTTGCGGTGATTCTCGGGCTACCGGGTCGGTCTGCCGGCCGCGATCCAGGCGTTGAGGATGGCGTCGGCGAGGTGCTGGGCGGCGAGGGTGAGCTGCTGCCGGACAACGGAGCCTTGGCTCTCCTTGAACAGCGCCCAGTAGGCGGGACCGCGGGCCTTGCCCCGCGTGGTGCGGGGGGTGGTGCGGTCCGCGGCGAGGTCGTCGGCCAGCAGCTGGGGCACCAGGCTGTGGGCCTGCTCCAGCCAGGTCCAGGGGCGCTGGAGGAACTCGGGATCAACCTTGGCTGGTGGAATGGGCAGCGTGTCCAGGCCCTGCATCCGGCCCAGGAGCCCGCTCTCCCAGCGGCTGTGGACGCCCCGCTGGTCCGTGGTCTTGCCGTCGTGGTCCAGGGAGGTGTGCAGGGGCACGTGGGCGTCGCCGAGGTAGTGGCCCAGGATCGCCGCCGCCTCGGCCACCTTGGCGGGATCGCCGGTCTGGAAGGCCGCCACCAGGTCCCGCCACCGGTCCTGGATGACCCAGGGCACCACCCCGTTGCGGGTGAAGCCCCCGCCGACCTGCTCCCGCGCGGCTTCCTGAGTGCGGGGCAGGTGGCCGGGGCCGCCGAAGGCCTCCAGGTTCATGTAGTGGCGGGGGCGCTCCTTCGGGTCGCTCTTCCAGTGATCCGGGTCCGAGGCATGGCTCGCCATGAGGGCCTCCTGGCCCGCGAACCAGGCCCGTGGCCCCGGCGGCAGCGCCGTGAGCGACAGCGTCGACACCGCCCGGTGCCCCTGGTCCCCCCAGGCCCACAGAGGCAGGGCGGCCAGGAGCAACAAGAGGATGGCTTTCAAAAGGGATTCCCCCAGTTCATTAAGTCATTTCCCATATCTTTATTCTTTATCAGCTTTTGATCGGTGTTCATCGATGTTCATCGGTGGTTAAAAAAGGCTTTTTTCTTTTTTTTGTGATTGTTCCATACCGAATTGGGTTGAGTATCAATTTGAAAAAACAAAATATTATCCACCGATGAACACCGATGAACACCGATAAAGGCATGATAAAAAAATAATAATTTACTGATAATATTAATTGGTAATTATCGGTGGCTCAAAGTAGGAAATAGGCAAAACGCTAAACCGGCTGGATGCACCTACTCGGGAATGGTCCCGGAGCGGTCCCAGCGGGTGCGGGTGAAGAAGTGGCGGGCGGCGTCGATGAAGTCTCCGGCCACGTCGCCGGGACCCTCGGGCACATGGCCGTTGTCGTTGTCGGTGGCGCCCTCGCGGAAGCTCCACCAGACGATGAAGGGGCGGCCCCGCAGGTGGTCCACGGGCAGGAAGCCCCAGTAGCGGCTGTCCATGCTGTTGTCCCGGTTGTCACCCATGGCGAAGACGTGGCCCGCGGGCACGGTGACGGGGCCGAGGTTGTCCTTGAAGCCGTCCTGGATGAGGCTGTTCATGCCCTGCATCTGGTTGCGGGTGTGCAGCGAGAGCACCTCGGCGTCCGTGTGGCGCCAGAGGCCCAGGGGCCGCTCGGCCTCGCCCGCATAGCGCGTGGGGGGCCAGGGGCCCGGGACCGGTCCCTCGGCGCCGCGGCCGAACTGGTGCTCGAAGGGGCCGGTGACCTGCTTGCCATTCACGTAGAGCCGCTTCTCGCGCATCTCCACCGTGTCGCCGGGCAGGGCCACGCAGCGCTTCACGTAGTCCTGGTCGCGGTCGATGGGGTAGCGGAAGACGATGATGTCGCCGCGCCGCACGGCGCGCATGGGGAAGAGAGTCTCCTCCCAGGCCCACTGGGGCTGGGCGTAGATGAACTTGTTGGCCAGCAGGTGGTCGCCAATCATCAGCGTGTTGCGCATGGACGCGGAGGGGATCTTGAACTGCTGACCCACGAAGGCCTTGAAGAACAGGATCAGCACCATGGCGAAGCAGATCACCTCCAGGTTGTCCCGGACGGTGCCCTTCTCTGCGCCCGGGGGCAGGGTCAGCTCGAGGTCTTCGGCGGTGGTCGGTTCGGCCATGTCGGCTCCGGGCAAGGCGCGGTCAGGGGTGCTTGAGGGCGGGCAGGTCCGTGAAGCCCCGGGAGACCAGGCGGTTCACGGTGACCCAGTCGGCGGCGCGCAGCTCCTGGACTTCGACCTCCCCGTGGTTGGGGAGGAAGAGGGTGCGGCGGCGGGCGCCGTCGGGCAGGCGCGCCTCCACCCAGATGCCGACGGGATCCGCCGTGGCGGGCAGCAGGGCGGCGCCGGACCAGGCCGCGCGGCCGAGGACGCGGTACTCGACGCCGCGCTCGGTCCAGGCCGTGGTGGCGGGGAAGCCCGGGGGCAGCAGCTGGCCCAGGACCTGGCCGTCCGGGGTAACCAGGGCGACGCCGCCGTCCTGCACGCGGAGGGTCAGGGTCAGCTGGCCCCGGACGCTGGCCAGGTCGAGCTGCACCTGGCGGGGGGTGCCGGGGGCCAGGGAGGACTTGGCGACGCGCACCTGGAGGCGGTTGCTGAAGCGCTGGGGCTGCGAGGGATCCTCGAAGGCGAGGGTGAGGCCCTCCTCCCAGGGCGCGTAGAGCGGCTCGGCCATGCGGGGCTGGCAGGCCAGGGCCAGCAGCAGCGCCGCGGGCGCCAGGAGCCTCAGGGCGCGGAGCATCAGCGGTGGCCCTTGTTGAACCGGGCCATCAGCTCGGAGATGGAGTCGCTGGAGGCCGGCAGCACCGGGCCCGGGGGCGGGGGCGGGACCGCTTCGCGCTCGGGGCGGGGTGGGCGGACCTCCTGGGGCCGGGGGGGCCGCGGACCTTCCGGGCGGGGCGGACGCGAACCTTCGGGCCGAGGCGGACGAGAGCCTTCAGGCCGGGGAGGGCGGGAGCCCTCAGGCCTGAAGGGCCTTGGTCCCTCAGGGCGGGGAGGCCGGACGCCTTCAGGCCGGCCCGGGCCGCGGCGGTGGTGACGCGGCTGGGGCTGGTCGGCCCCTTCCGGAGCGGGCAGCAGGGCCTTGATGGACAGCGCGATGCGCTTGGCCTCCAGGTCCACAGCCAGCACCTTCACCTTCACGGCCTGGCCCACGCTGAGGGCGTCCGCGGGGTTCTTCACGTAGCGGTGGGCGATCTCGGACAGGTGCACCAGGCCGTCCTGGTGGACACCCACATCCACGAAGGCGCCGAAGTCGGTCACGTTGGTGACGATGCCCTGCAGCTCCATGCCGAGCTCCAGGTCGCTGGGCTTGTTGACGCCCTCACGGAAGGCCACCACCTCGAAGCGCTGGCGGGGATCGCGTCCCGGCTTCTTCAGCTCGTCCAGGATGTCCTTCACGGTCTCGAGGCCGGAGTGGTCGTCCACCAGCAGCTTGGGATCCAGGGCGTCCAGGACCGCGTCGTTGCCGAGCAGCTCGGTCACGGTCTTGCCGGTCAGCTGGCAGATGCGCTGCACCACGGGGTAGCTCTCTGGGTGCACGGCCGAGGCGTCCAGGGGATCTTCGCCCTCGCGGATGCGCAGGAAGCCTGCGGCCTGCTGGAAGGCCTTGGCGCCGAAGCGGCTGATCTCCAGGAGCTGCTCGCGGCGCTTGAAGGCGCCGTGCTCGAAGCGGTGCGCCACAATGCCCTTGGCCAGGCTCTCGCCGATGCCGGCCACGTAGGCCAGCAGCTTGTAGGAGGCGCTGTTCAGGTCCACGCCCACCCGGTTCACGCAGCTCTCCACCACGTCGTCGAGGCCCTTCTTGAGGGAGGTCTGGTTCACGTCGTGCTGGTACTGCCCCACGCCGATGCTCTTGGGATCGACCTTGACCAGCTCGGCCAGGGGATCCTGGAAGCGGCGGGCGATGCTCACGGCGCCGCGCACGGTGACGTCGTGCTCCGGGAACTCC
Organism: uncultured Holophagaceae bacterium; assembly: GCA_903863195.1. Taxonomy (GTDB): domain Bacteria; phylum Acidobacteriota; class Holophagae; order Holophagales; family Holophagaceae; genus Geothrix. Next base: position 31,667 of record CAIPAY010000211.1, read on the forward strand.
TCCCGGGCGATGTCGCTGGCGGAATAGACCGAGGCCCCGGCCTCGCTCACGGTGACGCAGATGAGGCCTTCGCGGCCGGTCTCCTTCAGCCACTCGCGGAGGAAGGCCTCCACCTCGCGGCCGCCGGTGCCGTTGCCGATGGCAATGGCCTCCACGGGGGTCTCGGCGCAGAGCTTCTCCAGGATGGCGCGGCTGCCGTCCAGGTCGCGCTTGGGCTCCAGGGGATAGATGACGCTGTTCTGGACCAGCTGGCCCAGGCGGTTGATCACCACCAGCTTGCAGCCGGTGCGGATGCCCGGGTCCACACCCAGGGTGCAGAGCTGGCCCGCGGGGGGCGCCAGCAGCAGGTGGTCCAGGTTGAGCTGGAAGACCTTGATGGCTTCAAAGTCGGCCTTCTTCTTGGCCTCGTAGCGGACCTCGGACTCGATGGCGGGCGCCAGCAGGCGGTCGTAGGCATCGCCGGCCACGTCATGCAGGAAGCGGCGGTAGCCACTGCCCGGGTCCACCTGGATCCTGGCGACCAGCTGCGTGACGTAGACCTCGCGATCCACGAGCAGCTTCACGGTCAGCACGTCCTCCTTCTCGCCCCGGCGGAGGGCGAGCAGGCGGTGGCTGGGGATCTTGCGGATGGGCTCGGAGAAGTCGAAGTAGGGCCGGAAGCGCAGGGCGGCCTGGTCGGCCTTCCGCTCCTCGCGGATCACGGACTTCAGCACGCCGTGCTCATGGAACTCGAGCCGCAGCCAGGCGCGGATGGCCGCGTCCTCCGCGAGGCGCTCGGCGAGGATGTGGCCGGCGCCTTCCATGCACTCGGAGGGGGCGCGCAGGCCGTCCTCGTCCTTGATGAAGGGCTCGGAGATCAGGAAGGGATCGGCGCCGCTGCCGTCGGCCAGCAGCGAGTCCAGCAGGGGCTCCAGGCCCCGCTCCTTCGCGGCGGTGGCCTTGGTGCGCTTCTTGGGCTTGTAGGGCAGGTAGAGGTCTTCCAGCTCGGCCTTCACCCAGGTGCGCTCGATCTTGGCCTGCAGCTCGGGGGTCAGCTTCTCCTGCTCGGCGATGGTCTTGAGCACGGTCTTGCGGCGGTCCAGCAGGTCCTTGTAGTAGGCGTGCCGGTCCTCCACGGCCCGGATGGCCACTTCATCGAGGGAGCCGGTGGCCTCTTTTCGGTAGCGGGCGATGAAGGGCACAGTGTTGCCCTCCTCCAGCAGTGCCACGATGGCGGCGACGCCAGCGCGGGGGAGTTTGAGCTCCCGGGCCATGAGGTCGAGCACTTGATCCACACCTGCTCCTTGCTGCCCCCGCATCGGGGGAAAAGGGGATGATACCAAGCCCGCGTTAGATTAGGGTTTTCCGGCGCTGGCCCAGGGGAGCCCGCTCCAGCGTCCGCAGGGCTCTCTGCCAGTGGTCCCGGTCGAGACCCGTGCCGATGACCACGGCCGCGCAGGCCGCAGGGCTGCCGTTCGTGCCCAGCGGCAGCGGGGAGATCTCGAGGCGGCCGTCCGCCAGCTGGAAGGCCCAGCGGTCGCTGCCATCGGCCCGCTCGGCCCAGCCCGCAAAGGCGCAGACGCCCTTGGCGCGGAGCAGCTCGCCGCAGACCGGGGGGGCGAGCAGCAGGGCCTCCAGGGCCGCAGGATCCAGGGGGTGGTCCCAGTGCAGGGTGAGCGACCGGGCCTCGGCGAAGCTGGCGCCCAGCGTGGGGGCCCAGCCTTCGGGCAGGGGCCGCACATCGCCCAGCCAGGGGTCGGGGCTGCCCTCGGGGGTCACGCCATGTCGGGTGGCCACCAGGGGGATCTGCTTGAAGGTCGCGCGCAGCTCGCTCTCCCAGGCCACCGCCGCGGAGGGATCGAGGTCGCCCTTGCTGAGCTGGATCAGGCTGGCCAGGGCCGCCTGCCGGTGCACCAGGGGCTTGGTCCGCAGGTGGTCCACGGGAGAGAGGCTCGAGAGGACCGTCAACAGCCCCGCCAGCCGCAGGCGGCCAAGCAGCTCCGGCTCCAGCTCCAGGTCCAGCAGGTCCGTGGGGTCGGCCAGACCCGTGGTCTCCAGCACCACCCGCTGGGGGCCAACGCCCTCAGGCTGGTCGCACCAGGCCTTGAGGGTGGCCACCACGTCGTCGCGCAGGCTGCAGCAGGCGCAGCCGTTCACCAGGTTCTCCACTCCCGCCAGCTCCGGCCGCTCCGCGTCCACCAGGGTGCCGTCCACGCTGATGGCGCCGAATTCGTTGATGAGCACCGCCACCCGCCGCCCCGCGGCCACCTCGGCCTTGAGCAGCCGGTTCACGGCGGTGGTCTTCCCCGCGCCCAGGGGGCCCGTGACGATGAGGACTTCGACGAGTGCGGAGGTGGCCATCCCTCCATGATGACGGGCGGTCGGGTGGGGCTCCAACATTGATTGGGGAAGGGGAACTGCGGCGGGAGCGATGCCCAGGACTCCGCTCACGCCCAGGACGCCGTGGCCCATCCCAAAAAGACCAGAACCAGGCCCACGATGATACTCAATACGATGCCGATGATCCCCAGGATCGTGCCTGCGGTGGTCTTCATCAGGATGGCCTCGCCGGCCTCACGATCCCGCGTCTTCTGGCGGCTCGACAGGACCACGGCCGCGATAGCGAGGGGAAGGCCGACGTAAGGGACGATGAAGAGCAGGGTCCCGAGGATGCCGAGCACCAGGGATGCGGTCCCGAAGGACGTGGCGTGGGGTTGCGTGACGATGACCGCCTCTGCAGCAGCTTCGTTTGGGGTGGTCATCAAGTCCCTTTTTTTGAAATACGGAGTTTTAAAATGTCGCAACAGCTTTAGCTGGACGTGTGGCAGAGCCTAACGGAGATCCTCAGCCCTGACCACCTATTCCGCCGCCCGGACAGCTGCCGAACGCCCGGCGCAGGCTGCGGGCGGCCCCGATTGCTACCGCCCGGGCCTGGATTTATGAGAGCGTGGTAGGGTGGACTCCCTCGACCTCAGCTACCGTCTGGCCGTGTCCCTGGCCGGCGCCGCGGCCCGGGCCTGCGCCCGGGGACTCCCCGCGGGCTGGCGGCTGCGGCTGGAGGCGGAAGCTCCGGAGCTGCCAGCGGACCGCTGGGTGTGGCTGCACGCGGTGAGCATGGGCGAGCTGCTGCTGGCGGACGGGCTGGTGGGCCGCCTGCGCGACGCAGGGTACCGGGTGCACCTGAGCACGGGCACACCCGCGGGTCTGGAGCTGCTGACCCGCCGCCTCCCGGGCTGGGACGCTGGCACCGGGCGCGTCAGCGGCGGCGCCTTCCCCCTGGACGATGCCGCTGGGCTGGAGTCCTTCCTGCAGCGCCCACCCGGAGCCTTCATCGCGCTGGAGACGGAGCTGTGGCCGGGGCTGCTGGAGGCCCTCGAGGGCCGGGGCGTGCCGCGGCTCGTGGTCAATGGCCGCCTCACGGAGCGCTCCCTGACGCGGGGCGGGCCCTGGCTCCGCCGCGCCGCGGCCCGGCTCACGCTGGTGGCGGCCCGGGACGAGGCCAGCGCCGACGCCTTCCGCCGGCTGGGGGCGCCCACGGTGGCCCTGGGCGGCAACCTCAAGGCCGACCTGCCACCGCCCCGGCCCCTGCACAGCGGCTGGCATCGGCTCCGGGCGGGCTGGGCGGACGCTCCCATCGTGGTGGCGGGCAACACGGTCGCTGGGGAGGAAGACCTCATCCTGGCCGCCTGGGCCGCGGCCCGGGCCCAGGTGCCGGGCCTCCGGCTGATCCTCGCCCCCCGGCAGCCCCGGCGCTTCGAGGCGGTGGCGGAAGCCTTCGCCGCCCGGAACCTGGCCTTCCACCGGGCCTCCGCGCCCTGGGATGAGGGCCGCGTCTGGCGCGACGTGGACGTGCTGCTGCTGGACACCCTGGGTGAGCTGCCCGCCGCCTACGCCGAGGGCACCGTGGCCCTGGTGGCCGGGGGCTGGGCCGCCGAGGGGGGCCACAACCCGCTGGAGCCGGTGCGGGCCGGGGTGCCGACCCTGCTGGGGCCCGGCTTTGCGAACTTCCAGGACCTGGTGCCGCCGCTGGTGGCCTCGGGGCAGGTGGAGCCGGTGGCCGCCGGGCAGCTTGCCGAGCGGCTGCGGACGGCCCTGGGTCGCGCCAGCCTGCGGCCTGGTCCAGCCACCCCGCTGCCGGAGGCCCTCCGGGGCGCCCTGGACCGCACCTGGAACCTCATCTCACCGCTGCTGCCCCCCGCTGGATAGAATCACCACCAACGGAGCCCCCATGATCCGACGCGCGCCCCAGATCCTGCTGATCGACGATGATCCGGCGGTCCTGGACATGGTGCAGGCGGCCCTGGCCCACTTCGGCATGGAGGTGCACTCCTACCCGGATGCGGCCCAGGCCCTGGAGCTGCTGCAGAATCCCTCGGCCCCGGAGTTCGACCTGGTCATCAGCGACATCAACATGGAGGGCATCGACGGCTTCGAGGTGATCGACAAGGTCAAGACCACCCAGCCGCACCTGCCGGTGGTGCTGATGACGGGGCAGGCCTCCGTGGACTACGCCATCCGGGCCATGCGCATGGGCGCCTCGAACCTCTTCATGAAGCCCATCGCCCTCCGGGACATGGTGCAGAGCGTCTTCCACCTGGTGGACCTGCACCGGGACATCCGCATGGCGGACAGCGGCCTGCACGGGCTGGTGAACGAGCGGCGGCACTTCCTGTTCCGCTCGGACGAGGTGGAGGTGTCCAGCCTGGTGCGCCACCTCACGGACCGGCTGGTGCCCATGGGCTTCGCCTCCGCCAACAACGCGGACGTCATCGCCATGGCCGTCCATGAGGCGCTGGTGAACGCCCTCGACCACGGCAACCTCGAGATGGAGTCCCGCATGAAGGGCGACCTCTTCATGGACGAGGACCCCTACCTCAAGCTGCGCGCGGACCGTATGGCCGATCCGGTCTACGCGAGCCGGCTCATCGAGGTGCGGCTCGCCCTGGACACCGAGCGCTACGAGCTGGAGATCAGCGACGAAGGCAAGGGCTTCGATGCCAGCCGCCTGTCACCCCTGCCCGGCGACTCGGACATGGCCCCGCACTTCGGCCGCGGCCTGCCGCTGATCCTCCTGGTCATGGACGAGGTCCACTTCAACGAGAAGGGCAACCAGATCCGGATGGTGCTGCGGAAGAAGTAGGGTTTGGCTGTCAGCTCTCAGCTATCAACCGCAGATTTCGGATCGGCCCTAGAGGCCCAGCCAGGCCCTTCTTTCACCGATAGCTGACAGCCGACAGCTGAAAGCCGAGAATCATGTACAAGCTCCTCCTGGACGATGGTGGTGAAGGGTTGGGGATGCATTGAGCACCAAGCTGCGGGCCATGACAGGCGGGTTCAGAGCGGTCGGCTTGGCGACCCTGGCCGGGGTCCTGCTGCTGGTGAGCGCCCTGGCGGGCTGTGGGAAGGGCGTCTCCAGGGACCTCCTGAGCCCCGAGGAACGCCGCTGGCTCACGGAAAACCAGGGGCGGATCGTGCTCGGCGTCGAGACGAACTCCGCCCCCCTGGTCTTCCTGGATCCCCAGGGCCAGCCGACGGGCCTCGCCCACGACCACCTGGTCCTGCTCGAAGCGAAGCTCGGCGTCCGCTTTCAGCGCAGGCCCCTCGCGACTCTGGACGAGCTCCTGGAGCAGACGCGAAGCGGCGGCATCCAGGTCGTGAATGCCGTCATGGAAACCCCCTTGAGAGCGGAATTCCTCTCCTTCACCAAGCCGTTCCTCTTCCTGCCGAATGTCATCCTCGTGCGCAAGGACCGTCCTGGAACTCTGCAGGAGGAGGACCTCAGGGGGCTCAGGGTCTCGCTGGTTCGCGGCTTTGCCACGACCGAGCGCCTCACGGACAAGCCCCTGGGCTTGGTGCCAGACCTGGTCCCCGATGACCTCACCGGGATTCTCAACGTCTCCTTCGGACATTCGGACGCGGGGGTGTTCGACCTCGCCACGGCCTCCTACCTCATCCACAAGAACGGCATCACCAACCTCCGCATGGCGGGGGAGACGGGCCGAGGGATGCAGCTCTCGATGGCGACTCCGAAAAACCAGCCCCAGCTGCTGCAGATCCTGGAGAAAGGTCTCGGGGCGATCACGCAGGCTGAGCGCGAGGAGATCCGAGGGCGCTGGATCAATGCCGCTTCCCCAAGTCTCTTCGCCGATGGGCGGTTCTGGCTCGGTGCAGGGATCGTCCTGTTGGTCCTTCTGATGCTGATCGCCATGGTCCTGATCTGGAACAGGACCCTCCGGCGGCAGGTCAGACTGCGCACCCAGGAGCTTTCCAGGGGAATGGAAGCCGTCGAGGAGAGTGAAGAGCGCTACCGGACCTTCTTCATGCACGGACCTGATGGCATCGTGGTGCTGGACCCTGCCACCCGACGCCCCCTGGCTTTCAATGATCAGGCTTGCCGGCAGCTTGGCTACACCAGGGAGGAGTTCGCCAGCCTGACCATGGCGGACATCGAGGCCATGGAGACGGCCCAGCAGACCTCGGAACGCATCAGAGGCGTGATGATCAAAGGTCACGACGACTTCGAAACCCTCCAGCGGACCAGGCTCGGCGCGCTTCGGAACATCCATGTCACCGCCCAGTACATCCGCACCAAGGGGGTGAGCACCTACCACTGCGTCTGGCGTGACATCACCGAGCGCCGGCGGATGGAAGAGGCGCTCGGTCAACGCACCGGGGAGCTGGCCACCCTGCTCGAGGTGAGCAGGAGCCTCTCCGCAACCCTCGACCTCAATGCCATTCTGCAGACCGCGACCAACCGGATCGCGGAGCTCACGGACCTGAAGACAGCCGCCGTCTATCTGTTGTCCGGGGAGATGCTGCGCATGGGGGCCGGCACGCCTCCCCTGCCTCCGCAGTTCCCGGAGGAGCTGCGTCTGGCGCCGCTGGCAGAACATCCGCACATCCTTGAAGCGCTGGCGACCCGCAAGCCGGTCTTCCTGCTGGATACCCGCTGCACCGAGCTGACGCCGGCCGAGCGAGCGGTCTCCGAGGCGCGGGGGCTCCGTTCGATCCTGTACCTGCCGCTCATCGCGGGGGCGAACGCCCTGGGCGTGCTCATCGCAAGTTCAGTCGGAGAACCACGGGCGGTCTCCGAAGCGGACCAGGGCTTCTGCCAGACGCTGGTCAACGTGGCCGCGATCGCCATCGCGAACGGCCAGCTGTATGAGGCCAGCCAGGCCCACGGCGCTGAGCTCGAGAAGGAGATCATCGAGCGAAAGCGGGCCGAAACTGCGCTGGGGGAGAGCGTCCGGCACTACCGCGACCTCTTTGACCAGGCGAACGAGGGCCTGCTGATCATGACGAGGGACGGGCAGCTGGCCGAGGTCAACCGGGCCTTCGCCGAGATGCACGGCTACCGTGTGGAGGAAATGATCGGATTCGACATCAAGGCTCTCGATGTCCGCAACGAGCGCACCATGGAGGACCGCGGCGAGTTCATTCGCCGCATGCAGGAAGGCGAAGTCGTCCGCTTTGAGGTCGCCCACTACCACAAGGATGGCCATGTCTTCCCGCTCAGTGTCACCACCAGCCTGATCGAGCTGGGGGACCAGGCCTACTACCTGGCCTTCCACCAGGACATCACGGAGCGCCGACAGGCCGAGGAGGACCACCGCAAGCTCCAGACCCAGCTGCAGCAGTCCCAGAAAATGGAGAGCCTGGGAACCCTGGCGGGCGGAGTCGCCCACGACATGAACAACGTGCTGGGAGCCATCCTCGGTCTGGCCTCGGCCCACATCGGCACCCAGCCCTACGGCAGCCCTCTCCATCAGGCCCTCGATACCATCGTCAAGGCCACCGAACGCGGCGGCAAGATGGTCAAGAGCCTGCTCAACTTCGCCCGCCAGAGCCCGGCGGAGGAGAACGAGCTCGATATGAACGCCCTGCTCCGGGAGCAGGTCAGCCTCCTGGAGCGGACAACCCTGGCGAAGGTCGACCTGCAGGTGGATCTCGAAGCGGGGCTGCACCCCATCCTCGGCGATGCGAGCGCCCTGACCCACGCCTTCATGAACCTCTGCGTGAATGCCGTGGATGCCATGCCCGAGAGCGGCACCCTCACCCTGCACACCCGCAACGTCGACAGCGACTGGATCGAGGTGGTGGTGGAGGACAACGGAACGGGCATGCCCAGGGAGGTGGTGGAGCGGGCCATGGATCCCTTCTTCACCACCAAGGGCGTCGGCAAGGGCACGGGACTGGGCCTGTCCATGGTCTACAGCACGGTGATGGCACACCGGGGCCGGATGACCATCGAGAGCGAGCCGGGCAGGGGCACCCGCGTCAGGCTGCTCTTCCCAGTCTGCGAGAAGGAAGGTCTTGCCGCAGAATCGGGTGTGTCCACCCCTGCCGCGGTCATCCGCAGATCCTTGAAGGTGCTGCTGGTGGATGACGACGACCTGGTCCAGCGTTCCGTCCAGGCCCTTCTGGAAGTCATGGGCCACAATGCGGTGACCGCCGTCCTCTGCGGCGAGGATGCGCTGGCGATGCTGGAAGCCGGGCTGGAGCCCGACCTCGTCATCCTGGACATGAACATGCCCGGGCTTGGCGGGATCGGCACCCTGCCTCGCCTGCGCGCGTTAAGCCCTGCGGTGCCCGTCCTGCTGTCCACAGGCCGAGCCGATCAGACGGCGCTCACCCTCGCCTCGGCTCATCCAGGTGTCACCCTGCTGTCCAAACCCTTCGGGCTCCGGGAGCTTCAGAGTCATCTCGAAAGCATCGGACTGGGGTGAGGCAGAGCTGTCAGCTATCAGCTGTCAGCTATCAACCGCAGATTTCGGATCGGCCCTAGAGGCCCAGCCAAGGCCTTCTTTCACCGACAGCCGACAGCCAGCAGCGCCTCCAGCTAGAGCAAGCGCCGGGTCGCCCCGGCGCTGCATTTGATCGCTGAAGGCTGACAGCCGATGGCCCCTAGAACGCCGACTCCACAAACGCCTTGAGCTGGGGCTTGGGCTGGCCGCCGATGAGCTTGTTCACGGGCTTGCCGTCCTTGAAGACGATCAGGGTGGGGATGCTCATGATGCCGAACTTGCCGGCCACTTCGGGGTTCTCGTCCACGTTCATCTTGATGAACTTGGCCTTGCCCACCATCTCGGCGGCGAGCTCGTCGAGGACGGGGGCGATCATCTTGCAGGGGCCGCACCAGGGGGCCCAGAAATCCACGAGGGTGACCCCCTGGGCAACAGCCTCAGGGAACTGGGCGTCGGTGATGTGGGCGACGAGGTCGGACATGGGAACTCCTTTCAAGTTCAGGGGAAGGGCAGGGGATCGCCTGAATTGGCACTCCCCCATTGGGCGATGGTGAACAGGCTCATGTAGCGCTCGTTGGTCTCCCGCAATCGCTGGGCGAGCACCTGGCAGAGGGCGTACAGGATCTTCAGGGCCGTGCGGGGCTGGGACTCGATGAGGCCCTGCAGCTGCTCCATGGGCAGGAAGAACAGCGCGGCCTCCTCATTGACGATGGCGTCCGCGGCCCGGGGGGAGTCGTCGATGAGGGCCATCTCGCCGAAGTAGGCGGGGGGCTCCAGCACTGCCAGCGCCTCCTCGCCCGAGGGAACCTGCTTCGAGATGCGCACCGAGCCCTGCAGCAGGATGTAGAGGCCATCGCCGCTGTCCCCCTCGCGGAAGAGCACCTCCCCCGCGGGGGCGCAGCGCACCTGCCCGATGATCAGCACCTGGGCACGCTCCGCCTCGTCCAGGTTCCTGAACAGGGGCGACTGGGTCAGGAAGGCGGCGTCGGTCAACGCAGATCCGTGGAGGGATGGAGCGCAGGGGGTTCCAGGGGCACGTGGGCGCAGAGGTCGAGTCCGAAACCACGGAGCCCAATGTACTTCGTTTCATGGCGGCTGAGGAGGCGCATTTTCCCGATGCCCAGCTGCCTCAGGATCTGGGCGCCCACGCCGAAATCCCGGTCGCTCATGGTCTGCGGCAGCGCCTGACCTTCCTCCGCCACCCCCGGGGTGTGGGCGTGCCGGCGCAGGTAGACGAGGGCGCCGCAGCCCTCCTTCGCCAGCGCGGCCATGGCCTTCTGGAAGAGGCCGCTCTCGAAGCCGTGGAGGTCGTCCGGCAGGGTCTCTACATGGACGCGCACCAGGGGGGCCTCCACCGAGGCCAGGTCGCCGAGCACGAACGCCAGGTGGCTGCCGCCGTCCAGCAGGCTCTGGAACCGGTGCACCTGCAGCTGGCCCCACTCGCTGGCCATGGCGCGCACCTCGAGGGGCTTCACCAGGGGCTCCTGGCGGAGCCGGTACGCCACCAGGTCCGCCACGGTGACCAGGAGCAGGCCGTGCTGGCGGCAGAAGGGCACCAGATCCGGCACCCGGGCCATGGTGCCGTCGTCCTTCATGATCTCGCAGATGACGCCGCTGGGATGCAGGCCCGCCAGCCGCGCCAGATCAACGCTGGCCTCGGTCTGGCCGGTGCGGGTGAGGACTCCGCCGGGGCGGGCGCGCAGGGGGAACACGTGGCCGGGCTTCACGAAGTGCTGGGGACGGGACTCGGGCGCGATGAGGGCCTGAATCGTCCGGGACCGGTCCTGGGCGCTGATGCCCGTGGTGGTGCCTTCCCGGGCCTCGACCGAGACGCAGAAGGCGGTCTCAAAGGGGCTGGTGTTGTCGCGGACCATGAGCGGGATCTGCAGGCGGTCCAGCAGAGGACCCTCCAGGGCCGCGCAGATCAGGCCCCGGCCGTGCGTGGCCATGAAGGCGATGGCCGCGGGCGTGACGTGCTCGGCGGCGAGGGTGAGGTCGCCCTCGTTCTCGCGATCCTCGTCATCCACCACCACCACCATCTGCCCCTGGCGGATGGCCTCGATGGCGGCCTCGATGCTGGCGAAGGGAGAGTCTGGACGTTCATGCATAAGACTCTCAGCATCGCTCAGGAGGGCCCCGGGGGGAAGGGCGCACTCCGTGGTAAGGTTGGGCATCTTCCTTCCTATAGAGAGGAACGGTCCATGTCCCAGGGTGTGATCCAAGGCTCCATGCGCGAAGCCCCCCTGCCGGACATCATCCAGCTCGTGAGCCAGGGCGGCAAGTCCGGCTGCTTCCACGTCCACCAGGAGGCCGCCAAGGCGCGCATCTACCTGCGGGATGGCCGGATCGTCCATGCCGTGACGCCCGCAAACGAAGGTTTCGAGGCGCTCATGGAAGTGGCACTCTGGCTGGATGGTGCCTACCGCTTCGAGGAGGCGCCGGTCGAGGTTCCCGTCACCATCAACAAGCCCAATGCCTCCATCCTGATGGAGCTGGGTCGCCGCATGGACGAGTGGCGGGTCATCCGGCAGAAGGTGCCCTCGGTGGAGCTCCACCCGGCTTCCACCCTGCTGCCCGGGGAGGTGCCCCGGGGCATGAACTCCCGCGAGGCCAGTCTGCTGGCCCTGTGCACGGGCTACTACAGCGTGTCTGAGCTGGCCGAGCTCACGGAGAAGCCCCTGGTCGCGGTGGCCAAGGATCTCTACGGCCTGGTCCTGGCGGGCCACGTGGCGCTCAAGGGTCTGCGCTCGGGCCGGCCCCCGAAGCTCGAGGCCCCCGAGAGGCCGCTCCAGGAGCTGACTCCCATCTCGGTGATGCTCGCCAAGGCCGAGGAGGCCCCCGCTACGGCTGTGGTTCTGCAGGAGACCGCTCCCCCGCCGCAGGCGCTCCCCGAGGCCCAGGAACGTGCCTCGGAGGCCGACGCTGCTGCAGCGCCGCCGAAACCCAGTACCGCGGCGCTGGAGGACTCCCAGCGCATGATCAAGCTCATGAACTTCACCCAGCGCATCGCCCAGGCTTCCAAGCATGTGCTGCCTGAGCAGCACCATGAGCTGGTGAACAGCCTGCAGGCGAGAGCCGCCGCGCAGATCATCTCCGGCGAGGGCCCCGATGCGGTCAAGGGGCTCGCCCTCGCCATCAGCCGCGCCGCAGTGGAAGCGGGCTGTGACGGGAACCTCGTGCGCTCCCTCAACACCCAGCTGAAGGCACTCTTCACCACTCGATAGGTCGCTGCCCATGAAACTGCGTTCCCTGCTCGGCCTCGCGGCCTCCATCCTGATCCTGCTCACCGGCTGCAAGGAGCCTGACGGCACCTCCGGCGGCACCTCCGGGGCGGCGCTCTACGCCTACGACAGCACCACGTCGGCCATCTATGTCTGGACGGACATCAGCGCCCTCTACAGCAGCACCGCCGCCACGGTGGCGCCGACCAAGCAGATCACGTCCTCTGTCTTCAGCAGCAAGATCGCCAGCCTGGCCTGGGGGGGTGTCTGCCTCGACAGCCTGCATGGCTACCTCTATCTGGTGTCCGATACGGGGAGCATCGTCCGGGTGGGCAACATCCGCTCCCAGACCGGCTCCGTCGCCAGCTATGACGTGGTCTCCTTCAGCCTCTCGGACACCGGGCGGCTCACCACCTCGACCTTCGGCCAGGTTGCCCTGGATGCGCAGAATGACCGGCTCTACATCACCGAGAACGGCAGCAGCAGCACCCAGATCTGGGTCGTGAACAATGCCAGCAGCCAGGCCCAGAGCACGAGTGTCACCCTGCAGACGCTCCAGATGGCCGGCGATACCGGGGGCACGGGCGTGGCGGCGGCCTCGGGCTCGGTCTATGCCTTCATGCTCAACGGCGACACCGTGGGCAACATCGTGACCTACACCGGACCCCGGCTCCGCAAGGGCACCTCCTCGGCCTTCACGGACGCGAGCACGCTCATCGGTTCCGCCACGCTGCTCGGCAAGTACGGCGCCCTGGCCCTGGACACCGGGAACGGCTACCTCTTCGTGGCGCGGCACAACACCGACGCAGCCGCCACCACCGCGCCGATCCAGGTCTTCACCACCGGCATGTTCGGCCAGTCCTACAACCTCGCCCCCACCTATACCCTCGGCAGCGCCACGGCCCAGGCGGACCTCCGGGTCCTCGCTCACGCGGGCAGCAAGGACTGGCTCGCGGGTCTGAGCGGCCAGGGCACCACGGCCTACGGCAAGATCCACCTCTGGAAGGCGCCCGTGGGCGGCACGGCGGCCAAGGTCATCTTGGTGTCCCCCACTACCTCGGTGCTGAAGGGGATCGCCATCGACGGAAACGCCTCGTGACGCTCCTCCGCCTGCTGGGGCTGCTGCTCCAGGATGTGCTCCGCGATCTCTACCGGCATCGCGGCCAGTACCTCCTGGCGGTGCTCACGCTCGGCTCCGGTCTGCTCCTGGCGGGCGGGGGTCTGCTCGCCGTGGAGAGCCTCGACCGCTTCGTCAACCGCCTCGAAGGCATGGCCAAGGTGGTGGCCTACGCCGCCGAGGGGAAGTCGCTGGATGAAGCCGAGCTGCGCCTGAAGCGGGATCCCCGGTTCCGCGAGGTGCACCGCGTCAGCGCCGTGGAGAACCGCAAGCGCTTCATGGCGGCCACGCGGGAAGCCGGTCTGCTGCTGGAGAGCGCGGGCCAGGATGCCCTGCCCGAGAGCCTCGAGCTGACCCTGCGCCCGGACCTGGCCACGGGCGGGCGGGGGGTGGATGTGGGCGCCAGCCTCCGGGGCCTGCCCGGGGTGGGCGATGTGCTGGTGGACCAGGAGCGCATGGAGAGCCTCCACCGCATGGCCCGCATGCTGCGTTCGGCCCTGGCGACCCTCGGCGTGATCCTCCTGCTTGCGGCGGGCTTCGCCACCGGCAATGTGATCCGCATGAGCCTCCTGGCTCGCGAGGAAGAGATCACGATCATGCGGCTGGTAGGTGCTTCTGAGGCCTTCATCCTCACGCCGCTGCTGCTCGAAGGCGCCTTCCTGGGCCTGAGCGGCAGCCTACTGGCGCTGCTGGGCTTGTTCAGCTTCTGGCTGCCGGTCTCCCGCGGGATGGGTGGCCTCTCCCCCATGCTGGTCGAGCTGGCCCGGCTGGGCTTCTTCTCCTGGGGCAGCATGCTCCTCCTGGCCTTCGTCGGCGCCGCCACCGGCGCCCTCGGCGCCCTCTGGGCCTTCTGGTCCACCCGCAAGGCCCAGCGCGAAGAACAGGCGCTGATGGAGGGCGTGGGGTAGGTGCTCAGCCCTTCCACCGCCGGGGGTCGTCCTCTCGGAGGCCGAGCTGGTCGAGGACGCGCGTGGCGAAGGTCTCGCAGAGGTCGTCGATGGTCTTGGGGCCGCTGTAGTAGCCGGGCATGAGGGGCATCACGATGGCACCGGCGTCGTGGACCCGCAGCATGTTCTCCAGGTGGATGCGGTTCAGGGGGGTCTCGCGCAGGCAGAGCACCAGGGGGCGGCGCTCCTTGAGGCAGACGTCCGCGGCGCGGCTCACCAGGGTCTCGCTGGTGCCCGCGGCGATGCGGCCCAGGGCGCCGGCGCTGCAGGGGAGGAGCACCATGCCGTCCTGGCGGAAAGAGCCCGAGGCGATGTCGGCGCCCAGGTCCCGCTCGTCCCGCAGCTCTACCTTGGGCAGGGCGGCGAGGTCCTTCGGCGTCAGGCCGGTCTCGTCGAAGAGGCAGCGCTTCCCGGTGGGTGACAGCAGGAGCGCGAGGCGCGCGACCTCGGGACTCTCCGAGAGGCGACGCAGCGCGGCCACGCCGAAGGCCGAGCCTGAGGCTCCGGTGATGGCGAGGGTGTAGCTCAGGCCCATGGGGTTCCTCTATTCCGGGGTGGGACGGTAGGCGCCGAAGAAGATGGCGTTGAAGAACAGGCGCCGAGTGAAGGGCGCCTGGGCCCGGAAGACCGGATCGCCGGCCACCAGGATGACCGTGCCCTGGCCGGAGTGCTCGCGCAGGGCGTAGGCGCTCTGCTGCAGGCGCGCCTCCAGGGCCTTGGGCAGCAGGCCCGAGACCTTGAGGTCCTCCTTGGCGTAGTGCACCGGGTTCTCGCCGCCGGCGCTCAGCTCGAGGATGGGATCGTTGACGTCCAGCACGGCGGCGCCCTGGCCGGCGTGGAGGCCCCAGGCGAGGGGGTGGCTGCCGTCCACCCGCGCCTTCAGATAGGCGCCGGGGATGCTCTCGGCCAGGGCGCGGTCCTCCCGCTTGTCCCAGGGCTGCACCAGCTCTGCAGGATCAGTCTTGGGGGTCTCGCGCTTGGGGTCCTTCTCCTTCAGGTGGGCCTCCTCGGCCTCCTTGCCCAGCAGGTGGAAGCCCGTGGCGGTGAGGCCCGCCCGGGAGGCGTAGGCCGCGCCGCCCTGGAAGGCCAGCAGGCTGCCGCCCTCCTGGAGCCAGGCCTTCAGCTTGGCCGCGCCGCCCTCGCCGAGGCTGCGCTGCCAGCCCTTGCCCTGGGCCCCGTCGTCCACCACGACCACGTGGGTGAAGCGGGTCAGGGAGGTGCTGCCCAGGCGGTCCGCGCGGAGCTGCACGAAGGGCAGGCCCGCCTCGATGAGGGTGTGCGCCACGGCGCCGAAGGCCGCGGGGTTGGCGGGCCGGTCCATGAGCACGGCGATGCGCGGCGCCTTCAGCAGCAGCGTGCGGTTCGAGCCCAGGTCCGGGCCCGTGGCCACCTGGGCGGTGTCCGTGGCCAGCACCGGGTGGCCGTTCCGGCGGGACAGTTCCTGCAGTCGCACCCGCAGGGTGGCCGCGTTGGTGCGCAGGGGCAGGACGATGGTGCCGGCGCCCAGGGTCTGACCCCGCAGCAGCGCGGGTTCCGCCAGGGCCGTGGCCTTGAAGCCCTCCTGGAGCAGGGTGCCGAGGGTCCGTTCGACCCCGTCGCGGCCCGCGGGCAGCAGGTAGCCCCAGGTGGCCTCGGGCAAGTCCGCGGGGGCAGGCGGCGCAGGGCTGGCCGCGGCGACCTTGGGCTTCGTCCTGGCGCGCCAGGCGGGCACGTGGAAGGCCAGGGGCAGGCTCCAGGCCGAGAGGTCGTAGGTGGGCTTGGGCCCCATGTGGGCCTCGCCCTCCAGCAGAGCCTGGGCGAGCCCTCCGCTGGGCTGGTCCAGGGCCACCAGGTAGCTGTCCGCGGGCAAGGTGGCGGCGCGGGCCAGGCCGATGGGCTCCAGGCCTTCCGTGGCAAGCTCCGTAGCGGTGCGCTGCACTTCGAGTCCGTTCTGCTCGAGCAGGGCCACCAGGGCGCGGGTGCGGCCTGGATCATCCCCCTCGGCCAGCAGGAAGGCGCCGGCCCGGTCGCCCAGGGCGACGCGCTCGCGCCGGGCGCGCTGGAAGTCCCAGAGCAGGGCCTGGCGCTCGGCGGCGGCGGTGGCGACCGTGGCCAGGCTGGCGGTGGTGTGGCGGTGCAGGCGGCTCTCCAGGGTGGTGGTCTCGCCATCCAGGCGCTTGTAGGCCAGGCCGGACTGCCCCGCCGCTTCGAAGGTCATGCCCACGGCCCCGTGGAAGGTGGGCCAGCTGTCGCCGTAGCCGGGATAGAACAGGTCGAACACATCCCGGCGGAAGTAGGCCCAGCCCCGGGCATCGAAGGCCTTGGCCAGACCCGTGCCGAAGGCGGCCTGCCAGCGGTTGGCCGCGGCCCCGGGCAGTGCCTCGTGGATGGGCTGCATGGTGGGCGGGAAGTAGTAGGTGGTCTCGGGCCACATCTCGTGGACATCCGCCACCACCTGGGGCCGCCAGCGCAGGAACGCGGCGGTCTTGGCGCGGGACTCGCCCTGGGTCTGCCAGGCCCAGTCGCGGTTGAGGTCGAAGAGGCGGTGGTTGAAGCGGCCCCCGGGCCAGCGGGCCGTGTTCTGCGCGTCCTGGGGATCGCTGACGTTGAAGGGCGTGGTGGCCTCGGTCACGGCCTGGAGGTGGCGCGCCCGGCCGTCCGGGTTCTGGGTCAGGTCCAGCAGCAGCACCACCCGGTCGAGCTGCCCAAGCACTTCCGGCGAGCGGGCCGCGGCAAAGTGGTAGGCCACGGCCAGGGCCGCCTCGGAGCCAGAGGCCTCGGCCCCGTGGACGGAGTAGCCGAGCCACACGAACACGGGGTTGGTCTCAGTGATGCGTCGGGCCTCATCCTCGCTGCAGATCCGGGGGTCCGCCAGCTTCGCGTTTAGAGCCTTCAGCTCGTCGAGGCGCTGGAGGTTCTCCGGTGAAGTGATCACCAGGAAGGGCTGCTCCCGGCCTTCCTCGGTGCGGTTCAGGGTGGTCAGCCTCACCCGGTCCGGGGCCGCCGCGGCCAGGGCGCGGACGTAGGCCAGCAGCTCGTCCTGAGGTGTGTAGCAGGCGCCCAGGGCAGGCTGGGGAACCTCCGGCCGGTGGTCCGCGGAGGGCAGCAGGCCCGCGGGCAGGCTGGCCGCCAGGGGCGCGGCGACAAGCAGGGCGACGAGGGCAGGCAGGGGCCGCAGCGCCATGCTCAGGCCAGGTCCAGGAAGGCCGGACCGACCGTGGTGATGGAGCCCGCGCCGAAGGTGATGAGCAGGTCTCCGCTCACGGTGAGGCCCCTCAGCGCCTCGGGCAGGTCCTCCACCCGGCCCACCAGGTGGACCTCCTTCTGGCCGTGGGAGCGCAGGGCCTCCGCCACGACGGCGCCCGTGATGCCCTGGATGGGCTGCTCGCCGGCGGGGTAGATGTCCGTGACCACCACCACGTCCGCCTCGAAGAAGGCCGTGCCGAACTCGTCCAGCAGCGCCTTGGTACGGCTGTAGCGGTGGGGCTGGAAGGCCGCCACGAGGCGGCGCTCGGGGAACCCGGCCCGGGCCGCGGCCAGGGTGGCGGCGATCTCCGTGGGATGGTGGCCGTAGTCGTCCACCACCAGCACGCCGTCCTTCTCGCCCTTCAGGTGGAAGCGCCGGTCGGCGCCGGTGAAGCTGGCCAGGCTGGCGCGGATGACCTCGGGATCGACGTCGAGCTCCAGGGCGATGCCGATGGCCGCCAGGGCGTTGAGCACCATGTGGTGGCCCGGCACGCCGAGGCTGAAGGCGCCCAGGTCCTTGCCGTGGGCCCGCAGCTTGAAGTGGGTGCGGAAGCCCTCCTGGCGGATCTCGCGGGCGCGGATGTCCACCTGGGGGTGAGTGCCGTAGGTGTGGACCCGGCGCTTCAGGCGGGGGCGCACCGCGGCGGCGTTGGGATCATCCATGCAGAGGAAGACGGAACCGTAGAACGGCACCTTGTTGGCGAAGGTCACGAAGGCGTCCTGGATCTCGTCCAGGTCCTTGTAGTGGTCCAGGTGCTCCCGGTCGATGTTGGTGATGACAGCCAGGGTGGGGTTCAGCATGAGGAAGCTGCCGTCGCTCTCGTCGGCCTCGGCCACCAGAAAGGGGCCCTTGCCCAGCTTGGCGTTGCTGCCGATGGTGCCGAGCTTGCCGCCGATCACGATGGTGGGGTCGATGCCGCCCTGGCTGAGCACCTGGGCCACCATGCTGGTGGTCGTGGTCTTCCCATGGGAGCCCGCCACAGCGATGCCGTATTTCATGCGCATGAGCTCCGCCAGCATCTCGCCGCGCGGGATCACCGGCACCTTTGCCGCATGGGCCGCCACGACCTCGGGGTTGTCCCCCTTCACGGCGGAGCTGATGACCACGACCTGCGCGCCTTCGATGGCGCTGCCCTGGTGACCCAGGTGGACGATGATGCCGAGTCCGCGGAGGCGCTGGGTGACGGCGCTCTCCTTCAGGTCCGAGCCGGAGACCTGATAGCCCAGGTTGGCGAGCACCTCGGCGATGCCGGACATGCCGATGCCCCCAATGCCTACGAAATGGATGCGCTGGATCTTGCCGAACACGTGGAGACTCCCCTGTTTGAAAAGGCCAGGATACCGCCATGGCGGACTTCTCGAGCGTTCATGGCATGGGTCTGGCAACATGGACAGTCGAACCAACCGAGAGAGGTGTGCGATGCAGACCCGAGGCACTCAACATCTTGTGATGAGAGTCGTTATGATCCTGGCCCTGGCCTCGGCCATCTGTGGCGCTTCGCCACAGGAGGGCAGAGTGCAGCGTCCGCAGCCCCAGCCCGCCCGGGATGCCCCGCCGGCGCCACCGCCCGCGTCCGCCGCACCGACCCGGTCCATGGGGACGGAAGGCCGCGTGGGCCATCCCCGCCCGGCCCAGCGGACCGTGGACCAGCGGCGGCCCACCGGAGGGATCCGGTTGTCCAACGTGGGGCTCATCGGAGGCACCCAGGTGGTGATCCCGCCGGCCTGGAAGCGCTGCGGCGTCCTGCCTGACCAGGGCTACTGGCGGCACCGGGACCTCATGGCCGAGATCCAGTGGCTCTCCCGGCGCGGCTTCATTCCCGTGACGCCCCTCGGGGACGGCGTGGATTCCCTCACCGATTTCGTCCAGACCCCCGCGGGCTGGCGCGCCTACGGCCTGGCCGTGCCCGCTGGCGGCACCGTGCAGGTGGAGGTGCAGCACGAGAAGCTGGGCTGGTTCCGGCTCATGATGGTGGACAAGTGGGGCACGCCGGGTCCCGGCATGCTGCAGGGCTCCATCGCCCACCAGCCGGTGCTCCTGACCTACAGGAACCCGGGCAAGGAGGCGACGGCCGTCTACGTCATCGTCGATGATCCCGCCTGGTGGTCCGATGCCAAGTACCCCTACACCCTGATGGTGCGCCGGGACTGGAACCCCAGCTCCGTGGACCTCACCCAGGTGAAGATGGTCGTGGGCCTGTGGGGCGCCACCCCCAGCGTCAGCGCCGAGTTCCGCGGCCGCAGCCTGACCGGCCCGGCGGTCTTCCCGCACTGAGCCCCCGTCTTTCCCCATCGCAGAAGCGGCCCCGACGGGGCCGTTTCTGCGTGAGCCTAGAGCTACGTCCAGGGACACCCATCGGTCACCTGCATGCGGAAGGCGCGGGGCTCGACGCTGAGCTCGGCGCGGTCGCGCTCGGGGGCGGGCTCGCCGTCCAGGTGCCAGGGCAGGGGACGCTCCAGGCGCAGCAGGGCGCTGCGCACCCGGCCTTCCCGCCGGAGCAGGGTGGTGCCCCCCTCCCGGAAGAGCTGGGGCACCTCCGAGGCCAGCGCCAGCCAGCCTGGGCGCGCCAGCGTGGCCCACTGCAGGAGGCCGTCCGTGGGGTCGGCACCGGGGGCGATCCAGAGGCCGTTGCCGAAGGTGGGGAGGTTCGCAAAGCTGAGGCTCCAGGCCGCTGCCGGCAGGGCGGGCGGGGCCGGGTGGAGGGCGGCGCGGATGCGCTCGAGGCGCCCGGAGGTCGGTGGGGTGGGCAGCGGCTCGGCGTCCCAGGTGAGCCCCGCCTCCTGCCAGGTGCGCCAGAGCTGCCAGCAGGCCTGGGCATAGGTGCTGAAGCCCCGCCCGGGCAGGCTGTCGAAGCGGTGGGCCACGGCGGCCTCGAAGCCCGTGCCGCAGATGTTCAGGAAGCAGACCCCGTCCAGGCGGGGCAGGTCCATGCGTAGCTCCCGGCCTTCCAGCAGCCGCTGCAGGGCGCCCGAGGGCTCCAGGGGCGTGCGGAGGCCATGGACCAGTCCGTTGCCGCTGCCGCCGGGAAGGGCCGCCAGGGGCACCGGGCAGCCCCGGTCCACCAGAGCCTTCGCCGCGTGGTGCATGGTGCCGTCGCCGCCCCACACGAAGAGCGGTCCCCCGGCTGCGACCGCCTGCGCGATGGGCGCATCGAAGTCCCAGGGCGGCCCGAAGGGCAGCACCTCCACCCGGTCCCGCAGCTCTTTCGGCAGGGGCCGCAGCAGCGTGTCCGGGTCCTTGGGCGAGGTGCCCGAGGCGGGGTTGAAGAGGATCGGCAGCTGCATGAGCCGAGCATAGCCGGGGTAGTGGCAATCCGGGGACAGGGGCGCCCCAACGGCATGTTCGGGGCTCGCTGAATTAGGCAGTGCCTAGGGTGTGTCCTGCACGCAGATGTTCTCCTCTCCCAGGAAACCCGGATGAACCTCTAAGAAACCCCTCTCAACAAGTAATCGAGCGTATGGAGATCCCTGCTCCGGGGAGGTAGGTTGTTCTAACCGCGCCGCGCCAGTCCTCAGTGACAACACCTAGCAACAGGGAATGTAAGGGCAAGGAGGAGGACCGATGACCAGTGACACCATGGCCGCGACCGAGATCCTGGACCTGGCTGGCCGCATGGGGGTGATGGTCGCCCTGTCGCCCGTCCCAGGCAAGATCATGATCAAAGCGACTCCCGCACCGCCGCTGGCGTTGATGAAGCTGCTGCTGGACCACAAGCCCGAGGTCCTCGAGGCCCTGCACAGCCGGGCGCAGGCGGTCTGAGGCGGAAGCACTGGCCTGCGCGCCGCCAGGAGTGTGCCGGCGACCATGCTATGTTCGCCCCTGGCATCGGCTTGCGCCTGCTGCCTGGAGGCCCTCACCCATGGCCCGCATCCGCATTGAGCTGCCTGCACAGTTCCCGTTTGCCACCGAGATCCCGCTGCTGATCGGGCACATCAACTACGGCAACCACCTCGACAACGCCCAGGTGCTGGGCCTGGTGTCCGAGGCCCGCCTGCGCTACCTCAAGTCCCTGGGCTACTCGGAGCTCGATGTGGCGGGACGGGGCATCATCGCCCGGGATGCCGCCGTGCAGTACCGCTCAGAGGCCTTCCATGGCGAAGTCATGGTGGTCGAGATGGGCGTGGAGGACTTCCACGAGTACGGCTGCGACTTCATCTGGCGGCTGGCTGAGCGGGACTCCGGCCGGGAGGTGGCCCGCGGCAAGACCGGCATCGTGTTCTTCGACTACCAGGCCCGCAAGAAGGCCAAGGTGCCGGATGCGTTCCGCCA
>CAIPAY010000212.1 GCA_903863195.1 uncultured Holophagaceae bacterium
CACGGCGAGGCCGGCCTCACGGACGTCGATGTGCGCTGCGCCTATGCGGAGCTCTCGACGCAGGACCCGGGCCCCTTCTGGGAAGCCTATATCTCCGGGCGGGCCGAGCTCGACGCCTCCCGGCTGGAGGAGGCTTTCGGCCTGGTGCTGGAAGCCCGCGCCCCCTGGGAGGGACTGACCCCTGCGGAGCAGGCCGATCCCCTCGCCCTCCGGCGCGCCCAGGCCTGGACCGGCCTGGTCCTCGGCTCCAATGGCCCCTTCGTCCAGAACGTGCTGCCCGGCAGCCCCGCCGCCGAGGCGGGGCTCAGCTTTGGCATGGAGCTCCTCGCCGTGGATGGCTGGCGCACCAGCACCTCGGCGGAGGCCCTGCGCTGGCTGGCCCAGGCTGGCCCCGGCGCCGAGGTCACCGTGCTCGCGGCGGAGCGCGGGCGGGTCTTCCAGGTCACGCTGCCGGTTCAGCTCAGTCCCGAGCGGACGCACCGGCTGGTGCCGGCGGCCAAGACCGGGCCGGCCCAGCGGGCCGCCTTCGCCGCCACCTACGGCCAGCCCCATCCCGCGCCTCCCCGAAAGCGGGGGCGACGCTCGTGAGGATCGCCGCAATCCTCTCGGCCCATGATGAGGTCGAGGCCCTTCCGGCGGTGCTGGCAGGGCTGAAACCCTTCGGTCTCCACCGCATCCTGGTGGTGGACGACGGCTCCACGGACGGCACCGGCGACTGCGCCCGGGCGGCCGGCGCCGAGGTGCTGCGCCTCGAGCCAGGGCAGGGCGGCGGCAAGGGTCAGGCCATGCGCGCCGGCATCGCCCACCTGCGCGGCGACAGCTTCGACTTCTACCTGTTCCTGGACGCGGATGGACAGCACGATCCCGGGGACCTGCAGGGCTTCCTCGACCAGCTCGCTGCCCATCCTGATACGGACTTCCTCATCGGCTCACGCCACAAGGATCGCGCCCGGATTCCGGCCAAGCGCTGGCGCACCAACGCCCTGGGCAGCTGGACCCTGGGCCGCATTGCCGGGGTCACCTGGGAGGACACCCAGAGCGGCTTCCGCATGATCCGCAAGAAGGTCCTCGACCGCCTGGACCTGCGCTCCCGCGGCTTCGCCATCGAGATGGAGATCGCGATGAAGGCCGCGGACTGGAAGCTGAACTGGGCCCACATCCCCATCCGCGCCATCTACCACCCGGGACCGCCGAGGAGCCATTTTCGGGGGGTGCTGGATACGTGGCTCATCGCCTGGGAATCGCTGAAGTGCTGAGGCCCGCTGGCGAGAACTGGTAACGTGATCCGATGATCAACCCCCTGGACTGGGACCTTGGCAATGTGCCGCCGGGCGTGGCCTGGGGCGGCGTGGACGAGGCGGGGCGGGGGGCCTGGGCGGGGCCGGTGGTGGCGGCCTGCGCGGTGCTGGACGGGGCGACGGTCCAGAAGTGGGGCCATGTGCTCCGCGGCGTGCGGGACAGCAAGGAGCTGAAGCCCGAGAAACGGGAGGCTCTGGCTGCGGAGCTGAAGGCGCTGCTGCCCGCCTACGGCATCGCGGAAATCGACGCCCTGGCCATCGACCGGGAGAACATCCTGGAGGCCACCATGATGGCCATGCGCCAGTCGGTGTCGAACCTGACGCTGCGTCCGCGCCTGCTCTTCATCGACGGCAACCGCGGCCCTCGGACCGGCCTGCCCGAGCGCCTGGTGGTGGACGGGGACGCCCTCAGCTGCGCCATCGGCGCGGCCAGCATCCTGGCCAAGGCCCACCGGGACGCCCTGATGATCGGCCTGGAGGAGCAGCATCCGGGCTACGGCTTCGGCCAGCACAAGGGCTACGGCACGGCTCTGCACCGGGCGCAGATCCGGGCCCTGGGCGTGAGCCCCGTGCACCGCATCAGCTACGCGCCTGTGGCCGCTCTGCAGCAGGTCGACGAGGACCTGCGCGACGCGCTCCGGCACAGCCTCGAGCGCTGCGCCTCCGTGGCCGAGCTGCAGGCCTGGGTGGCCCGGGAGCTCCGTCCCGCCTATGGCCGCCTCAAGCTGGTCTGGGTGGAGACCCTGCGCCGCAACTACGCGGATCGCCTGGCGCAGCTGGCGGAGGCCGAGGGGCTGGTCCAGTGACTGACGCAGCCCTGGCCCTGCTGCGGCGCGGCGACCGCTGGTTCGTCCAGCGGCGGGCCCTGGACAACCCCGTGCTGCCCGGGCTGTGGGAGTTCCCGGGGGGCAAGTGCGGGCCCGGGGAGGCGCCGGAACAGGCTCTGGCCCGGGAGCTGCAGGAGGAGATCGGGCTGCGTCCTGAGGCGCTGCAGGCCTGGCCGGTGCTCGAAGGCGAGGTCCGCCTGCATCCCTTCCTCGTGGCCGGGGAAGGCGCTCCCCGCACGGCGCTGGCCTGGGCCTGGTGCACCGTGGCGGAGCTGCGGCGCCTGCCGGCCCCGCCCCGGAACGGTGCGCTGATCGAGGCACTGGCAGCGCTCGGCCCGGAACTTCGGGGTGATCCTGCTCATCTGATAGGCTGAAGCCTTCCCGGCCCGGAGCTGTCATGTCGCGATTCCTCATTCGGACCTTCCTCTGGGTCCTCGCCGCCTCCGGGCTCTTCGCCCAGCAGGCGCCGCCGACCGAGGTGGTGCTCACCGCCACCAGCAGCGCGAAGCTGGTGCTGGCCATGACGGCACCCAAGGTCTCCGGCGTGAGCGAGGCCACGGTGGGCGCGGAGTTCACTGCCGTCCTCAAGCGGGACCTGGACGAGTCCGGCGTCATCGCGGTGCTCCAGGAGCGGCTGCCCGCCGACGCGGCACCGGTGAAGGCCTGGAAGGAGGCCGGTGCCCAGTGGCTGCTGTCGGTCCGGCTGGGCAGGGCGACCAGCGGCGACCTGCAGCTGGAGGCCTCGGCCGTGGACACCGGGGCGGAGAAGGGTGTGTTCACCCGCACCTACAAGGCCGACAAGATCGTGCCGCTGCGCCACATCGCGCACTCCCTGGCCGATGACCTGGTGGGGCGCCTCACCGGGGATCGGGGCGTGGCCTCCAGCCGCATCGTCTTCGTGCGTGGGCTCGGCAAGGGCGTGAAGGAGATCTTCCAGGTGGACCGCGACGGGGCGGGCCTGCTGCAGCTCACCCGGCACGGGGCCCTGACCCTGGCTCCCACCGTCGCCCAGGACGGGCGGCTGGCCTACGTGACCTACAAGGGCGGCGCGCCCGAGGTCTGGGGCCAGCGGCGCGTGAACGGCGACCACGAGAAGCTCTACCCCACCGCCAACGCCGGCGGCATGATCTCCATGCTCTCCTCGCCCGCCTGGTCGCCGGACGGCAAGCGCCTGGCCTTCGTGCAGGGCGATCGCCGCGGCAACGCCGACATCATGGTGCTGGACCTGGCCACGGGGCGGGCCCGGCGCCTGACTGACAGCACCGGCATCAACACCGAGCCCAGCTGGAACCCCAACGGCACCCAGCTCGCTTTCACCTCGGACCGCGAAGGCGGGCCCCAGGTCTTCCTCATGCAGGACGACGGCTCGAACCTCCGCAAGCTGACCAACGAGGGGCTCTACAACGCCAGCCCCGCCTGGAGCCCGAACGGGGCCATGGTGGCCTATGTGTCCCGGTTCGAGGGCAAGTTCGATCTCTTTATCTACAAGCTGGGCGAGGGCAAGGCCTACCAGATCACCACTGGGGTGAGCACCTCGGAATCTCCCGCCTGGTCGCCGGATGAACGACGATTGGTTTTTACAAGCAACCGCTTCGGCAGCTCCCAGCTCTTCACCACGGACCTCTCGGGCCGTCAAATCCTCCGCATGTCCGAAATGGGGGACTGCCAGAGCCCTCGCTGGATCCGCGGAAGGTGAAAAAATAATGACATTCCCCTGAGCATGCACCATCTATACTCAGGCTTATCAAGGAGGACCAACCCCATGCGATACGGCATCTACATCGTCCCGGCGGCCATCGTGCTCACCCTGGGAAGCCTGGCCTGCAAGCCGCCCAAGACCGCGGAGCAGCTCAAGGCCGAGACCCAGGCGGCGTTCAACGAGGGCTACCAGGCCTTCAAGGATGGCAAGGCCCGCGCGACCAATCCCTATGTGAACGACAAGGAAAATCCGCACAAGGCGCAGGGCTGGAACGACGGCTGGGACAAGGCCGCCGCCGAGAAGGCCGCTGCCGACAAGGCCGCCGCCGATGCGAAGGCCGCTGCGGATGCCAAGGCCGCCGCCGACCGCGCCGCCGCCGAGAAGGCTGCCGCTGAGGAAGCCGCCCGCAAGGCCGCCGAGGCCGAGAAGGCCGCCGCCTTCAAGCGCGCTGCCGCCGCCGCGCTCAAGACCATCCACTTCGACTACGACAAGGCCGACATCAAGTCCAACGACCGCGCCGTGCTGCAGGGCATCGCCGACTTCCTGAAGGCCTACCCCGTGGCCAAGGTCGAGATCGAAGGACACTGCGATGAGCGCGGAACCAACGAGTACAACCTTGCCCTGGGCAACAAGCGCGCCGCCGGCGCCCTGGCCTACCTGAAGACCCTCGGTGTCGACGAGGCCCGCTTCACCACCATCAGCTACGGCAAGGAGCGCCCGCTCTGCACCGAGGCGAAGGAGTCCTGCTGGAGCCTGAACCGTCGCGGCGAGTTCAAGCTGAAGTAATCCGACTTTCGTATCGCGTGAAGCGGGGGCGATGGCCCCCGCTTTTCGTTTAGAATGAAGCCAGCTCTGGAGTTCCCATGCGCCGCACGATGATGCTTCCCGCCCTGGCCGCGCTGCTCGCGGTCGGTTGCGGATCCGAGGACCAGCTCCGCCGCGTGGAGCAGGAAGTGGGCGACCTCAAGCTCGAGGTCTTCAAGCTCCGCCAGGCGGTCGAGGACGGCAACAAGAAGGCGCAGACCGATCAGCAGGCGGCCACCGAGGCCCGCACCCAGGACCGCCGCTTCCAGGCGGATCTCCAGGAGAGCCTGCGGCAGGTCCAGGACACCACCCGGGCGCTCAGCAATCGCCTGGGCAACCTGCCCCGGACCGCGGGCACGAAGGCGGCCCCGGCCGAGGCACCCGCCAGCGCGACGCCTGCCGAGGATGAGCGGGTGTTGAACGCGGCGGTGGTGGACTACAACCGCGGCAACTACCCCCTGGCCACCGACGGCCTTGAGCTCTGGCTGAAGACCTATCCCCAGAGCGCCAAGCGCCCCGAGGCCTTGTTCTTCCTTGGCCTCTGCCACTACAACCAGCAGGGCTACGACAAGGCCCAGCCGGTCTTCGAGCGCATCATCAAGGACCACGCGGCCTCCTCGCAGTTCCTGCCCGCCAAGCTGAAGCGTGCCCAGTGCCTGCTGAAGCAGGGCCTGAAGCCCGCCGCCGCCAAGGCCTTCCAGGAGCTCGTGAACGGCTTCGCCGGCAGCGCCGAGGCCCGCACCGCCCAGCAGGAACTCAGCGACCTGGGGCTGTGAGGCCCCGGCACGCCTAGATTCGGGAAGGGTCTGGGATGGAGGGCGGCTAGGATGGGGACATGGCCACGCTGCTTCTCATCCGCCACGGCATTGCCGAGGATCCCCGTCCTGGCCAGCAGGATGCGGACCGCGCGCTGACGCCCGAGGGCTGGAAGCGCACCCGGCTGGCCATGCAGGGCCTCGTGGCCCGGGGCTACCGGCCGGACCGGGGCTTCAACAGCCCCTACCGCCGCGCGGCGGAGACCATGGTCTGCCTGCAGGAGGCAGCGGGCGGCTTTCCTCTGGAGACGTCCCTGGAGCTGACCCCGGGGGGCCGGCCGGGCCAGGCGGACCTCTGGCTGCGGAGCCTGCTCGCGGCGGCGACCCCCGACCACGTCCTGGCCATCATCAGCCACGAGCCTTTCCTCAGCAGCCTGGTCTTCCAGCTCACGGGCCGCAGCCTGGAGTTCAAGAAGGCGGGCTGTGCGGTCGTGACCTGGGACAGCGGCAGCTGGAGCTTCGAGCGCCACTTCCAGCCCGTGGAACTGCGGAGCTGAGGTGCGGCCCCAGCCGACCTTCGCCACCCTTGCCTCGGGCCTGAAGCTGCACTACCGCGTGCAGGGCAACCCGGAGGGCCCCTGGCTGGTGCTGCTCAACGGCCTGCTCTCGGACACGACGATGTGGGCTGGGGTGCTGCCGGGGCTCACGGACCGGTTCCGGGTGCTCACCTTCGACAGCCGCGGCCAGGGCCGCTCCGACGCCCCCCTGGCGGGCCCCTATCCCACGGCGCTGCTGGCGGCCGATGCCTGGGAGCTGTTCCAGGTCCTGAACGTCTCACAGCCCTGGCTGGTGGGCCTCTCCAACGGCAGCGCCATGAGCCTGGAGCTGCTCTGTGACCACCCCGGAGCCTTTCCCGGGGCGGTGCTGACCAGCGCCATGCCCCGCTTCGACTTCGCCATGGGCCTCAAGGCTGAGCACTGGGCGCGCTGCCTGGAAGTGGGCGGCCCCCTCCTGCAGTTCGATGCCGTGGCACCCTTCCTCTGGGGGGACCGCTTCCTGGAGGCCCGGCATGGGGTGCTGCGGGCCTACCACCAGACTGTGACGGGCCAGGACCGGCCCCCGCACGGCAACCTGCATCAGATCCGGGGCACCCTGGGCTGGGACATCCAGGACCGGCTGGAGCGCATCCAGACGCCCGTCCTGCTGCTCTGCGGCGCCGAAGACCTGCTGACACCGCCCTGGAAGTGCCTGGGGACCGCCCAGGGGATCTCAGGCAGCCGCTTCGAGGTGGTGCAGGGCATCGGCCACGCCTACCCGGTGGAGGACCCCAAGGGATTCGTCGCCCGGGTTCGGGAATTTACCAATGCCATGGGCTCCGGTTTGGCTGAACGGGGAAATTGACCTATCCTGTCAGCATCCCCGAGCCACTTCTGACTCCCTAACCCCCCCCCCAGGTGACCTATGGCCACCCCAACCCAGCCACCGGCCGCCCTGAGCTTGCAGGAGCTCAAGGAGCTCTCCATCGGCAAGCTCGCGGAGCTGTCGAAGGAGCTGGCCATCGAGAGCCCGCTCTCCATGCGCAAGCAGGAGCTGGTGTTCCGGGTGCTGCAGGCTCAGGCCGAGCGGGAAGGGCAGTTCTTCTCCGAGGGCGTGCTGGAGGTGCTGCCCGAGGGGTTCGGCTTCCTCCGCAGTCCCGACCAGAACTACCTCGCGGGGCCCGAGGACATCTACATCTCGCCCAGCCAGATCCGCAAGTTCAACCTGCGCACCGGCGACACGCTCTCGGGCATGATCCGTCCCCCCAAGGAGGGCGAGAAGTTCTTCGCCATGCTGCGCGTGGACGCCGTGAACTTCGATCCTCCGGGCCTGGCCAAGGAGCGGGTGCACTTCGATGACCTGGTGCCCCTGTATCCCAAGCACCACCTGCGCATGGAGCGGGATGCCCAGGAGCTGAGCACCCGCGTCATGGACCTGATGACGCCCCTGGGCAAGGGCCAGCGCGCCCTCATCGTGGCCCCGCCGCGTACGGGCAAGACGGTGCTGCTGCAGAACATCGCCAACTCCATCACCGCCAACCATCCCGAGGTGTTCCTCATCGTGCTGCTCATCGACGAGCGCCCCGAGGAAGTGACGGACATGGAGCGCAGCGTCAAGGGCGAGGTGGTCTCCAGCACCTTCGACGAGCCAGCCACCCGCCACGTCCAGGTGGCCGAGATGGTCATCGAGAAGGCCAAGCGGCTGGTGGAGCACAAGAAGGACGTGGTCATCCTGCTGGACTCCATCACGCGCCTGGGTCGGGCCTACAACACGGTCGTGCCGCCCAGTGGCAAGGTTCTCTCCGGCGGTGTGGACAGCAACGCGCTGCAGCGGCCCAAGCGGTTCTTCGGCGCCGCCCGCAACATCGAGGCCGGGGGCAGCCTGACCATCGTCGCCACGGCCCTCATCGAGACCGGGAGCCGCATGGATGACGTGATCTTCGAGGAGTTCAAGGGCACCGGCAACAGCGAGATCGTGCTGGACCGCAAGCTCAGCGACAAGCGCATCTTCCCCGCCATGGACATCCAAAAGTCGGGCACCCGCAAGGAAGACCTCCTCATGGATCCGGCCCGGCTGGCCAAGATCTGGGTGCTGCGCAAGATCCTCAGCGCCAGCGGCCCCAGCGAGAGCATGGAGCTGCTCGTGGACCGCCTGGGCAAGACCAAGACCAACGATGAGTTCTTGGCGAACCTGCAAGAGCCGCCGCCGCGGCGGTAATGGCTCTGCTCTGAATCCGGCTGCGCCGAATTCAGAGTTAGGAAACGCTGCGCGTTTCCTAACTGCTTGGTTAGGTTTTGGCCGAATCCTCAGATTACAGAAGCACCGGGAGGCGCCAGCCTCCCTATCTCGGAAAATGGCCGCAGGCCATTTTCCGAGCAGAGGTAAACTGACAGGTCGCAAGCGAGCCCACCCGTGACCTTATTCCACACGCCTTTCCAGATCCGCGATGTCGAGGTGCCCAACCGCCTCGTCATGGCGCCTCTGCACGAGATCACGGACCAGCCCTTCCGGAAGTTCATCCGCGAGGTGGGCGGGGTGGGCCTGGTGGTGTCGGAGATGATCAGCAGCGAGGCGCTGGTGCGCCACGCGGTGAAGGCCGAGAAGATGATGGCGGCCACGGGCGAGCGGCCCCTGTCCATGCAGGTCTCCGGAGGACGCCCCGAGGCCCTGGCCGAGAGCGCGCGGCTCTGCGAGGCGGCGGGCGCGGACCTGGTGGACCTGAACATGGGCTGCCCGGCCAGCAACGTCACCAAGGGCGGCGCGGGCTCGGCGCTGCTGCGGGACATCCGCCTGGCCGAGCGCTGCGTCACCGGCATGGTGAAGGCGGTGAAGATCCCCGTGACCGTGAAGATGCGGGCCGGCTGGGACGCGTCGCAGAAGGACCGGGGCGAGTTCCTGGACTTCCTGCGCATGTTCGAGGCGGCGGGCGTGCAGGCGTTGGCGATCCACCCCCGCACCCGCGTCCAGCAGTACGAGGGCCACGCGGACTGGAGCATCATCTCCCGGGCCGTGGCGGCGGGCATGCCCTATCCGATCATCGGCAACGGCGACGTGAACACCCGTGAGGACGCCTACCGCATGGTCGGGGAGACGGGCTGCGCCGCGGTGATGATCGGCCGGGGCGCCCTCACCAACCCCTACCTCTTCCGGCAGATCCTGGAGGCGGACCTCGAGGTCACCACGGCCATGCGCATCGACGCGACCCTGCGGCTGTTCCAGATCCTGCTGGATCTGCTGGAGCCCCGCGAGGCCCTGCACAAGATCAAGAAGATCGGCGCCTGGTTCACCAAGGGCGTGCCCGGCGGCCACGGCTTCCGGCAGAACCTCCACGCCGCCAGCGACCCCGTGGCCCTCATGGCCGCCATTGACGCCCTGCGGCACCAGACTGTGGCCTGAAACCCAGCAGAAATACTGAAAAAATTCACCACGAAGACACGAAGACACGAAGAAAAGAAAGGACCTTCCGGTAATTCTGGGCCGAAAGGCATTCAAACAGGAGTGGCCGCAGGGGGACCCTCTGCGCAAAGAGGCACGTCGGTGTATCCCGCCAGCCCGAAGAGAGTCGGCGCCCAGAGAAGGCCATGTTGTTGCCTTCTTCGTGTCTTCGTGTCTTCGTGGTGATCCTTTTTCTTTCCTCGGTTCAGGTCGGTCCCATGGCGGTGGCGTCTTCGAGGGTGAAGGTGCCGTCGGCGGTCTTGTTGACGCGGCGGATGGCGCAGGGCTCGACGGGGCAGCGGTCGCAGTAGAGGCGGGCGCAGGGATCCACGTGGGTGTGGACCTCGCCCTCGATGCCGCCCGCAAGCAGGGACTTCCGGCCGAACTCCTCGCAGAGGTCATGGGCCTGCCGCACCGGGTAGAACTCGGGCACGACCATGTGCACGTCCACGTGGGTGTAGCGGCCGCTGCGGAAGGTGCGCAGCTCATGGAGGGCGATGATGTCTTCGGGGCGGCTGTCGTTCATAGCCGTCAGCACCTTGCCGAGGGTGTCCGGGTCTTCCATGTCCAGCAGGGCCTGGGAGGACTCCTTCACCAGCCGGAAGCCCGTGCGGGCCAGCAGCAGGCCCACGATCATGGCCATGACCGGATCCAGCCAGGTGATGCCCGTGAGCTTCACGGCCAGCAGGCCCGTGGCGATGCCCACGGTGGTCCAGAAGTCCGAGAGGATGTGGTGCCCATCGGCCTCCAGGGCCCGGGAGCGGGTCTTGCGGCCCTGGGTCAGGAGGAACCAGCCCAGCAGCCCATTGAGGCCGCCCGCGATGAGGTTCACGATGAGGCCCCGACCCAGGTCCTTCAGCTCCACGCCGTAGAGGAGCCCCTTGCTAGCCTCGATGAGGATGAACACCGCGGCCAGGGAGATGAGGCCGCCTTCGAAGGCCGCGCTGAAGTGCTCGATCTTGCCGTGGCCGTAGGGATGTTCCTTGTCCGCGGGCTGGCCCGCGAAGATCACCGCCCCCAGGGCGAACAGGGCCGCGACGATGTTGACGATGCTCTCGATGGCGTCAGACTTCAGGGCCACGGAGCCCGACAGCAGGTAGGACCAGAACTTCAGGCCGAGGACCACCGCCCCGGCCACGATGGAGAGGGTGGCGACGCGGATCCGGAATCTCTGTTCAGCGTGTTCGGCGGATGTCATGGGTGCTCGCTTTCAGGCCTCAGGCGTCGAAGTCTTCGAAGAGGCCGCGCTGGACGCCGGTACCGGGGTCCGCGGGGAAGGGGTAGGCCGCGGCGGGCGCCCAGGGGCGCTCGGGGTCGAAGGGGCCGGGCGGGGGCAGGTCCGGCGGCAGCCAGCGGAGGGCCGGGGCTGGGTGGACCTGGGCTACGAGGCTCTGGGCCCCCGCTTCGGGCGGCACGGCTGGCACGCGGAGGAGGGCCACGGGCGGGTGATCCAGGGTGTCCGCCCAGGCGGTCGGGGGGGTGACCCGGGCTTCCAGCGGCGCGGGGTCCCGGGGGTCGGCGGCGAGGCCTGGCGTGAAGGCTCCGGGGGCGGGCGGCAGCGGCAGGCTGGCCCGCCAGGGGTGGCCCTCCCGCAGGGCCTGGCGGCCCAGCAGGCTGGCCAGCTGCAGGTCGCTGGAGGCGCCCAGGTGGATCGGCGTGCGCAGGCGCTCCTGGAGCAGGGCCTTCAGGGCCCGGAGCTGGCCGTTGGCAGCGGCCCAGGAGCCCCCGGCGCGCTGGAACTCCGTGCCGCCCGTCAGGGCCACCCGCCAGCCCACGGCGCGACGGGCGAAGGGCAGGTCCACCCAGGCCCCGGCGGCGAGGCGCTGGGCCAGGCCGCGCTCGGCCGCGCCCTGGGCCTCGGACATGGCCGCCACCAGGGCCTCGCCCGAGGCCAGGCTGGCCAGGGCGCCGTAGGGCAGGGTGACTTCACCCCAGAGCCAGCCACTGGGGGCTTCTTCACCGACGGCAGCGACGCCCAGGTCGGGCAGACGCCAGGATGCGCCCGCCCGGGGCATCCAGCCGAGGACGCCCTGGCGCCAGAGCTCGCCGACGGGGCCCTCGGGCATCTCGGGTGCATGCAGCCAGCCGCGGAAGGCACCGCCAGGCAGCTGCGCGGCGGCCTCCCCCTCCAGGTGCAGGGTCAGGTGCGGAATGGCTGTGATGGCCTCCCACCAGCCCTGGCGGGACTCGGCGGGCAGGGCGGCCATCCAGGCGGGCGGGTGGTCCCAGATCAGGGCGAACCCGCCCGGCAGCAGGGCCGCCAGGCGCATGAGCCGGGCCAGGGCGCGGCCCGGGGCGGCGTGGACCGAGGCCAGGCCCTCATCCAGGAAGCG
Source organism: uncultured Holophagaceae bacterium (assembly GCA_903863195.1). Classification (GTDB taxonomy): domain Bacteria; phylum Acidobacteriota; class Holophagae; order Holophagales; family Holophagaceae; genus Geothrix. The sequence continues at coordinate 11,689 of CAIPAY010000212.1, forward strand.
CGAGCCGGCCCAGCCGGCCCAGGGCGCATCCAGAGAGGACCGCAGCAGGAAGCCCTTGCCTTCGGTCTCCGTCACAGGGCCTCCCGGGCCGCTGGGGCGGGGGCGAACATCGGCCGGCCCGCAAAGCCCGGCGTGAAGGCCTGGTCCCAGCGGTCCCGCAGGCGGCGGGCCGCCTGGCGGGCGGCCTCGAGGTCCGAGGCGCCCAGGAGCCGCAGGCCCAGCCAGGTGGCGGAGAGGAGGCAGCCGGTGCCCCGGCGCTCGCCAGGCAGGCGTGGTGCCCGGTCCAAGGGCTGGAGGCCCTGAGGGGTGATCCAGAGATCTTGGATGTCGCTCCCCGGGGCGTGCCCGCCCTTGAGCCAGACGGCGGCGGCGCCGGCCGCGAGCCAGGGGCCCGCAAGGACCTCGGGCGCGGCGGTCTGGATGGCTTCGGGGGGCAGGCCCGCGAAGGCGGCGGCCTCTCCGCGGTTGGGGCTCACCACCCAGCCGCCCATGGGCAGCAGCTCCGTGGCCATGCGGCGGAGGTCGGCCCCGTCGTGCAGGCCCACCCCGGCGCTGGGGGCGAGGATGGGATCCCAGATGCGGACCGGCGGCGCCAGGTGGCGGAGGGTGGCGCAGAGGCGGCGGAAGTCCTTGGAGTCCAGGGCGGAGAGGCTGAGCTTGACGCCCCAGCGGCCGGCCAGGTGCGGGGCCAGCGCCTCCACCCGCAGGACGGGATCCAGGCCCGGCGGCTCGATGCGCAGGCAGGCCAGGCCGTTCTGGAGGGTCTCACCCAGGCTGACGGCCATGGGCTGGCAACCGAGCTCGGCGAGGGAGAGGGCGTCCCGGAGCAGGCCCGCGCCGCCGGATGGGTCCATCCCGCCCAGACATAGGGCGACCGGCGGGGCGCTGGGGTGGGGAGCAACCATGGGACTTCAGAATGACACGGGAGGCCCGGTAATTCCGATCCTGCTCCTCAGACCCTGCGCTCGGGATCCACGATCTCGGTCACCCGCAGGCCCAGGCTGTCTTCCAGCACCGTGACCTCGCCGCGGATGATGACGCGCTCCTTGCACAGCACATCCATGGGCTCGCCAGCGCTCTTCTTCAGCTCCACCAGGGAGCCCGGCTCCAGGTCCAGCAGCTCCCGGATGGTCAGGCGGGCCTGACCCAGCTGGATCTCCATCCGGAGCGGGGTGTCGATGAAGGGCATGAGATCGTCCACCACCTGCTCGAAGGTGAGCACGCGGTCGGTCTCAAGCCGGTCCCCCCGTTTGATCATGGTTCTCCCGCTGGTCCTGTCAAAGCATGGACCCTGGCGTCCCATGTCGCAACGGATGTGCCAGGATCGGAGCTCACTGCTGGATGGCCCAGTCCACGATCAGCACGCTCTTGATGGGGCGGGCGGGCTTCTTGTGCTTGGGGTCTTCCTTCTCGCCGGGCTTCGGGGGATGGGGCTTGAACTGGTCGTTCAGCTTGTCCTTGATCTCCTTGCTGAGGGCTTCGCGGGACTCGGCATCGGAGGCCTCGTCCACGCTCTTGCCGGCCAGAGCGCCCAGCACGATGGACTGGATGAGGCTCTTTTCCGGCGAGGGCTTGTCCCCGGACACCAGCTTGCCCAGCTCGGCATCGCAGAACAGGACGTTCAGCTCGCACCGCAGGAACGCATTGCGCCGGGGGCCGGTGAGGTTGACGGTGCGCGTCAGGACCATGACGGGTGAGGCCTCCGCGCCTCCGTGTCCGCTGCCCTCCTTCTTCTCCCCGGTCTCCTCGCAGGTATCGGTGTCCTCGGCCGCATGGGGATCCTCGGAAGGCGACCCGGCCTGGGCCTTGGCCTCTTCTTCCGCCTTTGCCTTGGCCACCTTGGCGGCAGCCCGCTTCTTCAGCCAGTACCAGGTGCCGCCGCCCCCGCCGCCGAGCACCACGAGGGCCGCCACGGCGATGATGATCAGCTTCATCATGCTTTTCTTCGGGCTGGGGGTTTCTTCTTCAGACATGCATTCCTCACCAGATGCCCCCTTCATCGGGTGAGATCCGATCCAGCCTGAATTCCGCCCGGTTTCCCCCAGGGAGGCTGAAAGCCACTGAACTTGGCATTTTTCGAATCAAAAGCCCTCGAGAGGCTCTGAAAGCCTAGGGAAGGAACATTCTGAGGAAAGTGTCAAAATAAAGCTCAAAAAACACTCATAGAAAAACAATGGGACCTGTCAGAACAGGCCCCATTGTGGCGTGGTTCCGGCCTCTGGCCGGAAGGCTGGATGCTACTTCTTCTTCTTGCCCTTGCCGTTGACTTCGTCAGCCAGCTTCTTGCCGGGCTTGAACTTCGCGACCTTCTTGGCAGCGATCTTGATGGGCTTGTTGTCGCGGGGGTTGCGGCCGGTGCGGGCGCCGCGGGCGGCAACGGAGAAGGTGCCGAAGCCCACGAGGGTGACCTTGTCGCCGAGGCGGAGGGCGGCGGCGATGCTACCCAGCACCTGGTCCAGGGCGGCGGCGGCCTGGGACTTGGTGATCTTGGCTTTGACGGCGACGTCCTTGACGAGATCATTCTTGTTCATGGAAACCTCCAAAATTGGGGGTCTGTGCCCCCGGGTTGAGAGAAACGGATTCGCTCGGGAGGGAGACGTCCGTGTTTGCTAGGTTTTCAGGGAGCCGTGGCCCGCAGAGGCGCATGAATCCTGCGTTTCATAAACTGCAAAAAAGCTACGCCGCAGACCCAATAGGGTCAAGGCTTTTTCTGTAAAAAAATTCAGGGAATAGCGTGGTTGGTGGCTTCTTCGGCCCATGGAACATCAAGAAGCCCGCAAATGCTTGTTCTAAATGCCCGTGGATCGCGTATATCCCCGTAGAACCGCGGCTCGGGTGTCCCCCGGGTCGCCTCCGCCAGTCCGGGCCTCGCTGCGGCGGTCCCTCGGACCCCTTGAGAGTGCCTAACAACACCTCGCGGCACCGCGGGGTGTAGTTAGGCACTCTAAGATGGAGCCATGTCCCACCCCTACTTCCTCACCGTGGCCTATGCGGGCGCCGGCTTCCACGGCTGGCAGATCCAGACCTCGCTGCGCAGCGGCCAGGGGGATCTCTGGAAGGCGCTTCGCGCCTTCGATCCCGAGGCACCCATGCCCCAGGGCACGGGCCGCACGGATGCCGGGGTCCACGCCCGGGCCCAGGGGGTGCTCATCCATACCGCGCGGTCCTGGGATCCCTACCGGCTCCTCGCAGCCCTGAACGCGCATCTGGCGGCGGACCTTCGGGTCATGGCCGTCCGCCCCGCGCCCGAGGGGTTCTTCCCCCGCCAGCACGCCGTCGCCAAGCGCTATGTCTACCGGCTGGGCCTCGGACCCGCGGCGGACCCGCTACAGGCGCCCTATCGCTGGCACGTGCACCAGGCCCAGCCCCTGGAGCTGGCCGCCATGGCCGCGGCCGTCCCGCCGCTTCTGGGCACCCATGACTTCTCGGCCTTCCGTTGTGCGGAGTGTGCCGCCCAGACGCCGGTGCGGACGCTGCACGGCATCGGGATCACCCCGGTGGAGGGCGGCGCCGAGCTGGTCTTCGAGGGCAGCAGCTTCCTCATGCACCAGGTCCGCATCATGGCGGGCACGCTGGTGGAGGTGGGCCGGGGCCGCCGCCTGCCGGACTCGCTGGCCCAGGTGCTGCAGTCCCTGGACCGGCGCCGGGCTGGCCTCACCGCCCCGCCCGAGGGCCTGTGCCTGGAGAAGGCCTGGTACGAGGCCCGCTGGGGTATGGGCGAACCCAGCCCCTGGGGTGAGAGCCACCGCCGCCAGGGCTAGGGCTAGTCCAGGAAGAACCCCACGCCCTGCCAGACCTTGAAGTGGGTCTTGCCGTCCTTGGCGCAGGCGGGGTCGAAGACGATGCGCTTGGCAGCCTCCAGGCAGGCCTCGTCGGCCTCACGGGCCTCGGGGGTGTCGCCGGGCAGCCCCTGGATGAGCCGGGCTGCCAGCACGTCCCCCTTCTCGCTGATGAGGACGTTGACCACCACCACCCCCTTGGGGCGGGTGCCGAAGAGGCGGGAGGACTTGAGCCGCGGGGTGATCCGGTTCAGGTTGATGGCCCGGGCGGGCGTCAGATCCTCGCCCAGGACCACCAGGTCCCCCTCGACGGGCACGGTGCTGGCCTTGCGCTGCAGGGACTCGTTCTCGGCCTTGATGCGGGCCACCTCGGCCTTGGCCGCCTCGGCGGCCTGTCGGGCTGCCTGGAGGTCCTTGACGATGGCATCGCCGCCCTCCTGGTTCTCCCGCTGGGAGGCCCGCAGCTGGTCGGCCTCCTTGCGCGCCGCCTCAGCCTCGGCCTTGGCCAGGTCCCGGGACTTCCGCGCGGCCATGAGCTCCTGCTGGAGATCCTCGGTGGCCGCGAGGCGCTGCTTCAGGCTGTCTCGCTCCTCGGTGAGCTGATTCACCTGCGCCTGCAGCTGGGGGACCGTCGGTTTCTTGGCGGCAGTGAGGGGCAGGGCGAGCAGCAGCAGGGCGACGGTGAAGCGCATGGAACCTCCTGGGGCGGGAGGTTCAGCGTGAGGCTCCCAGCTGATCGCCTCCCTGGGCGGATTTCGTAGCCTTGAGAATCCCACGCTTCAGGAGCTTGGAGAAGATGCCGAGGCACTCGTCCGGCTCGAAAGGCGCGATGGAGAGGATGTCCCGGATGGTCCAGAGGCCGTTGACGCGGGTGGCCAGGAACGCCTCGTTGGGGCCGAGGTCGGTGTTGGTCAGCTCATCCAGGCTCATGGCCAGCTCGGGCACCAGATCCAGATCCGGCTTCTTCTCCTGGAGCATGTCCTGCACCACGGCCATCATCTTGTTGGCGTCGAGGTGCCGGGGCTGATCCTTGAGGATGCGGCGGAGCTCCTCCTGGGCCTCCTGCAGCTTCTGCTTCTCAACCAGGGCGCGGGCGCGCTGCAACTGCAGGCTGGGGTTCTCGCCCAGGTTGCCGCCGGGGTTGATGATGCGCACCAGGCCCCGCTCGTGGAGGTCGAAGAGCAGCTTGTTGATCTTGAACTCCGGCAAGCGCATCTCCAGCACCAGCTGGTCGATCCGCCGGTGGCCATCCAGGCGGGACAGGATGTTGGCGTCTTCGGTGGCCAGGGGCAGGCGCTCGGCGATGGCCTCGGAGATGGCGGCCAGGATGGCATCCCCGCCCTTGATGACTTTGCGGATGCGTTGCCAGTCGTCGAGGCGGCGGGCGCCTTCGAGGACGATGCCCGTGACGTCCAGGCTCAGCAGCATGCTCTTCTGGTGGGAGCTGGCGCCGTCGTGGAACTCGAAGCTGCCGACGCTCCAGAGGAAGGTGTCGTAGATGCTCTCCTCCACCTTCATCTGGACGATGCGCCGGATCTCCGTCTCGGTGACGAGCTGCCGGTTGATGAGGATCCGGCCCAGCAGCTGCTGCTCGTCCTCCTGAGTAGCCAGGGCGTCCCGGAGCTGCTCTTCAGTGATGCGGTTGTAGGCGAGCAGATACTGGCCCAGGTATTCGCGCGGATCCGAGGACCAGATGCTGGTGATGCGCCCCTGGTGGAAGGCGACGCGCTTGGTGTGGAGGGATCCCTTGAGCTCGAGCACGCCGGTCTTCTTGCCCACAGCCAGCCACTGGAAGATGTCTTCCAGGCTCATGGTCGCCAGATCACCGCTTAGCGCCAATGCCAGTCCCCCATTCGATCAAGGCTGATTTGTGAATTGTAATCTGTCATGAGACCAAATTTTGTCCAAGAAGGCAATGCCCAGCTGTCCAGATATCTTTATCGGCAGCTTGGGGACTTTCAAGAGGGGGTCAGAGCCGCCCCAGGGTGGCCCGGATGGCCTGGTTCAGCAGGTCCGGGTGGTGGCGGGCCATGGGGGACTCGGGATCGAGCAGGGGAAAGCGGTGGACCGGGATGCCCATGATCTCATCCCGCTCGGCGGTCAGCGGCTCCCCGCCCTCCCGCCGGTAGCGGGCGAGCATGTCGGGCCAGAGGGGGGTCTCATTGGCAATGATGGCCGAGATCCCCGTCCGGCCGAGGGCCGAGATGGCCGCCACGTGGCTCTCCAGGTCCAGGCCATCGGTCTCGCCGGGCTCGGTCATCAGGTTGGCCACGTAGATCACTGGCGACCGGGAGAACTCCAGGGCCTCCTGGAGGTCCGGCAGCAGCAGGTTGGGGATGGTGGACGTGTAGAGGCTGCCGGGTGCCAGGAGGATCAGGTCCGAGCGCAGCAGCGCCAGCACCGCCTCGGGCAGGGGCTCCGCGTCGTTGGGCTCCAGCCAGAGCCGGGCCATGGGCTGGTGGCTGGAGCCCACGGCCACCTCCCCCATGTAGCGGCGGCCCTCCATGTCCTCGCCCACCAGCGTCACGGGCACGGTGGTCGAAGGGAACAGTCTGCCCAGGGTGACCAGCACGCCCGAGAGCTTGCGGATGGCGCGCACCCAGTCGCCGGTCACATCCGCCAAGGCCCAGAGCATCAGGTTGCCCAGGGAGTGCCCGGACAGGCTGCCTTCGCTCTTGAAGCGGTAGTTCAGCAGGTCCGTCAGGGCGGAGTCTTCCAGGGTGAGGGCCGCCAGGCAGTTGCGCAGGTCCCCCGGGGGGATGCCGCCGAGTTCTTCCCGCAGGCGCCCCGAGGAGCCGCCGTTGTCCGAGACCGTGACGATGCCCGTCAGCTTCCAGGGCTCGCGCACCCGGCCCGCTTCCCGCTTGATGGCGCGTAGGAGGGAGGCCAGCCCCGTGCCGCCCCCCAGAGCCACCACGCGCAGCGGCTGCTCGGGATCGAGACCCTGGGAGCGAGCGGCCATGGCCGTGGAACGCCGGAGCTAGCGGTTCTCGGTGAAGGCGAAGAGGGGGGACTTCCGGATGGCGTTGAAGTCAGGCTCCATGTGCCACTGGAAGACGAAGTTGGCATCCAGCTCCATGGCCTTCTTGAGGCTCTGGGCGGACTCCTCGACGTTCTCGGTCTGGGCGAAGGCCACGGACCGCAGGTAGTGGAGCGAGCCCACGGCGGGGTGGCTCTTGAGGGCCTTGTCCACCAGCTTCACGGCTTCGTCCGTGGCGTGGCGGTTGAGGCAGGCCTGGATCTCGGTGAGGGGATCTTCTGTGACCACGGCGGGCGGTGTGACCTTGGCCTGGGCCAGCAGGAGGTAGACCTGGGCCCGGCGCTTGACGGCCCAGTCACCGGCCTCGAGGGCCTCGGCCACCAGCGCCTCCAGGGCCTTGACAGCCTCGGGGTACTTGCCCGTGTCCACGAGCTTCACGGCCTTGGCGAACGCGGTCGCGAGCGGGGAGGGCGCGGCCTGGGCCGGCACCGGGGTGGACTTGGGAGCAGTTTCAGTCTTGGCCTTCGTTGCCATGCGGGATCCTCTGGAAGCCTTGAAGAAACTATAGAGTGACAGGTTTCCCTGGGCAAATCCGGCACCCGGGGCCGGAATCAGGCTTTGAACAGGGCTTTCTCGCGGTTCAGCATCCGCGTGGACACCATGGTCATGATCGCCGCCAGGCCCACGGTCATGGCGAAGGCCACCAGGTATTCCAGCCAGCTGAACTGCTGGCTGAACAGCTTGCGAAGGGCCAGACAGACATTCACCACCGGCACGTAGGTGAGGAAGGCCATCTTGTCCACACCCGGCGCCATGGTGAAGATCCCCAGGAACATGACCAGGAAGATGCCCGGCGTGATGGCGCTGCCGGCCTCGATGGTGTTCCGGGCCTGGATGCCCATGAGCAGGATGAAGTTCGAGAAGAAGAGGCCCAGGGGCACCATGATCAGGAAAGTGAGGCCCAGCGTCATGGGGTTGGCGATGGCCGCCACCGCCTGCATGGACCCGGCCGCGCCGCTGCTGGCGGTGGCCACGGAGAGGCCCATGCTCAGCAGGTTCAGCAGGGCGGCAATGACCCCGATGCTGAAGATGTAGAGCAGCTTGCCCAGGATGATCTGGTTGCGGGGCAGGCGGGTGGCCATGAGGCTGAGCAGCGTGTGGCGCTCCTTCTCCCCGGCGGTGGCGTAGATCCCGTGCTGCATGGAGCCGGCGTACATCATGATCATCAGCAGGTAGGGCAGCATCCGGCCCATGACCTTGCCCACCTCCAGGGTGATGTCGGCCGCGTTCTTCACGTCCAGCTTCAGGGGCTCGGCCAGCTGGGCCGAGGCGCCCAGGGTCTGGAGGCGGCCCTGCACCCAGGCCTGCTCCTGGGTCCGGACGGCTTCCTTGAAGCGCTTGAGGGCGATCTCCGAGGCACGCTCGCTCTCGTCCACGATGACGCTGACGGTGAAGGTCTCCTGCTTCTGGAGCGAGGTGGCGGCGGTGGCGGCGATCTCCAGGGCCAGCTCCAGCTTCTGGTCGCGGATGGCCTGCTTCAGGTCCCCCTCGGGGCGGGCCACCCGCTCGAAGCGCTTGGGGTCCGAGGCCATGACGCCGTCCAGGATGTGGGAGGGGTCCGAGACATAGACGCGGCTGGCCTTGTTGCGGTTCTGGGCCTCGTCCCGCTTGCCCATCTTGGCCATCATGCCGAAGATCGCGGGATACAGCAGGAAGGGCAGGACGAACGCGAAGAACATGGTCTTCCGGTCCTTGGAGAGCTCCAGGAACTCCTTCTTGGCGATGAGCAGGGCGCCGCGCATCAGTTGCCTCCCTCAGACTCAGCCGCCAGCTGGAAGAACACTTCATCCAGGGTCTTGGCGTTGCGGCTCTTGAGCAGGTCCCGGGGTGGTGCATCGCCGTGCAGCTTGCCGTCGAAGATGATGCCCACCCGGTCGCAGATGTCCTCCACCATGGGCATGACGTGGGTGCTGACGATCACCGTGCGGCCCTCTTCCCGCATGATGCGCAGCAGGTCCAGGACCGTCTTGGCCGTGAGCACGTCCAATCCGGTGGTGGGCTCGTCGAAGATCACCACCTTGGGATCGTGGAGCAGGGCGCGGGCGATGCTGACCTTCTGCTTCTGCCCCGAGGAGAAGCCCTCCATCTTCACGTCGGCGAAGTCCGCCAGCTGCAGCTTGCCCAGCAGGTGGAGGCCCCGGCGCTCGGCCACGGCGGGGTCCACATCCTGGAACTCGCCGAAGAGCCGCAGGAGCTCCCGGGGGGTGAAGCGGGTGTAGACCCCCATGTCGGTGCTGAGGTAGCCCAGGCAGCCCCGGACGGCCTCGGGCTTCTGGCGCGTGTCCATGCCGCAGACCTCGATGCTGCCGACGTCCGGGTCCATGAGGCCCGCGATCATCCGGAGGGTCGTGGACTTGCCCGCGCCGTTGGGCCCGAGCAGGCCGTAGATCTCGCCGGGCTGCACCGTGAGGGAGATGCCCCGGACGGCATCGATCCGCTTCGTGGTGCGGGTCTTGCGGTCCTTTACGCTGAAGGACTTGTGGACCTCGTTCAGCTGGATCACTGCGACCTCCGGGTGGAAGCTCCCAGTGTAAGCGGCATCACGTAGCCCGTAACAACTCCCCGGCGGGTGGGAAGTCCCGGCAGGCGAGTGGTCCGATTCCGGCGGTCAGTGGTGGTTCAGCGCGCCCGTGGTCCCCAGCACGAGCATCACCAGGCCGAGGCCCAGGCAGTAGACCGCGAAGCCGTTCAGCCGGGGCTTCCGGGTGAAGCGGTCCAGGAGGCCGATGGCCAGGTAGCCGGAGACGGCGGCGGTGAGCACGCCGGCGACGCAGAGCAGCACCGGGGACACCGAGCCGGCGGGAAAGGCAAGGTCCGGGGGCAGGGGCTGGTGCCTCAGCAGGGGCTTTAACAGACCGCGCAGCTCGACCAGGGCCGCCGCGGCGATGGTGGGCATGCCCAGGAGGAAGCTGAACCGCGTCGAGGCGGGCAGCTTCAGGCCGCGGAAGACCCCGATGGAGATGGTGGAGCCCGAGCGGGACAGGCCGAAGCCGCCGCCGAGACCCTGGATGGTGCCCACAGCCAGGGCGTCCATGGCCCGCAGGTCATGGTGGTCCCGGCCCGCCACATCCTGGTCGCTGAGGTTCACCCGCTGGCGGCTGAGGGTGTTGGCGAGGTAGAGCAACAGGGAGGTGCCGAGCAGGCCCACGCCGTAGACCCAGAGGTGCTCCTTCGCAGCTTCCTTCACCCCCTTGGTGGCAAGGCCGAAGATGCCCGTGGGGATCATGGCCAGGAACAGCATGAAGGCCAGGCGGCGGCCCGCCTTGTCGCGGCCGAGGCAGCCCATGACGATCTGGACCAGCTCCTGCCGGAAGTAGACCATCAGGGCCAGCAGGGTGCCCAGGTGCAGCAGCACATCAAAGGCCAGCGGCATGGGCCGGCCATGGAACATCAGGTGCTCGGCCAGGGTCAGGTGCGCCGTGGAGGACACCGGCAGGAATTCCGTCAGGCCCTGGATCAATCCCAGGAGGATGGCGTGTAACAGGTGCATTCGGACTCCGGCGCAAAGAACCAGTGTGCCAGAGGCTTCAGGATTCCCGCTCTGCCCCCGGGGCATGATTGAATCTTCTGATGCGACCCCTCGACCTCCGCTCAGACACCGTGACCCGACCCACGCCGGAGATGCGCGCCGCCATGGCTTCGGCCGAGGTGGGTGATGATGTCCTGGAGCGCGACCCCACCATGGCCATTCTGGAGGCCCGGGTGGCGGACCTGCTGGGCCTCGAGGCGGCCATGTGGGTGCCCTCGGGCTGCATGGGCAACCTCATCGGCCTGCTGCTGCACCTGCGGCGCGGAGACCGCTTCCTGGCCCCGGCCCAGGCGCACGTGCTGGGCTCGGAGCTGGGCACCGGCGCCTGGCTGGCCGGGGGCATGCCCGAGGCCCTGGCCTGGGAGGGCGGGCCCGGTCGGCCCACCCCCGCGCAGGTGACGAAGGCCGCGGGCTCGCCCGGCCCCTACTACACCCTGCGCAGCCGGCTGCTCTGCCTGGAGAACACCCACAACTTCGCTGGCGGCACGGTGACGCCTGTGGCCGAGCACCGGGCTCTGGTGGCCGCCGCCAAGGCTGCGGGTCTGGCCGTGCACCTGGATGGCGCGCGGCTCTGGCATGCCGCCGCTGCCCTGGGCTGTTCGCTGGCCGAGCTGACTGCTGGCGTGGACACGGTGCAGGTCTGCCTCAGCAAGGGCCTGGGCGCGCCCGTGGGCTCGCTGCTGGTCGGCTCGGCCGCGGCCATGACCGAGGCCCGGCGCCTCCGCAAGATGCTTGGTGGGGGCGTGCGCCAGGGCGGGGTCCTGGCCGCCGCGGGCCTGGTGGCCCTGGACTACCTGCCGCGGGTGGCCGAGGACCACGCCAAGGTCCAGCGGCTGGCCGAGGGCCTGCGCGGCTTCGGCATCGCCGCTCCGGTCCCCGAGACCAACATCCTGCTGGTGCCCGTGCCCGACGCGCCCGGGGCCCTGGCGGCCCTGGAGGCGGTCGGCGTCCGGGTCCTGCCCGTGGGCAGCGCCATCCGCTTCATCGCCCACCGCGACCTGACCGCCGAGGACATCGAGGAGGCCCTGCGCCGCCTGGAGCCCGCGGCCCAGTCCCTGCGCTCGGCTTGACCATGAAGCTGCGCCTCGCCCTCGCCGCACTGCTGCTCCTGGGCCTCGGCGCGGGGGCCTGGCTGGCCTGGCAGAACGGGCTGGAGCCGGTTCCACTCGCCGATGGCCGGAAGCTGTACGTCCCGGCGGCGCCGGAGTTCCAGGAGGAGCTGGCCCGCGCCGAGGTGCTGCTGCCCGCCGGACCCGGCGTCGAGGCGCTGCTGGCCGCCCAGTCGGACCTCCCGCTGCTGGAGAAGGGACCGGACGGCCTGGCGGGCCTGCTGGTCAGCGAGGCCGCCGTCTCCCGCCATGGCCGCCGCTGGCGCCTCACGGTGCGGCCGGGTTGGCGCCTGCAGGACGGGTCCACCCTGGATGCCGCCCGCCTGCTGGCCGCCGTCGCTCCACAAGTGGCGAGCCTAGGCGGCAAGGGGAGTGCCCTTGATCCGGCCACCGTGGAGCTGCGCTTCAAGACCCGGCCCGCGAGCTTGCCGACAGCCTTCCTTGACTGGCGTGTGCCGGGCAGCGGCCCCTTCGTGCGCAGCGGCGCCACGCTGACCCGCTTCGACGGCTTCGTGCTGGGGCGCGCGGGCCTCGCGGCGGTCACGGTCGTCTCGGATCCGGCCCTGCTGGAGAGTGGTGCCTGGGCGGCTGGCCTGAGCTCGCGACGCTGGGCCTGGGCGGCCTTCCCCGGGGGCATGGCCCCGGCGGACATGGCCAAGGCCCGCACGGCGCCCTACGACGAGCTGCACCTGAAGGGTGGCACCGTGTGGTTCCTCTCCCGCCGCCTGCGTCGTCTCCGCCCCGACCCCGCCGACTGGACCCGCACCCGCCTCTTTGGCGCCTGGCAGGGCGCCATGGACCTGCCCTACGACCCGCTGGGGCTGTGATCCCGAATTTTCGGCCAACGAAAAAGGATCACCATCTGCAAACCTGCAAACCAGATTGCAGTCATCCCCGTCCATCCCATTTATCCCCGTCAAAAAAGCACTTGAAACAGGGATGCAGGGGATGAAGGGGATAAGTGCAAAGACGTTTCTCTGCCACCGATGAACACCGATAAACACCGATGAAAGCATGATGAAGGACGCCCCACGAAGGCACTCGCTTGATTGCTTTTCTTAGCGTCTTCTCGGTATCGGCTGCGCCGATACGCGAGACAAAATGAAATATCGCGTTGGATCTATTGTCTTTTCCAAACTCAGCGCTACTCCAGGTTCGCGGCCTGCTCGCGGATCTGGTCGAGGGCGCCTTTGGCTTCCATGACGGCGCGGGTCATGGCGATGCGCTTGCACTTGCTGCCGGTGGTGTTCAGCTCCCGCAGCACTTCCTGGCACCAGACGTCCACGGCCTTGCCCTCGAGCCGGTCCTTCGCCAGACGCTCGGCGAAGTCCTCCAGGTGGGCCGAGAGGCGGATCAGCTCCTCGCGGACATCCTGCCGCTCGGCCAGCACGCCGGCCTCGGCCAGCAGGCGCTCCGCGGGCAGCTGGCCCGATAGGCGCGCGTCCTCCAGCAGCTGCTCGATGCGCTGGCGGTAGATTCCCGGCAGCTCCAGAGCCTGGGCCTCGGCTTCGGCCTG
>CAIPAY010000213.1 GCA_903863195.1 uncultured Holophagaceae bacterium
GCCCTGTCCGCGCGGCGGCCAAGCCGTCATCATGGCCCATGGCCACTCCGGAATCCCCCGCGAGCGCAGCCCAGCCCCGGGTCGCCGCGCCCGCCTGGGCGCGCGCCCTGCACGCGCTGGCGACCCACCTGAGCCAGGACCTGGGCGGCGGGCCGCGGCCCTGGAAGCTCGCCACCCTGATCAACCTGCAGAAGGGCGGCACTGGGCTCTTCGTCCTGGGTCTCATGGCCGCCTTTGGCAGCTGGGGCAGCGCGGCCTGGACCTACCTGGCCCTGCACGGCACCTACGGACTCTGCTGGCTGCTGAAGCACGCGGCCTTTCCCGATGCCCGCTGGAACGCCCGCGCCACCTGGGCCGGCGGCCTCCTCACCTGGCTGGCGGTGCTGGGTCCCTACTGGATCGCCCCGGTGCTCGTGGTGACGCCGATCCTGGGCCCCCAGCCCGAGCCCGCGCCCTGGCTGCTGGCCCTGGCCATCGCCATGCACACGGTGGGCCTGGCGCTCATGCTGGCGGCGGACGCCCAGAAGCACGCGGCCCTGGCGCGCGGTCCGGGCCTCATCAGCGATGGCCTCTTCCGCCGCGTGCGCCACCCCAACTACCTGGGCGAGATGCTGCTCTACGCCGCCTATGCCCTCCTGGCCCGCCACTGGCTGCCCTGGCTGGTGCTGGCCTGGGTCTGGGGCCTGGTCTTCCTGCCGAACATCCTCCTGATCGAAGCCAGCCTCTCCCGCCATCCCGGCTGGGCCGCCTACAAAGCCCGCACCGGCTTCCTGCTGCCGAGGCTGCGCGTGGCGAAGGGAAACAAGGAGATGTAAGCGGAGGAAGGCCGAGGAGCGGGGGAGAGCGGAGAAGCCCCTTGCCTGCTTGCCCGCATTTCTTTGTGCCCTTTGTGTTCTTTGTGGTTCAGATCTTCTTTGTGGTAATCAGTTCCTGGTCCGGTGTTCCGGAAGCGCCCCTGTCCCTGGAGTCCCCATGCCCCGTCCCGCCACGCTGCCTGTGATCGACTGGAAGGCTGTCTTCGCGTCCGGCCTGGACTATGCGGCCTGGCTGGACGTCGCCGAGTCCGCGGAGCTGCGCGCCAAGATGGAGGCCCTGCGCCAGGCGCTGGTGCTGGAGCCGCAGGTGGCGGGCTTCCTGGGCGCCCTGCCCCGGCCCGTGCACGTGGTGGCCATCGCCGAGGACTGGTGCGGCGATGTGGTGCGCCACGTGCCGGTGCTGCAGCGCCTGGCCGAGGCCGCGCCGGCCTTGTCCGTGCGCTACATCAGCCGGGAGCAGCACCCGGAGGTGTTCGTGCGGTTCCTCACCAACGGCGGCGAGGCCATCCCCAAGCTCATTTTCCTCAGCGACCGCTTCGTGGAGTGCGGCAGCTGGGGCCCCATGCCCGAAGCCTGCCGGGAGCTCATCAGCCGTGGCAAGGCCTGCGGAGATGTGGGCGCCGCCCGCAAGAAAGTCGCCGCCCTCTACGAGGCCGACAGCCAGCGCCGCGAGGTCGTCCGCGAGCTGACCCGGCTCCTCGACATCGCGGTCACCCGCGAGCCCTGACCAGCCTGCGCCGCAGGCTCAGGGCTCCTCTTCCTGCAGGATCCGGATGAGGTCCGCCGTGCTGCGGGCTTCCAGCTTCTCCAGGCACCGCTGCCGGTAGAGCTTCACCGTGCGCAGGGCGAGGCCCAGCTCCTCCCCGATCACGCGGTTCAGCTTGCCGCGGGCGACGCGGACCGCGACGTCGTGCTCCCGCCGGGTCAGGGCTGCGAGCCGTCGGCTCTGGGTCAAGGTCCGTTCCCTCGTGGCCTGCCGTGCCTTGCTCACCGCGAGGGCCTTCTCCACGGCCTGCAGCAGGGCCTCGGCCTCGATGGGCTTGATCAGGAAGTCGAGGGCGCCGGCGCGGAAGGCCGTGACCGCCTCCTGGACCCCGCTGGCCCCGCTCATGAGCAGCAGCGGCGTGTCATCGAGGCCGGCCAGGCGGCGCTGGGCCTCCAGGCCATCCAGGTCCGGCATCATCACGTCGAGCAGGAC
>CAIPAY010000214.1 GCA_903863195.1 uncultured Holophagaceae bacterium
CGCCCTCCAGCAGCCGGCCCTGATAGGCGATGGTCGGCGCCGGCGCCGCATCCACGGAGACTGCCACTGGCAGCTCCTGGGCCAGCAAGGGCGTCACGCCGCAGGCGATGAGGGCGGCGATGGTGGGAGTCAGAAACGGATGGCGCATGGGTCACCTGTGAGGGTTCGGCTGTGGCGGTGGTTCGCGTGCTGCTCGGCTTCGCTGCGCGAATCTGAGGTGGAAAGGGCTTGCGGGAGTGCGGGCTTGATTGCCTTGCTTTTCTTTCTTCGCTTTTCTTTGCGTCTTCGTGTCTTCGTGTTGGATCAGTTCTCTTTTCTCTTTTCTAAAAGCTCACTTCGGCGGCTCGAACCCATGCCGCACCTTCACGCTGGGATCCACGCTCCCCACGGCGCTCGTCGCGGGGACGCTCTCGCCCACCACGGCGGCGTGGGCGATGCCCGTGCCGGGGACGGTCTGCTGCACGCCCGAGGCCTGCACCAGGGCCGGGGTGATCACGGCGACGGGTGGCGGGGGCAGGATCGTCACCGCCGCGCTGGCGGTGTAGCGCACATCGTTGTTCCACATGGCCAGCACCAGGCACTGGCCCTGGGCGGTCGAGGCCGTGAACAGGCCCGCGGCGTTGATGCTGCCGCCCGTGGCGGGCTGCACGGACCAGGTGACGCCGGTTCCCCAGGGCGTGTTGGCCGAGAACTGCAGGGTCTGCCCCGGCGCCACGGAAGCCGTGCCCGGCGTGATCGCCAGCACCAGGTTGGCCGTGGCCACCTGGTCGCCGGTGCTGCGGCTGCCACCACCGCAGGCGAGGGTCGCCAGCAGCAGGGCCGGGGCCGCGAGGCGCAGGAGGCGGGGAGCGGGATGTGGGTTGGACATCATGGTCTCCCCTAGAAGCGCCAGAGGAGGCCGACGGTGGCCGAGTTCGCGGGCTGGTTCTCGTAGCCGTAGTGGCTGCTCAGCGCCCGGGCTTCCACTTCCAGGTGATCGCTCACCTTGAAGGTCACGACGGGTCCCAGGCCCAGGCGCGTCCAGTGTGAGGTCCCCGACAGCGTCATGCTGCCGCCCAGCGTGGGTGTCACGATGTTCGTGCTGGCCACGGACCAGCGCAGCTCCGACACCGCCAGGCCCACGCTCCAGCGGGAGCCCAGGGGCACGAGAAAGTCGGCGCCCAGGGCCAGGCTCGACACGCGGGTGTTCAGGGTCTGGGGCAGCGGCGCCGCGGTGCTGGTGCGGGTCTCCCCGGCGAACACCGTGTAGTCGAGACGCGGCCGAAGGCGCAGGCCCTTCGGCAGGTTCCACACCAGGTGTACGCCCAGCGCCACGCTGGGGCCGCCGGCCGCCAGGCGCAGGCCACCGTTGGTGGGGGTGACGAGGCCCATCTGGGCGCCATAGGCGGCCAACAGGCGACGGTAGGAGGCCTTGGCCTTGGCTTGGGCCTTGAGGGCGGCCCTGGTGGCGGGCTCCGGGGCTGGGGGCTGGGCCGCCGTCGCAGGAGCGGGCGCGGGGGATGGCGCTGCCACGGCGGGGGTAGCGGCTGTCGTGGGCTGGGCGACGGGCGCGGGTGGGGCCGGTGCCTCCAGCCGGGGCGCGGGCAGCACCACTGCCGCAGGCGCTTTCGCCAGGCGGGCCAGCTTTGGGCCCCTGGCCTTGGGTGGCGCCACGGGCGGGGCTGGGGGCGCGGGGGCGGCCGAGGCGGGGGCGGGGACGGCTTCAGCGACCTTCGGGGCTTCCGAGACAACCGGCGTCGCGTCCTTGCCGCCGGGCCTGGACGGGCAGCCCAGCACCAGACTCAACGCCAGTAGCGGGAGCAGGTCAACCAGGGACCATTTCCCTGCGCTCACGATCCCCGCAAGCCCCGCGTTCCGCCGCGCCGGCATCCTTGACATCGCGTCCACCCCTGGAGAAACCAACGGGATGAC
>CAIPAY010000215.1 GCA_903863195.1 uncultured Holophagaceae bacterium
CCATCTTCATGAACTTGCCGGTGGCGGTGCGGGGGATGGCTTCCAGGAAGAGGTAGGCGTCGGGCAGCCAGAACTTGGCGAACTTGGGGGCCAGGAACTCCCGCAGCTCGTCGGGCGTGGCGGAGGCGCCGGGACGCAGCACCACGCAGGCCACGGGCCGCTCGTCCCACTTGGGATGCGGCACGGCTACCACCGCTGCCTCGGCCACGGCCGGGTGGCCGATGAGGGCGTTCTCCAGGTCCACGGAGCTGATCCATTCGCCGCCGGACTTGATCAGGTCCTTGCTGCGGTCCGTGATGCGGACGTAGCCCTCGGGGCTGGTGGTGACGATGTCGCCGGTGCGGAACCAGCCGTCCTCGGTGAACTTGGTGGCCTCGGCGGGATTCTTGAAGTAGGCGCTGGCGATGAAGGGGCCGCGCACCATGAGCTCGCCCATGGCCTTGCCGTCCCAGGGCGCGGGGCCTTCCAGCGACTCGACGCGGACCTCCACCAGAGGCACCGGCAGGCCCTGGGTGGCGCGCAGCGCCAGCTTCGCCTCGGCAGACAGGCCCGCGAGGCTGGGCTTGATGCGGCTCACGGTGCCCAGGGGCGTCATCTCGGTCATGCCCCAGGCCTGGACCACGTGGAGGCCGTGGTCCCGCTCGAAGCGCTCGATCATGGAGGGCGGGGCCGCGGCGCCGCCGGAGATGATCTCGTTCAGCTTCGAGAGGTCCCAGGTGCCGGCGGGCGCCTTGTCCAGCGCGTCGAGGAGGCTCAGCCAGATGGTGGGCACCCCGGCGGTCTTGGTGACGCCCTCGCCGGCCATCAGGTCCAGGAGGCTCACCGCATCCAGGTGCGGGCCGGGGAAGACCTGCTTGGCGCCGATCATGGTGCAGGTGAAGGGCAGGCCCCAGGCGTTCACGTGGAACATGGGCACCACGGGCAGCACCACGTCGGTGAAGGACGCGCCAAGCACGTCGGGCAGGGCGCTGACCATGGAGTGGAGCACCAGCGCGCGGTGCGAGTAGAGGACGCCCTTGGGCCGGCCGGTGGTGCCGGAGGTGTAGCAGAGGCCCGCGGCCTGGTTCTCGTCGATGGCCGGGATCTCGTAGGACGCAGGCTCGGCGGCGATGAGCTGCTCGTAGTCCAGGGTGCCCTCGGGCAGGGCCTGGCCGTGGGCCCAGACCACCACCTGGCGCACCTTGACGTCGGCCTTCAGCTTCTCCCAGACCGGCAGCAGCACATCGTCGACGAGAAGGATGACGTCCTCGGCATCGTTCATGATGTACGACAGATCCGTCGGGGAGAGGCGCGGGTTCAGGGTGTGGAAGACGCCCTCGGCCAGGGGGATGCCGAAGTAGGCCTCCAGGTGGCGGGAGTGGTTCCAGGCCAGGGTGGCCACCCGCTCGCCGGGCTTCAGGCCCAGCCGCTTCAGGGCGTTGGCCAGCTGCTGCGCGCGGGCGTGGAACTCCGCGTAGTTGGTCCGGTGCAGGCTCTTGTCCGGGCGGCGGGAGACGATCTCCACCTCGGGATAGTAGTCCGCCGCCCGCTGGAAGAGGTGCGGGAGCGTGAGCGGGAACGCCATCATCAAGCCGTCCATGCGAGTGCCTCCAAGTGAGCGCGTCTGTGGGGGGG
>CAIPAY010000216.1 GCA_903863195.1 uncultured Holophagaceae bacterium
GGCTCGTAGGCACTCCAGCCCCCGAGCAGACGGATACACTTTTCCCAAGACACCGGCACCTCCCCCTGCGTTCTCGACAAACACAAGGGTCTCAGAGGACTGCCGGTGTCCCTTTCCTCACGCTATTCCGCGATGAACCTTTTTTTTCATCAAAAAACAAAGCCCCGGTTTGCCGGGGCTTTGTTTTTAGCAGGGTGCGGCCTACTGCTCGGGCCGCTTCGAGGCTTCCTGCACGATGTGATAGATGCGCTCCTTGGCCCGGAGCTTGATCTTCTTCAGCTCGACCTCTTCCAGGGATTCCTTGGCGGAGAGGCTGGGCTTCTTCTGGAGATCACCGAGCCGTGTGTCGGCGGACTTGTGTTCTTCCATGAGCTTGCGGAATTCAAAATGATCTTTCATCAGGCGCTCCTGAATTTCTGGGCGCAGGAAATCCATGAATCCTCCATGCCAGGGCGGGTCCAGTCCGGGCTCCGCAGGGTGAGTGGGTTGCCCAAGGGTAGGACCACCCGGCGGGGCGTCAAGGGCTATTCGGGGGATCTTTGGAACTCGTTTGACATCCACACCTTCCCTGCGATCGTAGGCCCATGGTTCTGGCTGTCGAGGGTCTGGTGCTGCGGCGGAGGGACGGGGTCCGCCTGCTGGGGCCCCTGGACCTGACCCTCGCCCCGGGCGAGCGCCTGGGCCTGGTGGGGGAGAGTGGCTCCGGCAAGAGCCTGCTGGTGCAGGCCCTGTTCGGGGCGCTGCCGCCGGGGGTGCTGCAGACCGCCGGCAGGGTCCGCGCCTTCGGCGTGGCCATGGACCAGCCGGGGCCTGCCCGGGACCGCCTCCGCGGCGCCCGGCTGGCCTGGGTGCCCCAGCAGCCGGACCAGGCCCTGAACCCCCTCCTGACCCTGGCCGAGCAGCTGACCCTGCTGCCGGGCCTCCAGCGCCAGGAACCGCCCCGGGCCGTCCTGGCGCGGCTGGGACCCCTGCTGGCCCGGTTGCGCCTGCCCTCGGACCCGGCCTTCCTGGCGCGGTTCCCCCACCAGCTCAGCGGCGGCCAGCGCCAGCGACTCTGCCTGGCCATGGCCCTCTCCTGCGATCCGGAGCTGCTGGTGCTGGACGAGCCCACGGCGGCCCTGGATGCCAGCGTGCGTCAGGACTTCCTGGATCTGGCGCTGGAGCTGCGCCGTGAGCGCGGCCTGGGCTGCCTCTGGGTCACCCATGACCTGGCGGTGGCCGCAGACGTCTGCGACCGCCTGCTGGTGCTCTACGGCGGCGAGCGCGTGGAGGCCGGCCCCGTGACTCGGCTGTTGGAAACACCCCGGCATCCCACCACCGCCCGCCTCCTGGCAGCGTCCCGGCGGGAGCCCTCCAGGGAGACCGGCTTCCTGCCCGCCCCCCAGGATCGCCCCGTGGGCTGTCCCTTCGGCCCCCGGTGCCCCCAGGCGCAGACCAGCTGCCTCGATTGGGCGCCCTGGCGCGGAACCCCGGGGGACGGTCTGCGCTGCCAGCGGCCGCTGGCTGAGGGCATCGGGCCGTGAGACCATGGGATGCAAGGTCCCGCAGCCAGCGGGTCCGGAAAAGGGCTACCCATGCTGACCTTGCCTCTGATGCGCGCACTGACTTTTGATGACGTCCTGCTGGTGCCGGGCTACTCGGAGGTCCATCCCAACCTGGTGGACCTGAGCACCCGCCTGGCCCGGGACCTCGGCATGCGCATCCCCCTGGTGTCCGCAGCCATGGACACGGTGACCGAGAGCCGCATGGCCATCGCCCTGGCCCAGATGGGGGGCATCGGCATCGTGCACAAGAACCTCAGCCTCGAGCGGCAGGCCGAAGAGGTGGACAAGGTGAAGCGCTCCGAGTCCGGCATGATCACGGACCCCATCACCATCGAGCCCACGGCCCCGATCCGCGAGGCGGAGGCCCTCATGGCCAAGTTCCGCATCAGCGGCGTGCCCGTGGTCGAAGGGCACAAGCTGGTCGGCATCCTCACCAACCGCGACCTCCGCTTTGAGACCCGCTGGGACATCCCGGTCAGCGAGGCCATGACCAAGGACAACCTGGTCACGGTGCCCGTGGGGACCACCCTGCAGGAGGCCCGGGCCATCCTGCAGAAGCACCGCATCGAGAAGCTGCTGGTGGTCGACGGCGATGGCCAGCTGAAGGGCCTCATCACCGTCAAGGACATCGAGAAGTCCACGGAGTATCCCAACGCCTGCAAGGACGGCATGGGCCGCCTGCGCGTGGGCGCCGCCGTGGGCGTGGGCAAGGAGCTGCTGGAGCGCGCCGCGGCCCTGGCCGAGGCCAAGGTGGACGTGCTCTGCCTCGACAGCTCCCACGGCCACAGCCAGGGCGTGGTGGACGCGGTCCGGCGCCTCAAGCAGGCCCATCCGTACCTGCCCCTCATCGCCGGAAATGTCGCCACCTACCGGGGCGCCAAGGATCTCGCCGACGCCGGCGCGGACGCCGTGAAGGTGGGCATCGGACCAGGCTCCATCTGCACCACCCGCATCGTCACGGGCGCGGGCATGCCCCAGATCACCGCCGTGGCCGAGGCCAGCCGCGCCTGCCGCGAGGCCGGGATCGTGTGCATCGCCGATGGCGGCATCAAGTTCAGCGGCGACGTGGCCAAGGCCATCGCCGCCGGCGCCGACTGCGTGATGATCGGCAGCCTCTTCGCGGGCACCGACGAAGCGCCGGGCGAGACCATCTTCTACGGCGGCCGCACCTTCAAGTCCTACCGCGGCATGGGCAGCCTGGGCGCCATGAAGCAGGGCAGCAAGGACCGGTACTTCCAGGAAGGCAAGGACGACGCCAAGCTGGTGCCCGAAGGCATCGAGGGCCAGGTGCCCTACAAGGGCCGCATGGCCGACCTGGTCACCCAGCTCATGGGCGGCCTGCGCGCCGGCATGGGGCTCAGCGGCGGCACCTCCATTGCCGACTTCCAGGAGAAGGCCACCTTCGTGGAGATCAGCGGCTCCGGCCTCCGCGAGAGCCACGCCCACGACGTGATGATCACCAAAGAAGCGCCGAACTACCGGATGGAGTAGGGCAAGAACTGGAACACCGATGAACACCGATAACTGCTGATGAACACCGAACAGGGAAGGATGCCTCGCGCTGATCACGACCCCCTGACGGAGGTTGTGATTCGACTGGTTTACAAGATCTCCAACACCCTCGGTTCAGGTTTCCTGGAAAAGGTCTATGAGAACGCCTTGGCCTTGGAACTCAATGAAGTGGGTCTTGATTTCCAGCAGCAGGCCCCCATCTCCGTGAACTACGGAGGTCAGGTCATCGGCACCTATGTCGCAGACCTGATCGTCGAGGGTCGCCTGCTAATCGAGCTAAAGGCCTGCAAGGCACTGGAAGAGGTCCACTCGGCCCAGTGTCTTAACTACCTCAAGGCCACCCATCTGCCGACCTGCCTCCTGATCAACTTCGGCACAACCAGACCTCAGATCAAGCGGCTTTCCCGTTAGCCCTCCACCCGTCCCATTTTTCGGCGTTCATCAGCAGTTATCGGAGTGCATCGGTGTTCTTCTTCTGCCTTTGAAGCAGGTAGACTCGTTCGTGATCTATTGCCTGGAGTCCCCATGTCCCTCCTCGTGAAGAATGTCCGCCTGATCGATCCCGCGCAGGGTCTCGATGGGCCGGGCTCACTGCTGGTGGCGGATGGGGCGGTGGCGGCCATCGGTGCCGGGGCTGCGACCCACCCACGGGCCGAGGGCGCGGAGGTCATCGATGGCGGCGGGGCGGTGCTGACGCCGGGCTTCATCGATCTGCACGTGCACTTCCGCGAGCCGGGCCAGACCCGCAAGGAGTGCATCGAGACGGGCAGCCGGGCCGCGGTGGCCGGCGGGTTCAGCTCCGTGTGCGCCATGGCCAACACCAAGCCCGTGAACGACACCGTGGCCATCACGGAGCTGATGCTGGACCGCGCCGCCAAGGCCGGGCTCTGCCGTTACTTCCCCATCGGGACCGTGAGCCGCGAGATGAAGGGCGAGGAGCTGGCGGACATGGGCACCCTCAAGGCCGCGGGCTGCGTGGCCTTCTCGGATGACGGCCTGCCCATCTCCAACTCGGCCCTCATGCGCCGGGCGCTGGAATACACTCGCTGGCTCGAGGTGCCCGTGGTGGCCCACGAGGAGGACCGCGACCTGGCCGGCAAGGGCTACATGCACGAAGGCGCCGTCAGCGCCTCCCTGGGCTGCCTGGGCATCCCGGCCGCGGCCGAGGAGGCCATGGTGGCCCGGGACATCGTGCTGGCGGAGCACACGGGCGGGCACCTGCACCTGGCCCACCTCAGCACCCGCGGCTCCCTCCGCATGGTCCGGGAGGCCAAGTCCCGGGGCCTGAACGTCACCTGCGAGGTGACGCCGCACCACTTCGCGCTGTCGGACAAGGAGCTGATGAAGTTCGACGCGGACTTCAAGATGAACCCGCCCCTGCGCACCGAGAGCGACATCCAGGCGATCCTGGAGGCCCTGGCCGACGGCACCGTGGACGCCATCGCCACGGACCACGCCCCCCACGGCTGGGACGACAAGGAGGTCGAGCTGCCCGTGGCCGCCTTCGGCGTCATCGGCCTGGAGACCGCCCTGCCCCTGGCCCTCGAGGTGCTGGTCAACCGCGGCGTCCTCTCCCTGCCCCGGGCCATCGCCCTGCTCACCAGCGGCCCCGCCAGGGCCTTCCACCTGGACCGCAAGGGGCTCGGCAGCCTCAAGCCCGGCGCCCCGGCGGACTTCGTCCTCTTCGACCCCGAAGGCCGGGTGCAGGTGGACCGCGCCTTCATCCAGTCCCGCTCCTACAACACGCCGTTCAAGGGCTGGAGCCTGCCCGGCAAGGTGCTGAGCACCTGGGTCGGCGGCCGGAAAGTCTGGGGCTGAGGTTCCCTCCAAGCGCCAGCGTCCGCCTGCTCACGGAGCCTTGGGACCAGGGGGACCGGGCTGGGTCTGCCCCAGGACAAAGGCGGCCACCTGCTGGTGGACGTCACGCAGCGCCTCCGGGCTGAGCTCCAGGAGTTGCTCCCTCGGTGGCTGGCCTCGCGCGTCGGTCAGCCTCAGGGAGAGCAGATAGAACGCTCCCTCCCGGGCGAGCCCCCAGGTGAGCACCCGATCTGCCCTGGGCTGGGACCCATCCCCGCCGCCTGGCCGGTGGAGCCGCTCCGGCGGCAGGAGCGTCACGCCCTTGGCGGCGGCCAGGTCCTGCTCCACCTGGCGGGTCAGGGCCGCCACGAAGTAGTCCACGGCGGCGTCCCCGGTCTCATTGCGCAGCGGGGAGATGACCACCACCGGCACCGGGGGGCGCGTGGCGAGAACACCGTTGGCCAGCACGCCGAGCAGGGCCATCACCGCGAGGGACGTCACCCAGGGCACCCACCGGCGGCGGCCGGGGGCCACGGCCTGTGGGAGCGGCAGGACACCGGAGAGGGGCCGGAACACCGGCAGGGGAAACGAGACCTGGGGCTGAGGGGGGCGGCCGGGGAGGGGCGTCACCTCGCCCATGAACCGGTAGCCCTTCCGGGGCACGGTCTCAATGAACCGGGGCTGCTCCGAAGACTCGCCCAGCGCCTGGCGCAGCCGCCAGGCAGCGGCATTGAGGCCATCGTCGAAGCCCACATGGACATCCCCCGGCCAGACCCGCTTCTGCAGTTCCTCCCGCCCCACCAGCTGGCCGGGTCTCTCCAGGAGGCAGAGCAGCAGCCGCAGCGGCTGTTCCTGGAGCGGAACCCGCTCGTCCCCCTTCCAGAGCTCGCCGGAGGTGGGGTCCAGCTCAAATCCGCCAAAGGCTAGTCGGCTCATGGCATGCCTCAGGGGAGCGAAGGAAGTATGGGGACCACCAGGTCGTCTCTCAAGCCCTGAACCTAACGAATCCCTAACGAGGGTCCACCCAGCTAAAGGAATCATTATGAAAAAAAATATTATTTTTCATCGTGTTCAATTTTTTTTAGCAGATGAACCCGTTAGACACCCCTCATGGCCCGGAGAGGTCGTCCGACAGACCCTTCTCCTGCCGAAGCCTTCTGCTCGGCAGCCACTGGACCCGCCGGGTCCCTTCCGTGGAGGTGTTCCATGCTCCGTCCGCTCACCACCCTCGCCTTGGCAGCCTGCACCCTGACCCTCGCAGCAGAGGACTTCGGTCCCGCCGTGAAGGCCGCGAACCAGATCTACCAGGGGCGAACCCACTATGGCGTCGTCTGCGACGCCCGCTACAGCCAGAAGGAAGTGGCGGATTTCCAGCGGGCGCTCCCAGATGGGACTACGCTTACCGTGGTGGATCTCCGTTCCCCCACGAACCTGGGCGGCGCCGCGTCCGTGATGGTCATGCGCGGCGTGGAGCTGATGGCCCTGCTGCCCAATGATCCCCTGATCCGGGATGGTTCCTTCCACGCGACCATCCTGGTGAATCAGGTCCACCGCAGCAACATCCCGGCCTTCGGGACCACCCCGGCGGCCCTGAAGAACGGCTGTGCCTTCGCCCTCGGCGCCGGCACCAACTGGGAGCTGGCGATCAACCCCAAGCTGCTCGACCCCTCCATCCTGGGCACCGTCGGCCCCGTGGAGATCACCCGCGCCCCGTGGGAGACGCCGAAGGGGCCTTCCAACCTCTACTGGATCCCCCGAAACTAGATCTCTGCTCCTGTCGGCGCGCCCCGCACCCCTGCGGGGCGCGCTGTTTTCGGCCTATTGACCCGGATCCGGTAGCAGGGCCCGCAGGGCCTCCAGGGGCTCCGAGAGATACTCCGGCAGCTCCCCCCGGGCTCGGCCCTGGTCGAGCTGCCGGAGGACCATGGCCGCACCGTCCTGGGTGGCCTTCAGGATCGGGCCAAAGCGAGAATCCCGCCGCAGGCTCTGCAGGTCCGAGTCCGCCAGCAACCAGTCCAGCGGCGGGGGAGAGCCCATGTCAAGGCTCCGCTGCAGCAGGCGGATGGCCTCATCCCGCAGGCCCACCCGCACCAGGAAGGGGGCGTTGTAGATCACGGCATTGCTGATGTCGATGGCCCGCATCCGGGGTCCCAGCCACTCTGCCAGGAGGGGTGCCGCGAGGGCTCTGGCCTCCGGGCGGTGCCCCTGGCTGGCGGCCAGCCAGAACCGGACCTCCGGCGGGACGGGCCGCGGGGACTGCGCCAGGATCCGCTCGGCCTCGTCCAGGCGGCCCAGGCGGATCAGGACATAGACCCGCACGACCCGGTTGAGGAAGAGGTGTCCTGGATCACGCAGGAGGGCCCGCTGCACCAGGGGCAGACCTTCCTCCGCCCGCCCGAGCCAGGCCAAGCCCAGAGCCACAAAGCCCGGGCCCCAGAGGTCCAGGGGGTCCAGCTCCATGGAGCGCCGGCCCCCGGCGATGAAGAGGCCCACGGAGCCTGGCCCCGACAGAACCGAGCCCATGGCGATGTGGACCTGGGCCTTCCCGGGCGCCAGACAGACCCCCTTCACTGCATACGCCGCCGCAAGCTCCGTATCCTCCCGGCGCCCGTGGACCGCCGCGATGGCCAGCGAGCTCCAGGCCAGACCGCAGGAGGGATCGAGGTCCAGGGCCCGGCGCGCCCAGCTCTCCGCCAGGCGGCGCGCGTCCCTGCCCGTCTGGCTGTCGCCATGCTCGAAGGAATGCCAGCCATGGAGCGAGGCCAGCTCTGCCGCGGCCTCCGCGTGGCGGCCATCCAGCTGCAGGGCACGCTCAAAGGCGCCCCTGGCGACGTTGAAGTCCTCATCGCGGTAGGACGCCCGGTAGCGGTACAAGAAGTGCCGGCCCTCCCCCATGGCGAGCTCCACCTCGGAGCTGGTGCGGGACGCGGCGGGCACCCGGCTGCCGCCTTCCTGGCGCGTCAGGGTCCGGGCGACTGCTTCCGCCGCCTGCCGCACGAAGGTGTTGTAGGCGGACGGGGGGCCCTCGTACTGATGCCCCCAGCGCACCTTCCAGGTCCGCGTGTCCACCAGCTGGACATTCAGTACCAGGACGCGGCCCTGCTTGGAGATGGTGGTCACCACCAGGTGATCGGTGCGGTAGGCCTCGGTGATCTGGGCCAGATCCCCCTGCCACTTGTCCACCTCCACGCTGGAGGGAGGCGCCTTCGTGTCGATCCCCTCTACGCCGGCCAGCAGGGTGGAGAGGCTGGTCGGAACGGCATCGGTCAGGTAGGCCTCGCTCCCGGCCCCCAGCACCCGGGTGGGCAGCGCCAGGACGCTGGGGCGCCCCGGCGCCACGGCCGCTGCGGGCGGTGGGGGCGGCCCTCCCCGCCGTTGCCAGGAGAGCAGACCGCCACCCACTGCCAGGAGGCCCAGAAACACCCCGACGACCGAGGTGGGCAGGCGCTTCAGCACCCGGGTCGGCAGGTTCCACACCGGGCGCTCCTCCGCGGCTCGCCAGGCGGTGTAGCGCAGGGCCAGGGTCAGGTCCCGGGCCGAGGGGAACCGGAGCGAGGGCTCCCGGGCCAGGCAGACCCGCAGGATGCTGCCCAGGGCCGGCGGAATCAGCCCTGCCCCCCCCGCGGCGGCGGCGGGCCAGCCGCCCAGGATCGCGGCATGGGTCCCGGCGGGCGTGTCCCGATGGAAGGGGTGGGTGCCCGTGACCATCTCGAACAGGATGATGCCCAGGCTGAACAGGTCGCTCCCGGCGCCCACCTCCCGTCCCTCCAGCTGCTCCGGGCTCATGTAGTCCGCCGTGCCCATGACGGTGCCCGCCTCCGTGACGCCGCTGGAACAGTCCGTGGGCACCGGCACGCGGGTTTCCCCCCGCAGGGAGGCCAGCCCGAAGTCCAGGATCTTCACGTGGCCATGCACCGTGACCATCAGGTTCTCGGGCTTGAGGTCCCGGTGGACGAAGCCCTTGAGGTGGGCGGCCGCCAGTCCCTCGGAGGTGTCCGCAGCCAGCTCTGCGGCCTGGCGCCAGGGAATGGGACCCCGCGCCAGGCGCTCCCGCAGGGTCTCCCCTTCCACCAGTTCCATGACCAGGTAGGGCTGCCCCGCCTGCTCGCCCGCGTCGAAGACCTGCACGACGTTGGGGTGGGACAGGGCCGCCAGGGTGCGGGACTCCCGCTCGAACCGCTCGAGCCGGAGCGGGTCTCCGGCGAGCGTCTCCGGGATCACCTTGATCGCAACTTCCCGGCCCAGCTTGGGATCCCAGGCCCGGTAGACCTCGCCCATCCCCCCGACGCCCAGCTGGCCCAGGACCCGGTAGGGACCGATGGCGCTGCCGAGGTCGACGGTCATGAGGTCTCCTTCTCCAGCGCCTCCGAGGTGGAACCGCCCAGAGTGTACCGTCGCCTGAAGATATTTCTAGCCGTTTTTTTACATTTTATTTATTTATAATGTATGAAGATTCTATGAATATATCATTTATTAAATCAACAACACCACCTCCTGGACCGGGCCTTTCGCGTCCCGGTGACAGGGACCACGGACCCAGTGGCCCCAGGGATGAGGGCAGCGCTGAACATCTCCGTGCAGGGTGCCGGGCCTTCAGGGCAGACTCTCAGGAACCCCACCCGCCCCTTCAGCCCCGACGCAACATCGCCCCCTCAGGAGCTCACCCATGGTCACCAAAGAAGCACTGGCCGCCTTCCTGGCCAGCGAGTTCCCCCAGAACAAGTGCACCATCGAGGCGGTGGGGAAGGACTCGGCCACGGTCCGGCATCCCGTCGGCATCGCGGAGCTGCGGCCGGGCGGCACCGTCTCGGGACCGGTCATGGTGTTTGTGGCGGATGTAGCGCTTTACGTGGCAATCCTGGGCCGCATCGGCATCGTACCCCTGGCGGTGACCACCAGCCTGACCATCAACTTCCTGCGCAAGCCCTCGGCGGACGCCGACATCCTGGGCGTCTGCACCCTCCTGAAGGTGGGCCGCACCCTGGCCATCGGGGAGGTTGCCATCTACTCCGAAGGCAACCCCGACCCCGTGGCCCACGCCGTGGGCACCTACGCCATTCCCTCTGGCAGCAGAGGCTGATACTAATTCATTCAATAAAAATGATCACCACCAAGACACCAAGGCACCAAGAACTGCAAACGAAACCTTTGCCGTTTTTCTTGGTGCCTTGGTGCCTTGGTGGCAAAGGCCTTTTGTCTTGGACGATTGCGAACTAGAACGGGCGCCTCTACAGCGTCTTCATGTCCAGCACGAAGCGGTAGCGGACGTCGTTCTTCATCATCCGGTCGTAGGCCTCGTTGACCTGCTGGACGGGGATGAGCTCGATCTCGGAGACGATGTTGTGCTCAGCGCAGAAGTCGAGCATCTCCTGGGTCTCGGCGATGCCGCCGATGAGGGAGCCCGTCAGCACCTTGTGGCCGAAGATCAGTGAGCCGGCGGCCACGGGGGCGGGCTCCGGGGGCACGCCCAGCAGCACCATGGCGCCCTCGAGGCGGAGGAGGCCCAGGTACTTGTTGTAGTCGTGGGGCGCGGAGATCGTGTCGATGATCAGGTCGAACTGGCCTGCCAGGGCCTTGAAGGTGGCCGGGTCGGACGTCAGCCCGAAGTGCTGCGCCCCCAGCTTGCGGGCATCCGCCTCCTTGGAGCTGGAGGTGCTGAGCATGGTGACTTCCGCGCCCATGGCGGCCGCGAGCTTGACGGCCATGTGGCCCAGGCCGCCCAGCCCCACCACGCCCACCTTGTCACCCGCCTTGGTGTGGAAGCGGCGCAGCGGGGAGAAGGTGGTGATGCCCGCGCAGAGCAGCGGCGCCACCGCGGCCAGGTCGAGCTTGGGCGACACCTTCAGGGTGAAGGCCTCGTCCACCACCACACTGGAGGAGTAGCCGCCGTAGGTGGGCGTCTTGCGGTCCATCTCGGTGCCGTTGTAGGTGAAGGCGGAACCCTTATCACAGAACTGCTCCAGCTGGCGCTGGCAGCTGGGACAGGTGCGGCAGGAATCCACCATGCAGCCCACGCCCGCCAGATCGCCGACCTGGAACTTCTTCACGTGCGCGCCCACGGCGGTGACGCGGCCCACGATCTCGTGGCCCGGGACCATGGGGTACTTGGCGCCGCCCCACTCGTCGCGCACCTGGTGGATGTCCGAGTGGCAGATGCCGCAGTAGGCGATCTCGATCTGCACGTCATGGGCGCCCACGGCGCGGCGCTCGACCTGGAAGGGCGCCAGGGCGGCGGTTGGGGAGGAGACGGCATAGGCTTTGGCGAGGGTCACGGGAGCTCCTTGAGGCGACTGATTCTCAGTTTAGGCCAAGAAACGCCTGGGGGAGCATAGACACTTTCCCGTGCGTGGCGGCTTGGCACCCTCGGTCATCTGGCCGCCTCCGCCTAAAAACCAAACTGCAGACGCGATGAACGCAGCGCGCCGAGGCCGTAGGCGACACAAAAAACCGATTAACCACCGATGAACACCGATGAACTCCGATTAAAAGCTGATAAAGCAGAAGGTGAAAAACGGATGTTGGCAGTTATTTTTATCATGTCTTTATCGGCGTTTATCGGTGTTCATCGGTGGCTGATTTGTCCTTTGCTTGAGCACCTGCTGAGGAGCGTGGCGGACAACCCCGTTGCCCTTTACTCCCGTTCCCGGCGACCCTGGAGAGATGCTGCCCCTGACCACTGAGCGCCTCGTCATCCGTCCCTTCCGACTGGAGGATGCGCCGTTCATCCTCCGCCTGCTCAACGAGCCGTCCTTCATCGAGCACATCGCGGACAAGGGGGTGCGCACGCTGGAGCAGGCCGCGGCCTACCTGGAGAGTGGCCCCCTGGCCAGCTACGCCGCCCACGGCCATGGCCTCTGGCTCGTCGCGCACGGGACGACCGGCGCGGCCATGGGCATGTGCGGCCTCATCAAGCGGGACACGCTGCCCGAGGTGGACCTGGGCTACGCCTTCCTGCCGGAGTTCTGGGGCCTGGGTTACGCCCTGGAGGCCGCCGAAGCCTGCGTGGCCTATGGGAGAACCGTCCTGGGACTCAAGGGCCTCCTGGCCATTGTCTCGCCGGGCAACAGCGCCTCCCTCCGCCTGCTGGAGAAGGCCGGGTTCCAGCCCATGGGCCGCCAGGAGCTGACGCCGGGGGACCCGGTGGAGGTCCTGCGCAAGGATCTCGGGCAGTCCTGAAGAGCCCTGTCCGCGCGGCGGCCAAGCCGTCATCATGGCCCATGGCCACTCCGGAATCCCCCGCGAGCGCAGCCCAGCCCCGGGTCGCCGCGCCCGCCTGGGCGCGCGCCCTGCACGCGCTGGCGACCCACCTGAGCCAGGACC